>DASWME010000371.1:0-28852 GCA_036399915.1 Thermoanaerobaculia bacterium
GATTCCTGAACCGGCAGGGCTCGCGGGGAGCTGACCACCGGATCGCGTTCAGGTGGAGAAACGGAGGAGAGCGGAGAATCCCCTCAGTCGCCATCTCAGACTTCAGCTTGCCAGAACCCCGGGTACAGAGTGACAAAGCCCGTCGCGTCCACCGCCAACTCGGTGGCAAAGCTGCCGCCCGCGCTCTCGTACCGATAGATCGCGGTATCAATGCGCCGGTAGACCTGCTCCAACGGCTCCAGCGCGAAGCTCGGAAAGCGAAGCCAGGCCGCCCTCACCGCGATCTCGTGCCCGACGGCCAGGTTCGAGCGGCGGAGCGGGAGCAGGTTCGTGGAAGGGCTGAAATTGAGATCGACATCGAGGCAGCCCTCCACCTGGGGACACGCGGCTCCATTGAGCTGCCAGCGCCGGGCGGAGTCGGCCGAGCACTCGATCTCGATCGTCCTGGTTCCCACCCAACCAGCAATCCTGGCGGCAACGGTCCGCCACTCCCCATCGCAGATCACCCGGTAGTCGAGGCGGCACGGCTGCCGCTCGTGCAGGAACACCGCCGTTCCGCTCAGATGCCATTGGGAGTCCTTCTCGCTCAGCCGAGCAGCCTCATGGCCCGGCCGGTCGAGCCTGCGCCAGAGCACCGATGGGGCTGTCATTGCGCCTTTCATGATTCTGGACGGGGCACGATCCACCTCTTTCGGGCGGCTCCCCTCAGCGCTTTGCCCGCTCCGCTCAAACGGAGTCTCGCTCCGGTCGAATGGAGGTCCGCTGAGGTCAAATGGAGCCTCGTTCCGGGTAAACGGAGTCTCGTTCCGGTCACATGGAGCCTCGTTCCGGGTAAACGGAGCCTCGTTCCGGTCACATGGAAGCTCGTTCCGCGGAGCGGAAGGCTCGCTCCGATAAAAAGTCGTCTCGTTCCGAGGAGCGAAAGACCCGCTCCGCGGAGCGGAAGGCTCGTTCCGCGGAAAAGTTGGTTCGCTCCGCGGAGCGGTTGTTTCGTTCCGCGGAGCGGAAGACGCTGCAAGGCTGATGGCAAGCCGCACACCCCCTCAGCCGCCTGAATTCGGGCTACCATAGCAAGAAATCACGGGCCGTGGGAGAGATGGCCATGCCGAGACGCAGGAGGTCTGCCGATGAGCAGTGTATAATGGAGCTTACGAACGTCGAATCTGACCCTGCATCATGAGCTGCCTCCCACGCCTGCTGCCCGCTCTTCTGGCTGTCCTCTGCCTCGCCGCCGCCCCAGCGCTGTCCGCGCAGGAGACCGCCGACCGCGCTGGCAAGCACCCTCGCGCCATCACCATCGGTGGTCAAGGCCTCGTCGAACGCGGCCAGGGGCCCTCAGGCCAGGGGCCGTGGCGGGGATTCCCGATCAGCGTCAGCCTGCGCGACGCATCGCTGCCGGAAGTCCTCCGCGCCTTCGCCCAGCTCGCCCGCTTCAACCTGGTCCTCGACCCCAGGATCCCCCCGCAAAACGTGACGGTCGAGCTCAAGAACATACCGTGGGATCAGGCGTTGCACGTGATCCTCAAGACCCACGGCCTCGGCGCCGAAGTCGACGGCCGGTTGTGGCTGGTCGAGCCGCTGCAGTGAGCCTGGATCCTCAACAAGGGTACGCGACGGTGTCGCACCAGCAGGTCTTGTAGCAGCTGTCCTCGGGATCCCAGGACGGGGGGATGCCCCCGCCGATCTTGCTGAGCTGGTTCTCCGACAGCTTGCGCAGCGTCTCCTTGTGAAGGACCAGCTTCGTGGCGATCTGCTTTTTCATGGCTCTCTCCTCCTGGATTCCTGAACCGGCAGGGCTCGCGGGGAGCTGACCACCGGATCGCGTTCAGGTGGAGAAACGGAGGAGAGCGGAGAATCCCCTCAGCCGCCTGCGCTCGAGGATCTCAGGCAGGCGCCGAAGTCTCCTGGCGCGGTCCAGGGTTCCGCGCGCACCCTTAGGAGATAAGACCCTCGATCTCCAGTTCTGGAGATCGAGGAACGCTTGAGAGCGCCAAAAAGGAGACCTCTTCATGTCCAAAATGCGTCCACTGGCGTGGCGAATCTTCTGTGCAGCCCTCTCCATGGTGCTCGTGTCGTTCGTGTTGGCCGGCGGCTTGAGTCAGGCCGATACCGGTCCGGGTTCCCAGCACAACGATCCGGGGCCGGGGGACTGCGCCCACAAACACGGCGGACTCAATACGAGCTACTGCACCAGCGAAGGCGCCTCTTGCACGGTTGGTGGCAAGACCGGAGTCTGCAAGACGGAGAGACAGCAGTGCTACTGCGTGGTGCCCAAGGCGCCGGGCGACACCGACACCCCTCCGGACGAAGAGCCGCCGGCAGGAGAGTCCACCACCAAGGCTCCCACCGAACCCTCGGTGGAGCCTTAGCCGGCGCGGGAAGCAAGGTCCCCAAGTAATCCGGCGGCGCTACCGTGCTCGCCATGCCTACCGGGCATCAGAGGGTCGCGGTCTGTTGTGATGAAGACCTCAAAGTCCGCTTCAGCGATCTCCAGTAATTCGCCGTTTGCGAAGGCCGCCCAGCCCAACTCGTACGCAGTGGCGACGTCGTGTCCGATCAGCTCACGGCGCAACGGCGCTGGCATCCCTTGATCGAGGAGGATTCTCCGCCGCTGGAGGGCTGTTCCAGGTCATGCCTCGGCGAGGCTCTGCTCGGCGGGCTCGAGGACGGCTTCGACTTGCTCGCGGGTCACGCCCGGAAACCACGCCAGAAAATCGGCTACGCGTGCTCCGTCTTCGAGATTCTCGAAAAGAGCCTTGACGGGCACGCGCGTCCCCCTGAAGACCCAGGCACCGCTGACCTTACCTGCGTCCCGCTCGACCGCCGGACACTGACTCCAATCGAACATGGCTTAAGGATAAGCCCGGCTGCGCACGGCTGCAAGCCCTCGGCAGTCGCCTTGGTGATTGAGTCCAGACGCAGGCTGCGTGGAGTAGATGCTGGCATTGCTGTCAAGGAGCATCAGGATTCACGATCCGGAAGGGTCCTGTCCTCACGGGCATCCCGCTCCCACTCGGCAGCATCCCCGAAGCTCGTGGGCCCTCCGGCCGCAGCAAGCCCTTCCAGGGCGGCGGCCATCGCGGCGCCTCGCGTCCTGGCGGTTCCTGCGGAATCCGAGTTTTCAAGCATCGTCATGAAGACCTTGACGAGACTCTCCTGGTGCAGAACCTCCGCGGCAAAAGCCAAGGCGGCAGAGACATCCTCAGGAGTTAGTTGAGGATACTCGGCGACGATCTGCTCGGCTGTCAAGCCATCTGCCAGGCTGCCCACGATGATTCGCACGGGAATGCGGGTACCTGTAATGCATGGCTCTCCATGGTGAACCTCGGGGTCCGCGATCACTCTCTCACGCCAAGCTGTTCGTTTCATGGCCACAGTCTACCGTGGTCCTGCTTTGCCACGCTTATGCCACGGCTGGCGAAGTGCCTGGCACCCTTTCAGCGGCCCTGCCTCTGGCCTCTATGAATCCACTTCCCGCCCGCACCTCATTTCTGGAAGAGGATGGCTTGGAAATCATGCCGGAAGTCGCTTGGAGAGATGTCGAGGGTTTTGGCCTTAGCCGGGTCGTAAAGCTTTATCCTTTTGCCGTCGAAACCCAGCATGGCGAAGCCGTGGAATGCAGTTACGACTTTGACGTCTGCGTCATTCGGTTTGGACGCGCCGATGGACGCGACGCGCGTGGAGGCCTTGGCCACCTTGATAATTCTCGTGAGCGGCGTGTCGTCTTTGATCTCGAATCCATCTGGTTTTTTACCGACGATTTTTTCCCAGAAGTCATTAGCCTTAAGATTCAGAGCGTCGAAATTCTCGTAGCTTCCGAGTTGCATAGCCAACGCTTTCTCGATGATGGCGGCCCAGATCGAGTGGTCGCCTGGGTCATGCATGTGTTTGGGTGACCAGCCATGATCGACATCGTCGGTATACAGGACATCGCTCACATCAACGGAACCGCCCGGAAGCCTGACAGTGAAGAAGCGGAACGAATCGAGCGTCGTGCCGGACGGAGGGTTGCTCAGAAGCGACTTCACTCCGGAAATATCTGTCACGGTAGGAGCAGCCGTCATCGTCAGCATCTTCTGTAGCAGGGCTTGGCCGGCCGCTGTGAAGGCCAGCGCCGCGAGAGTCGAAGCAACCGGACAATTAGCAAGCCCGGAAGCCTGCCTGACTTCAAAAGGAGCTGGCCGTCTCCTGGAGGGATGGAAAAGCGGCAGATTGATCACATGAACGTCTATACTGTCCTGACCCGTGGTGGGCTTTGGCATGATGGTCGTCTTCACCGCCGTCACCGCGGACGCTCGAATGGCTATCCGAACCTCCGTTTCGCGGATTTGCGTCCATTCAACACTGAGCTGGTCGTACATCGGACGTTTCCTGTCCAACGGCTTGTTGGGCAGCTCGGGGTGGCGAGTGAAGAAGATTAGATTCGTCAGATCGTTCTCATCGCGCCAGCCTGCCTGGATCGCAAGTTTCAGTGCCAGGAGCCAGTCTTTTTTCCCAAGCGCATCGGCGACGTCTTTGGGGATAGTGGATGGATCGAACCGCTCTTCCAGGGGCTGCTCGTGGAGCAGTTCGAGTTCATCCTCCTTGTAATCGGCGCCGGTGAAATCTTCTGCTTCTTCCGTAGAGAGTTCGGGCGACCATTCGGTTTCAGTGTCCGGAGAAGCCAGGACAAACTCGAGTTCGGAGTGCCTCCATTCCTGTTCTTTATCCAGACTCAAATCATCGGAGCGGTCTTCAGGAGACCCCTCAAGTTGGCTTTCACCCACGGCAAAGCCTTCCGGCGATTCGAGTTTCGTCTCATCCTCGCGGAGCGGTGCGCTCTCATAGTCCAAGGACTCGTCTTCCACCTGATCTGCTTGGGGAGTTAGCTCCTCCTCTTCCAGTTCCTCCCACGCCTCTGCCGCCTCCGACTCTTCCTCACCTTTGAGCTCGTCCAGCGCTTCCTCCTCTTCCGATCGGTCCTCATCGAACCTGCTCCGACATTCATCGAGGGCGCCGGCGAACGGGCTCTCCGCTACCAGCGCCGCCGCACGCGGCTCCCACTCCTCCTCGGACTTCTTGACGAAGAGCTCTTGATGGAGGAAAGGAGACTCGGCTTCCCCCGGATAGTCGGTGGCCGAGCGCTCGTCCAAAGGAGCTCCAAATTCGCGCTCGAAAGCCGTTGCTTCGCGGGTCGGCGTGGCGCGGGCCAAAATCGGGGGACCGGGGGACTTGGGTGCGGGCCTCTGCGGGGGAGGACTGGGGGACTTGGGTGCGGGCTCCTCCTCGGGCAGTCCGCACTGTTTCAGCATCAGTGTCTCTGCCGCGCGTTCCCCCGAACGCAACGCGCCCTCCATGTACCCGAAGGAGTCCATCTGCGTATGTTCTCCGGCGAAAAGCAGCCGGTCGTGGTATGGTTTGCTGAGCTTCTCGCCAACTCTGAAGATCTCCCCCGGGTAGGGTGTCCAGTAACCGGTCATGATGAATGGCTTTTTGGGCCAGTTGACGAGGTAGGGTGGCGGTTTGTTGGTCAGATTGTCGGCGTAGTCGCGATAGAGATTGGACAACTCCCTCCGGAAGTCGTCTTCAGTGGGCACGCGCCGGCTGGCAGAGACGGGGCCAGCAAAGACGCTGAGCACGATCCCTTGCTCGCCGACGCGCGTCTGGTTGTCAGTGCCTTCCCAGATCTGGCCGAGCCTCAATGCGCCTCCATAAGGAGCGGCGTTTTTCTCGATCCAGAAGCGTTCCTTCATGTCGCTGAAGTACTTCACAGCGTCGTTCATGTGCATCTGGCCGATCTCTTTTGCGGGGTCTGCGTCTTGGCCATTTGCTGTGATCTTCACGCGCGGCCAGACACTGGGAGGGATCGCCAGGATCACGTAAGAAAAGCCCGGAATTATGAATGACGGCTTGTCGTCAACAAACTTTCCGTCTGCCCGGGTCGCCTTGATCCCCAGCGTCACGCCTGCGCTGGAAAGATTGATGTGTGTGACCGCCACAAGGCGCCGGACCGTGGCGGGCTCGGGCCCGTACTTCTTGGTCTTGATCTTTTCGGCTATCTTCGTCGCCAGAGCCTGGCAACCATCGGCGCAGCGAAAAATCTCCAGCTCGTCCCAATACCCAAGCAGAAGGCCCTCGAGCGGGGGGGGATCCGGACTGAACCGTTCGCCTTGGCCGCCCCTTACCTTGCACAGAAGGCCGAGGAAGTTCATTTCGTCCAGCGGCGCGACTTCGTCGTTGACGAGCTTGAACTCGAGCATCTGCCAGAGCGGCTCGTCCGCTGGGTTTTTTTGGCGCTCGGATATTTGACAAAACTTTGGAAGGGCCTCCTGGACCGACATGTTGTCCAACGTCGTCATCGGCCAGTCCTTATTCACCCACTTCAGCGATTTCTGTTTCCAGGGTCGGGACGGATCGTCGATCAATGTCGCGAGCCCGGCGAGCGGTGTCAGGACCCTATCGTCCATTTGCGTCGTGAAGTCTTTGAACTCGGCCCTTGACAAGCGCTTGTGCAGAATGAGCTGCACGTTCAGACCCTCTCGTTCGTAAAGCTCCGGGTCCATTCTGCTGATCATGGCCAGGCCAAACTCGCGCGCAAGCTCCAGCCAATTTGTGTGGAAGGAGCCGATGAGCTCGGCGCCTTCCTCCGTGATGCGCCCCTTGCTGAAAGTGCTCAGGACCCGTCCGCCCACTTCCTTGCGCGCTTCGTACACAGTTACTTTGATGCCATGTTTGACGAGCTCCCGGGCCGCCATCAGGCCGGCCAACCCGCCGCCCACCACGGCGACGTGACCGGTCTTCTTCAACAGCTCCCGGCACTCCGAGCGCTGGAAACGCAAATCTCTCACCCGCTTGAGACGTTCGGCAGGCCTCAGCGGACGGGACGTGGAGGTGCGTGGGAAACGTAACATGAGATAGCCGACCGTTAGCTCGTGGCCACCTTCCGCGCCTTTACGTCATGGCCAGTGATGGCAGTCCAATGTGTGATGATGGAGCGGAGGTCCGGTTCCGGGCTCCCAGTGACACTACTGTCGTAGAGGGCCTGCGCAGCACTGGCCGTATTGTAGTCTCCCAACTCGATCTGGATCAGGAGCCTGGACATAGGATCGGCAATATCGAAGAAACTTTTCGACAGCCCGTGCGCGGGAAGCCCGACGCGTTCAGCGATCTTGAACAGACGGTTTTCCACACCAACCGCCTCCGCACGAAGCGATTGCACGATCGGAGAGTCGTTGAACTCCAGCGTCAAGTGGAACCAGGACATCATCGACACGAAGGCAAACTCTTCGCGGGAAAGATTGCCCTCCAGACGTCTGGATTGAAGCATGTCGCGCAGCTTCTCGGCAAGCTCCGCGATCTTCGAGTCATCGGTGGGGTTGGAGCTCGCGGTCGCACCGACGTAGGTGATGCCGACCCAGACTTCCCGGAGGAATTCTTCAAATGTGGCCACGAACTCCGAATTCGCGGCCTCGGCCTTGATGTACGCGTACGGTTTGCCGTCGTCGGCACCGTGGTTGAGGTCCATGCCGAACATTCGCTGATAGGCGTTCCGGCGATTTGCGCGAAGATCGGACCGGATATGGCTGGACACGTTGGTAATCAGGAACGGAGCCGGGTCGCTGTAAAACAACTCCTCGGTGTTCCGGAGCCAGTTCTGGGTGTCCGCATTCAGTGGTGTCCCGAGCTTTTCGCCATGGCGATACTCATGCAGGACCCGGCGAAAAATCTCGTACACTCTGGTGTTCTCAATCATGTAGGCATAGATGAGATGATCCCAGCGAAGAATACCTGCGCTGATGTCACTTCCCGTCGCCGGGTCAAAGCCAAAGAGGACCTCAGTGCCTGGTAAGGGTAGTCGGGTACTGAGATCAGGCTCATCACTCAAGTGGTTTGGGTGCCCCAGCTTCTCCGAGGGCTGGTTCGCCTTCCCCTTCGCCCAAAAGTGCTCCATGTAAGTCACAAGCTCTGCCGGGTGCTTATTGAACAGAACGCCAGGCACCCTGTTAGATGCCACCGGCGGAGCAGAGGGCGAAACCAATGGCAGCGCCGCATCGAAAGGGGCCGGCTTCTTTCTTAGAAAACTTGGCAATTGTCTAAACATGTGAAACCCCTTATTCGTATTCGTTGGTACTGCGGGTACTTCTGCTTGGCGTGCTCGTACCTGCTGCCGGGCTCGGTTCGAAATACCTTCGGAGAGCGCGCTTGATCTCGCCGTACCGAATACCGGCGTTCTTTGCTTCCGTACTTGGCTCTCGTACATCCCGCCTCGCGTAAATCGACGCGGTTAGGTCCTTCAGGGCCGCCACCAGAGCGTTCTGGTCCGAATACGCGGGCGGCGTTGGGTATTCAGCCTGCGATGGAGTCACCGTCTTTGTCATTTTCGCTGTTCCTTTAGTAATAGAAATCAGGCGGCCTGCAGCGCGCCTCCTAAACGAAGCATCGACGCTTCCTGCAACTTCAAGACTTTAGCGGCATCGGCGGGTGCGATCGCAAGCTGCCAGCCGGTCAACGCCAGCATTCGAAGGCATTCCGTCCATACCCAATGCATGGACGTATACAACGACGCCCCCAAGCGCTGTTCGAGCGCCCGCAATTCCGCCGGGCTGACGCGTTCCGGTTGAATCAGCGCCCGGAGCGGCCGGCCACGAAACGCCCGCTGCGGGGTATCCAGCGTCAGCCGTACGATCCGCGGCAACAGGGGGATGGATGGCTCCAGCAAGCGTTGCGTCCGGGAACTCGCGGCGCCGGTGGGATAGGCCGCGGTCCATGAGGCAGCGAGGGCATCCCACGGGCCGGCGCCATAGAAGTACCGGCAAGTCTCGATTCCCAAGAGCACGCGAAGGTAACAAATGGGGTGCGGATCGCCCGTAGTGTGCTGGAACACGAAGGCTCCCTCGCCGGCGAGCACGTCATGCAGCGCCGCCACGCTCGCGTACCCCGTGTGAACGAAGGCGAACGCGTCCGCCGCGATCTCGGAGGCCCACGAAGACCAGGCTTCCGCGACGCCCTCGGGCGCGTCATTCAGGCCGCCGTCGAGGGTCTCGGCCAGCTCGCGATTCCAGTCGACGATATGCGCCACCTGGTGCCCGGCCTCATGGATCAGCGCCGTGGGACGAAGAAGGTTGTGCCGCACGATCTTGATGGCCGCCGCCGGATTCTCGGCGCCGCCGTCCCAGAGCCGCAAACCGGCCTTCAGGATCGACGCGCCAAGGCCCTTGTCGACGTAGGTGAGGACGACGGGAGTGGTGTGGCCCAACTGATCGAGCAGCAGGCTCATGCTGCGGTGAGCGAGGATGTCGCAGGCTCGCAGCAGACCCGCCATATGCGGGCTGGTCCGCGTGTTGATCGCGTCGGCGTAGAAGTCGAGCGTGGTCTCCGCCCGCATGAATTTGCGCCGGAACGCCAGCAGACGCTGCTGGAGCTCGCGCAACGCCGCCGGACTTTCCGCCGACCGCAGCGTGACCGTCAGGATATCGGCTTCGAGGTGGAGTCTTGCGATCACGCCGTCGAGATGCTTCCGTAACGACAGGCCGAGATAGCGTTCCAGGCGATTCCAGGCCTCCGCCGAGGCGAGATCATCCGGGTCGAGACGGGCAACCACCGACACCCAGTGGCTTACTTGGCGCGCCAGTTGTGAGCGAACGGCGCTGAAGTGATCAGTCACACTTGTACCCCGCATTGACTTCGACACGAATATCCGGCTTGCTTCCACCCCGGATTGCGTCCGCCACGCCCGCCGTCTTGCCGGCGGGGAGCAGCGCCTTGCAGACCTGATCCAGCCCAGCAGGCTGCGCAATCGTGAACTTGAGAGTGATTCCATCGGCCGTATCCTCAGCGGCTGTCGTGAACCGCTGGGACTGTCCCTTCGCGAACTCGGCGAAAGCGCTGACCAAGTACTCCTGAAGCTTGGCGGTCAGAGCACCTGACACCTCCGGAGGCAATCGCTTGAGCGCGGCGCCCAACGCCTCGCCCGGTGTCAGTCCTGCTTGAACCACCCGAATGCGCGCCGGCCGCTCGCCGCGCAGGATTGGGGCGAGACGCCGTCCGACATATTTCTGAAAGCCAGCGGCCACCGCGCCGGGATGCGATTGCCGACGAAGCCGCACGGCTAGCCGCTGGGCCTTGACTTCACTCAAGAAGGTACAGAGGCGGATTTCGTTCTTGGGACCATCGAGTGTGACCCGCAGGCCGCCAAGCCGCCGCGGGTGCGGCCTGCCGTCCCTCCCCGGCGCGGTGAGCAGCCTCCGGCCAGGGATCGACAAATGATAAAGACGCTGACCCACTCCGACACGTCGACGGTCTGTCCCCCACGGTACGTTGCGTCCCATCCTCGGTTCGCCCAGCAGTAGACCGGCTGCCTTCGGCGTGAGCGGATGAAGCTGGACCGCGCTCGGTGCTCCAGCAGTTCCCATTCCTGGCGTTTCCGACTCCTCGCGTGCGATATCGGGCAGCGTCGTCCCGGGCAGGGTCTCGTACAGATAAACCTCCGCCTCGACTTCCTCACCTTCCTCGATGCCCAACTGGTCCTGGAGATAGTCGGCCAACGGACCCTCGAACGACTCGATCTCGTCGGCCATGTAAGGACTGACGCGGACCTTGAACGTGCGCCCGCACTTCTTGTAGCGCTTGCGGCGGCGCAGCGGCAGCATGACCCAGCCGGTCTTCACGCTTTGCGATTCGAGCAGGTCCGGCCGCTCCCGGTAGACGGCTTCGGAAAGGACCGGAGGAAGGTTGGCGGCGGCGGCCTGTTCGAAGGCCTCCAGAGCGAACCCCTCCAGCAGTTCCTGGTTGTCGAGCACGTAATCCGGCAGCGCCGAGACCCGACGCACCGTTTCTTCCACGGTCGCCGCGACGGAGGACGCAGCGGCCTGTGCCTCGTCCTGGGACGAGACCTCGAGGCTCAGCAGCTTGAGGCCGGCATCCACGATCGCCCGGGACAGGGCGGGCGTTGTTGCGGGATCAACCAGCTTCCCGATCATTTTCGCCAGGAGATTCGCCAGGAAGCCCACCACCCGGCCGCGACCGGCCAGCCTGACGCCCAAACGCAACGCAGGTAGCACCGCAGGCAGGAAGTTCTGAATGTGAGGAGCCGGATCCTCACCTTCCTTGAGCTGCTGCAGCTCATTGATAAAGCGCTCCCGCGCCTGATCGAGGTCGGAGTACACCGGGACCGTCGGCCGTCGTTCCTCGCTGCGCACCCGCGCGACTTCGAGCTCCAGGTCTACTTCGTCGGAAGCCAGGAACAGGCTCGCGAGCTGTTGGTCGAACTCCTGCTGTATCTCGGTGATGTTGGATCCGGCGGGCGCCTGAACGGCGGATCCTGGATCCTCCACCGCTGTCGAGCCGCCCGAGGAAGGATCGGCCGCCGAAGTATCCGCAGCGGCGGGCGCGTCCGCGGTCGCGCTCTTGCCCGTGTCCTGCCGACGGTGCTTGAAGATCCGCTCCGCCAGTTGCTGGGCGGCAGGGCGCACGGATTCAGGAAGCTTACCAATCGCCATTTGCAGCACCTTGTTCAGAAGAGGCTTCACGAGGGCCTTGATCTTGTTCAGAACCGGGCCTAGACCCATCGTCAAAGCGAACTTTCCCGCCTTCTTGGCCAGTCCGACGAGCTTCTTTTTCCATTTGCCGAGGAAGTCTTCGAACTCCGGACTGAGGGTCGTCGCCGGAGAGTAGCGCTCGGCAAACGCCTCAAGCTCGCCTTCGCCAAGACTGCTGATATCGCGTGCCCCGAACTCACGTTCAAATGCCGTGACGGTGCCTTCGGCCTCGCGGATCAGTTGGTTGAAGTGCTGGTTGAGCAGGCGCTCGCCCTCCAGGCTCTGCGCGCTCGACACCATGTGTTCCTCGTGCAGCCCACGCGCCTCGATCATCAACTCGAACAGCGCTTCATCAAACTCCTCGTCGTACAGCTCCTGCACCAGGGTTGAGTACGCTTCCTGCTCGGGATCGAAGAATTCGGTGTGTCCTTCCAATTCGTAAACGGAAACAAACGGCGAACCAAGAGCAGGAGTCGGCGCCTCGGAGGCGAAGACCTCCGATTCTTCCCGGACGAAGCTTCGCATCTCGAGGAATGGAGTCACTACGTTACCTTGAGCCATAGGTCACCTTTCTCCGGACACCTCAGCGCCAAGCGTCTATCTGAAGTCCTCTACTGAAGCTGTGAATCTCATCTCGTTCTCCTTTCAAGGGCCCGGCCGTTTCCTTCACCCAGATGTACGCAGGGCGGCCGGAAAAGCGGACAGTCGCCTCGGCGCGGCGGGTGAAATCGTCTCGGGCGCGAGGTAAACCTGCTAAAATCCAGGGTTTGCGGAAAGGGGGGACAAGGTGTCTCAGCGCACGCAGGGCCCGCCTCCTGGGGAGGTGACACAGCTCCTGGCAGCCGTCCGCCTAGGGGACGCAAGCGCCATGGACCGGCTAATGACTCTGGTCTATGACGAGCTGCGCGCCGTGGCCCGCCGGCAGCTCCGCCGCTTTCGTCCGGGGCAGGCGCTCGACACCACGGCCTTGGTGCACGAGGCCTATCTCAGACTGGTGGACCAGGCCGGCGTCTCCTGGCATGACCGGGCTCACTTCCTGTCCGTGGCGGGCGTGGCCATGCGCCACATCCTGGTGGACGCCGCGCGCCGTCGGGCAGCCCGGAAGCGCGGCGGCGAGGATCTGCGGATCTCCTTCGACGAGCTGCGGCCGGGGCGGGGCGGGCCGGACGCGTCCCGCGAGGCGGTCGAGATCCTCGATCTGGATGCGGCTCTCACCTCTCTGGCGGCGCGGAACGAGCGGCTGAGCCGGCTGGTGGAGCTGCGGTTCTTCGCCGGGCTGACGGAGGAGGAAACCGCCCAGACCCTGGGGACCTCCGAGCGGACGGTGAGGCGCGACTGGCGCAAGGCCCGTGCCTTCCTCTTCCATACTCTGCGCGGCCGGGACGAGAGATGAAGCCCGATCTGCCAACGGACCCAGAGCGCTGGCAGCGGATCGAGGCCCTGCTCGACGAGGCCTTCGAGCGCCCGGCCGGAGAGCGCCGCGGCTTCCTCGACGAAGCCTGCGTCGGGGACCCGGAGCTCCGCGCGCAGATGGAAGCCCTGCTGGCCGCGGACGAGGCGGCGGGAGGCTTCCTCGCCACGCCTGCCCACCAAGCCGCCGCCGCGTTGCTTGCAGAGGTCTCCGGCGAAGCGACGCACCTCGACCGCGAGCTCGGTCCCTACCGGCTGGTCCGCGAGATCGGGTCCGGCGGCATGGGCGTGGTCTACGAGGCGGAGGACACCCGCCTCCGGCGCAGGGTGGCGATCAAGCTGCTGCCGCCGGAGCTCAGCCGGGACCGCGGCGCCAAGGAGCGCTTCCTGCGCGAGGCGCGCGCCGCCTCAGCCCTCGACGATCCCAACATCTGCACCGTCCACGACATCGGCGAGCGCGACGGCCAACTCTACATCATCATGGCCTACTACGAGGGCGAAACCCTCAAGGAGAGGCTGGCGCGGGGGCCGCTGCCAATCTCCGAAGCCCGGCAGGTGGCCATCGAGGTGGCTCGGGCCTTGGCGCGAGCCCACGAAGCCGGCATCGTGCATCGCGACATCAAGCCGGCCAACGTGATGCTGACCCGCCACGGGAAGGTGAAGGTCCTGGATTTCGGCATCGCCAAGATGAGGGGAGACGCGACCCTGACCCACATCGGCAGCTCCCCAGGGACGCCTGCCTACATGTCACCCGAGCAGGTCCGCGGCGAGCCGGTGGACGGCCGCACGGACATCTGGTCGCTGGGCGCGCTGCTCTACGAGATGCTCGCCGGGTGCCGGCCGTTCCCAGGGGACGACGAGTGGGCGGTCCTCTCCGCCGTCCAAAGCCGCAAGGCCGAGCCGCTCGAGCGTATCCGCCCAGAGGTGCCGCAGGCGTTGTCCCGGACGGTGGCAAAGGCCCTGGCCAAGGACCCCGCCGAACGTCACCAGAGCGCCGCGGAGCTGTTGTCGGACTTGGAGTTGAGGCCGTCCGTACTGTCGGCGCTCCGCCACTGGCGGCGAGGGAGGGGCGTTCGAGCGGCCGTCCTGGCCTTGATCGTAGCGGCCGGCGTGCTCCTCGCCCTCCTCCTCAAGGAATTTCTATGGCGCCCTGCAGCCCCTCCCGCCCTGCGGGTGGCGGTGCTGCGCCCGGGCATGACCTCGGTGAATGATCCTGAACTCGCCTTCGTCGCTTCCGATGTGACGGAAGCCGCTCTCGCCGCTCTGATCTCCCTCGAAGGCGTAGAGCCGCTCGATCCGCCCGAACGGGACGAGGAGAGAGGATCGGAGACAGAGAGGCTGCGCTCCAGTGAAGCGGACGAGGTGCTCCTGCCCGTGCTGGGCTGCCATGAAGGCTCATGCCGACTGGCCTTGCGCCGCCTGCGCAAGCCCGGCGGTGCCGTCCTGGATACGGTAGGACCCTTCGATGTCGAGGCCGGCGTCGAAAACTCCTATCAGCTAGCCGACGCGGTGCAGGTCCACCTTCGGCAGCTCTACCCAGACCACCATCTCCGGCCGGGGTTGCCCGGTGGCAAGATCAGAGCCCAGGACTATTCCGAGTACATCGAGCTCAAGCACCGGGTTGATCGCGGCGAGCGCCTGGGAACAGGTGAGCTCGCCCGGCTGGACGCCCTGCTGCGCACGTCGCCCGATCTCCTTGGTGCCTGGCTGCTGGCCTCAGGCATCGCTCGTCTCCTGGGGAGTCCCGATCGCGCCCTCGCGTACGCGGCGCGCGCTCAGGTCCTCGCGCCCCGTGATCCGCGACCTCTCTTGACCCGCCTGCAGGTCGAGGTGGAGGGAAACCGCTTGGACGCGGCACGGGAAACATTGGCGAAGCTGACCGCTCTGGCTCCTGGGGACGTCCGGGTGAAGGACGCCAAAGCTGCCCTGCTGGAGACGCAAGGCGAGTTGCAGGAGGCCCATCGTCTGCGTCAAGAGGTCGCCAAGAGGCGGCCTTCTTGGCGCCACGTCCTAGCTTTGGCGACGCTGGAGTTCCGGCTAGGCCTGAGAGACAGCGCGCGCCAGCGCCTTGGGGCTCTCCTGGTGGTACAACCGGCCAACCAGTACTTGCGGCAGACCCTGGCGGCGCTGGAGACTGGCTTCGGGGACCTCAAGCATGCCGCGGCGCTGTACGAGGAGCTAAGCCGGGCCGGGCCGGCGCGTCCGGACCTCACGAATCTCGGTTTCCTCCGATTCCTGCTCGGAGACTACGCCGCAGCCGAGAAGGCTTACCGGCAAGCCCTGGCTCTGGAACCTGCCCACCTCCTTACCCGCTTCAACCTTGCCGCCGCGCTCGAAGCTCAAGGGGAGTTGCCAGAAGCGCGGCGACTCTATCGCGCCCTGGCCAAGGAGCTTGCAGCCGTTCCCAACCTCGGCGATGACCGTACCCGCATGCTGCACGCTCAGTGCCTCGTGCGTCTGGGCCAGAGGGCCGAGGCGGAACGGCTTGCCGACGAGGTGCTCAAGAAGAGGCCAGAAGATGTCCAAGTACTCCATCAGGCTGCTCAGATCTATGCGCTCCTAGGAGAGCGGTACAAGACCCTTTACTACACCGAGTTGGCCCTTAAGAAAGGCATGCGGCGGGAGTGGTTCACAATCCCCGAGTTCCGCCCCCTCAAGGAGGACCAGGAATTCCGGACGCTCCTCGCCAGCGCTATCGTTAAGCCCTGAGGTCACGGGCGCTTACTGGGACCGTGGCGGTGGCTTGGGAACGTCGAGGCCACCGAAATTCTGATCTGGGCTAAGTGGAGTTAGCCATTTCACTTGTTTGTTGTTGCCATCGTGGATGTCATAGAGATAGCGGCCGTCTGGCGCATTAGGGGCGATGGTGCCGCTGAGTCTTTTTCCTCTCATAGAAAGCGGTCTGTAGAAAGGGCCTCGCTCGTTAATGAGCAGTACACCGGAGTTGTTCGAGAGCTCGACTTTCTTGAACACCACATGCAGATTACCCGGATCGGGGTCGAAGACCCAAATTACAGTGCCCTTTTGCTTGGCGGTCTGGGGGTTTTTTACGGCACTCACCCCGGCAGCCGTTACCGTCACTTTGATGATCGCCATCGGTCTACCTCTCTCATTGAAGTCCACGCCCGAGATGGGCGGCTTCCTCATCGTAGAACGCAGAACAGGACTGAAACCGGTCAACGTAACGGAGCGAACTCACGCCACATCCAACGCCACGTCCAACGCCGGCGCGCTGTGAGTGAGCCAGCCAACGGAGAGGAGATTGACGCCGGTCGCGGCGATAGTGGCGGCGGTCTGCGGGTTGATGCCGCCTGAGGCCTCCGTGATCGCGCGGCCTTTCGCCAGGGCGACGGCTTCGCGGAGCGTATCGACGGACATGTTGTCGAGGAGCACCACGTCGACTCCGAGGTCGAGCGCTTCGCGAAGCTGATCCAGGGAGTCCACCTCGGCCTCGATCTTCACGAGGTGGCCTACCGACTGGCGGGCGCGCTCGACGGCCGTGCGCAGGCCGCCGGCCAGGGCGATGTGGTTGTCCTTGACGAGGACGGCGTCGTCCAGCCCGAAGCGGTGGTTGTGGCCGCCGCCGCAGCGGACGGCGTACTTCTCCAGGGCCCGCAGGCCGGGCGTGGTCTTGCGGGTGCAGACGATGTGGGAGCCGTAGGGGGCCACCAGGGCCACCATGTCGCGGGTGGCGGTGGCGATGCCGCAGAGCCTCCCCAGGAGGTTGAGCGCCGTGCGCTCGGCGGAGAGGATCGAGCGGGCCGGGCCGCGCACGATGGCAAGGATGGTTCCCGCCTCGACGTCTTCGCCGTCGGCGGCGCTGGCCTCGGTCTCGATCGAGGAATCGAGGAGCCGGAACGCTGAAAGCGCCACCGGGAGCCCCGCCACGCGGCCGGCGGCGCGGGCGACGACCTCCGCCACGGCCGGCAGGTGCGGCGGCAGCACGGCGTCGCTGGTCAAGTCCCCCGCTCGCCCCAGGTCCTCCGCGAGCGCCCGCCGGACGAGCGGCTCGTAGAGGAGCGGGTACAGCGGAGCTGGAGGGACGATCGGGCCGCCG
This sequence comes from Thermoanaerobaculia bacterium, assembly GCA_036399915.1. GTDB lineage: Bacteria > Acidobacteriota > Thermoanaerobaculia > Multivoradales > UBA5704 > DATARR01. Next base: position 16,984 of record DASWME010000371.1, read on the forward strand.
CTCACCGGCGGCCGCTCCCGGCAGCGGCGAGCTCCGGTTCGGCGTGAGCCGGGACCTCGGCCGTCTCGAAGCGCGCCGAGCCGTCCGGCGCGGCGGTGAGGAAGAGGCGGCGCTGCCAGGCGGGATCGGTTCTGGGGAAGTCGGAGCGGTAGTGGCCGCCGCGGCTCTCGCGCCGCTCCAGGGCCGCCGCCGCCAGGAGGCGGCCGATCCCAAGGAGGTTGCGCGCCTCCCCCGCCGCCCGCGGATGCTGCTTCGCAAGGCGCCGCAGCTCCTCGACGGCGAAGGCGAGGCCGGCCTCGTCACGGACCACGCCGACCTTCTGCCACATCAGGCGCCGCACCGCCGCGGTCAGCTCCACGTCGCCTGGCCCCGCGAGGCTGGAAACACCGCCGCCGGCGATCCGCCGGCCGCGCGGGGTGCGCGCGGGCGGCAGACCGGACCGCAGGTCTTCCGCCACGCGGGCGCCGAAGACCAGGGCTTCCAGGAGGGAGTTGCTGGCCAGCCGGTTGGCGCCGTGGGCGCCGGTGGCGGCCACTTCGCCGCAGGCCCAGAGGCCGGCGAGGGAGGTGCGGCCGCGCTCGTCCACGGCGATGCCGCCCATGTGGTAGTGCGCGGCCGGCGCGACCGGGATCGGCTCGGTCCGCGGGTCGAGGCCGTGCTCCTGGCAGAGATGGAAGACCGTGGGGAAGCGCTCGGGGAAGGTCTCCCCCACCGCCTCGCGGGCGTCGAGGAAGACGCGCTGGCCGGCCATCAGGCGGCGCCAGATGGCCCGCGCCACCACGTCGCGGGGAGCGAGCTCGAGGTCCGGGTGCTCGTCCGCCATGAAGCGGCGGCCCTCATCGTCGATCAGAATGGCTCCCTCGCCGCGCAGCGCCTCGGTCAGCAGGGGCATGGGATCGGCGCCGGTCGCGAGCGCCGTGGGGTGGAACTGCACGAACTCGAGGTCCACCAGCCGCGCTCCGGCCCGCGCCGCCATGGCCAGACCGTCGCCGGTCGCCTCGACGGGGTTCGTGGTGTGGAGGTAGAGACGGCCGAGGCCGCCGGTCGCCAGCACCACGGCAGGGGCGAGATAGAGGATGCGGCGGCCGTCTTCGTGGGCCGCCAGCACGCCCACCACCTGGCCGTCCTCCAGCACGAGGTCGAGGGCGAAGGTGCAGTCCACCACCTGGACTTCGGGGGCGTGGCGCACCGCCTCGACCAGGGTGCGCACGATCTCGGCGCCGGTGGCGTCGCGGGCGTGCAGGATGCGGCGGCGGCTGTGCGCGGCCTCGCGGCCGAGCGACAGGGAGCCGGTGTCGTCGAGGTCGAAATGGGCGCCGAGAGCGAGCAGCGCCTGGACGCGCGCCGGCCCTTCGGAGGTCAGGATGTCCACCACGCGGGGATCGTTGAGCCCGGCGCCGACCGCGATCGTGTCGGCCGCGTGGAGGGCCGGAGCGTCGTCCCTGCCGACGGCGGCGGCGATGCCGCCCTGGGCCCAGGAGCTCGAGCCACCCGTGCCGAGGCGCGCCTTGGTCAGCACGGTCACCCGCAGCGGCTTGCAGCCGAGCGCCGCCGTCAGGCCCGCCGCGCCGGTCCCCACCACCAGGACGTCGGAGCGCGAGACGCCGTCCACGCCCGGATCGTCCTCCCTGAAACCGTCCCCCTTGAAGACGCCGCGCAGTCCGCTCATGCCTTCTCCCTCCTCCCCACGGCGAGCATCCGCTCCAGGGCCCGCCGCGCGCGCTCCGAGACTTGCGGGTCGACCTCCACCTTGTGCTCCATGGTCTGGAGCGATTGCAGGATCTTCGCCAGGGTGATCCGCTTCATGTGCGGGCAGAGGTTGCAGGGGCGGATGAACTCGACGTCCGGATACTCGACGGCCACGTTGTCGCTCATCGAGCACTCGGTGATCATCACCACCCGCCGGGGGCGCTTCTCGCCCACGTGGCGGATCATGGCCGCCGTGGAGCCCACGAAGTCGGCCTCGGCCAGCACCTCCGGCGGGCACTCGGGGTGGGCCAGGATCTGGATGTCGCCGCCCTGGGCCTCGCGGTAGGCGCGGATCTCCTTGCCCGTGAAGCGCTCGTGCACTTCGCAGTGGCCCTTCCAGAGGATGATCTGGACGTTCGTCTGCGTGGCCACCCACTTGCCCAGGAACTCGTCGGGCAGGAAGATCACGCGGTCGACCCCCAGCGACTCGACCACCGCCACGGCGTTGGCCGAGGTGCAGCAGATGTCCGACTCGGCTTTGACCTCCGCCGAGGTGTTGACGTAGGTCACCACCGGCACGCCGGGGTAGCGCTGCCGCAGCAGGCGGATGTCCGCCGCCGTGATCGACGCGGCGAGCGAGCACCCCGCCTCAAGGTCCGGGATCAGCACCGTCTTCTCCGGCGACAGGATCTTGGCCGTCTCGGCCATGAAGTGGACGCCGGCCAGCACGATGACATCCGCGTCCGTCTTCGCCCCCTGCTGCGCCAGGGCCAGCGAGTCGCCCACGAAGTCGGCGACGCCGTGGAAGATCTCCGGCGTCTGGTAGTTGTGGGCGAGGACGACGGCGTTGCGCTGCCGCTTCAGCTCGTTGATGGCCGCGATGTATGGCGCGTGGACCGGCCACTCCAGGTCCGGGATCACCGAGCGCACCTTCTCCCGGATGGGAGCGGTCGCCCGCGCCACTTCGGGCGTGTAGTCCAGGACTGGCTGCGGCCGGAGAGTTTCGAGGTTCATGTCCGATCCCCCTATGCTCATTATGAGCATATCAGAATCACAAAGAAGGGCCGGCGCTACCGGCCCGAGACTTGTACTACAAATGAGTATATCGAGTTGTCAAGTGGGACGGAACCGGCGGGAGGGACGCCCCTCGTCGTTTCCGTCGCTCAGCATCTAGAACAAGATGGGACGGGGAAAACTGCCCGTCCTGCCGGATCTTGCCTCATCGGGGCGTTCTGCCCTGAGAGGCCTCACCCCCTGGCCCCTCTCCCTGACGGGAGAGGGCAACGTATGGGAGAGGGTTTTGCATTCGCCTCTCGCTCTGGGAGAGGAGCGAGGGTATCGACGAAGAAGGAGGCCGTTTCATGAAAGTACTGGTCACGGGAGGGACGGGGGTCGTGGGGACCGCCGCCGTGCGCGCGCTGCTCGCGGCGGGTCACCCGGTGCGTCTCTTCTCGCGCCACGCCGCCGCGGACGCCGCCCGCTGGCAGGGCGAGGTGGAGACGCGGGAGGGGAGCGTCGCCTCCACGGCAGAGGTGGCGGGAGCGGCCGAAGGGTGCGACGCCATCCTCCACATCGCCGGCGTCGCGCAGGAGGACCCGCCGGACGTCACCTTCGAGCGGGTCAACGTCGGCGGCACGCGCAACCTCCTGCAGGAGGCGGAGCGCGCGGGCGTCTCCCGGTTCGTCTACGTCTCCTCGCTGGGGGCCGAGCGCGGCCGGTCCGCCTACCACGCCTCGAAGTTCCAGGCCGAGGGGCTCGTCCAGGCCTTCCCCGGCGAGTGGCTGATCTGCCGTCCCGGCAACGTCTACGGACCCGGCGACGAGGTGATCTCCTTTCTGCTCCAGCTCGTGCGCTCGTCTCCGGCGGCGCCGGTGATCGAGGGGGGCGACCAGCCGTTCCAGCCCCTCTACGCCGAGGACCTGGGAGCGGCCCTCGCCGTGGCCGTGGCGCGGCGGGACCTCAGCCGCCAGGTGCTCCTCCTGGCCGGCCCCGAAATCACCACGAGCCACGACCTCCTCGACCGGCTGGCGCGGCTCACGGGGCGCGACCCCGTCCGCATCCCCGTGCCGGCGGCCCTGGCCTCGCTCGGCGCCCGGGCGGCCTCGGCGCTCGGCCTCGACGTGCCGCTCGACGACAACAAGATCCACATGCTGCTGGAGGAGAACGTGATCCGTCCCGGCGAGGTCAACGCGCTGACCGAGGTCCTGGGCATCGCGCCGACGCCGCTCGACGAGGGCCTGGCGCGGCTCGCCAACAGCCAGCCGGAGCAGCTCTCCGGCGAGGGGACGGGCCCGCTGACGCGGCGCATCTATCACGCCCGGCTGACCGGAGTGCGGCGGTCGCCGTCCGACCTCTTCGCCGAGTTCCGCCGCCGCTTCTTCGACCTGATGCCCGAGAGCACCATGGGCGAGGCGGGCGAGCCGGTGGGCGAGCCGCGGATCGAGACCGGCGCGACGCTGACCCTCCGGCTCCCCTTCCGCGGCCACTCGCAGGTGCGGGTCGCCGAGGTCACGGACACCGCGCTGACGCTGGTGACGGTGGCGGGCCATCCGCTCGCCGGCGCGGTGACCCTCCGCTTCCTCGGCACGCCCGGCGACGACCTGCGCTTCGAGGTGGAGACCTGCGAGCGGCCGGCCACGCTGCCCGACGCCCTCTCGATGCTCCCGATCGGCTCTGCCCTGCAGCGATGGAACTGGACCACGGCCGTCCGCAACACCGCCGAGAGCCTCGGAGCGGCGCTCCCCGTCGAGGTCCACGCCGACGAGTTCCCCCTGTCCGACGACGAGGAGCGGGAGGCCGAGAAGGCGCTTGAGGAGAAGGTCTCGCGGCTCAACCGCGGCGAAGAGCCGGGCCTCAAGGAGGAAGCCAGGGCGCGGATCGAGGAGGCGCTGAAGCCGGCGTAGATCCAGGGAGCTGCGGTCCAGGGGCACCCCTCTATAATGACGACTCATGGAGGACCCGAAGATCGAGAGGCTCGTCAGCCTGTGCCGGGAGGTTTTGGACCGCGAGGATCTCGCCGGAGTCCGAGCCGTGTTCCTCTACGGCAGCGCCCTTGGTCGTCTCTTCCGCTCCGACAGCGACGTTGACATAGCTCTCCTGGACTGTGAGGACAACCCTCTCACCTGGAGCCAGCAGGCGCGGCTCACGGACGCTCTGGAGCGCGCCACGGGCCACGGCGTCGACCTGCGAATGCTGCGCGAGAGCAGTCCGTCCCATCAGGCCCATGTGCTGGAGCATGGGCGGCTGGTGTGGGCGAGAGATCCGGACGTGGTCGAGCGGTATACCCGGAAGGCTCTGGCGGCCTCCCGACAGGCGCGGGAGCGTTCCGAGCGGGAGTGGCCGCAGGTCCTCGACCGGCTTGCCGGGCTGGCGGCCTCCCGCTGATGGCCGACATCAATCGGGAGTACCTGCTCGAGCAGTTCCAACTCGCAGAGGAGTACCTCCGGAGGGTCAAAGGGCTCGCGCACCGTTCCCGCGAGGATTACCTCGGAGATCCCTACGCCGTTGACGCCAGCATTCGAGAGCTGACCGTGCTATTCGAAACGGTCCACAACATCGCCAAGCATCTGATCGCGAGACATGGCTGGAGGGCGCCTCTGAGCAAGGCGGAGGCTTTCGAGATCCTGGCCGAGCAGGGGATCCTTTCACGGTTTCTCTACTGCGGCGGCTTCGTCGGCTCCTTGGCTTCGAGCTCCTTCTTGCGGGCCGCCAGCATGCTCTCCAGCTCCGGCATGTGCTCCTGAGCGATCCTCTGCCCGACCGCCATCCCCTTCTGCATGAGCTCCGGCAGCTTCCGTAGCGCCTTATGGCCGACGGGAGTCTTGTAGATCGCGGTCAACTGCCGCAGCTCGTCCTCGGTGAACGACTCGACGTAGAGGCGCACGAGCTCCCTCTCGAAGTCGCCCTGCGAGTAGACCTTTTCGATCCACTTCGCGAAGACGTCCTCATAAGGCGCCAGGTCCGGGTTCGACCGGAACTGGGACACCATGGCGAGGCTCATGGTCTTCGCTAAGTCCTTGCCGCCGACCAGATCGAGCAGCTCGCGCGCGGCCTGCTCGTGCGACATGCCCGCGGTCGGCGGCTGGGCGGCGAGCACGGAGGAGAGGGAGAAGAGCATCGCCAGGAGCAGCACCGCTTTCGCACGAATCCGCATGGGACCTCCTTGCCGAGGGTTTGAGAAAGCGTACGGAGTTGCTTGCCCTCCGTCAAGGAAGCCGAGAGCACCTACAGCCCCAGCAAAACCCCCGTCAGGTCATCCGGCAACACCCACTCGGCGCGGCCGATCCTCTCCCAGGCGAAGACCGGGACGAGGTCGGCCGGCCGGCAGGGCTCCGGCCGGTCGAGCAGGCCCAGCGAGTGGCCGAGATAGCCGGCGACGGCCTCGGGCCGCGCTCCCGCCTCGCGCAGCGAGCGCAGGGTGAGCGCCGGATCGCGCTTCGAGAGCTTCTCCCCGTGGGCGTTCACCATCAGAGGCACGTGGGCGTAGGCGGGGGGCGTGCCGCCCAACGCCTCGACGAGCTGGATCTGCCGCGCCGTCGAGGCCAGCAGGTCCGCGCCGCGCACCACGTCGTCGATCCCCATCGCGAGGTCGTCCACCACCACGGCGAGCTGGTAGGCGTAGAGGCCGTCGCGCCGCTTGAGCACGAAGTCCCCCACCGCGAGCTCGACCCGCTCTTCGATAGGCCCGCAGACGCGGTCCATGAAGGAGACCGGCCGGCCGTGGACGAGGAAGCGGATCGCCGCGTCCGGCCGCGCCGCGCCGCACAGCCGCCCGAACCAGTCCGGATCGAGGCTTTGCGGCCGCAACGAGGCGGGGTACGGCGCCTCCTCGGCGCCATGGGGGGCCGAGGCCACGGCCTGGAGGTCCTTGCGGGAGAGGCGGCACGGGAACAGCCGGCCCGCGCCGGCGAGCCGGCGCAGCGCCTCCTCGTAGAGGTCCGACCGCCGCGACTGCTCGTACGGCGCGTGGGGGCCTCCCACGTCCGGGCCCTCGTCCCAGTCGAGGCCGAGCCAGGCCAGGTCCTCGAGCTGCGCCTCGGCCATGCCGGGCACCACGCGCGGCCCGTCGAGGTCCTCCAGCCGCCAGACGAACGTGCCACCGCGGCTGCGCACGGAGAGCCACGCGGCGAGCGCCGTGCGGGCGTTGCCCACGTGGATCATCCCCGTGGGCGACGGGGCGCAGCGGCCGCGGGGCGGCTTCACCGCGCCTGCTCGCGCAGCACGAGCAGGCGGCGCAGGATCTTCCCCGAAGGCGACTTCGGAATCTGATCGATCATCTCGAGGCAGCGCAGCTTCTTGTAGGGCGCCACGCGTTCGGCCACGTAGCCCATGATCTGGTCCGGCGTGACGCTCGCATCGGGGCCCTTGAGGACCACGAAGGCCTTGGGCACCTGGCCCGCCTCCTCGTCCGGGAGCGGCACCACGGCGGCGTCGGCCACCGACGGGTGGGAGAGCAGCACGGCTTCCAGCTCGGCCGGAGCGATCTGCAGGCCCTTGTACTTGATCAGCTCCTTCACGCGGTCCACCACGAAGAAGCAGCCGTCCGCGTCGGCGTAGCCCACGTCGCCGGTGTGCAGCCAGCCGTCGCTGTCGATCATGGCCGCGGTGGCCTCGGGCCGGTTGAGGTAGCCCTTCATCACCTGCGGCCCGCGCACGCAGATCTCGCCCTCCTGGTCCGGCCCCAGCTCGCGGCGGGTGGCGACGTCCACGACCTTGGCCTCGGTGTTGGGCAGCGGCGGCCCGATTCCCGCTGTCTTGGGGCCGGCGCTGCGGGTCCGCGCGGCGTGGGTGACGGGAGAGGTCTCGGTCAGGCCATAGCCCTGGGCGACCTCGCAGCCCAGGCGACGGCTGGCGGCCTGGGCCACGTTTTCGCTCAGGGGCGCCGCGCCGGAGAACAGCGTGCGCAGGCGGGAGAGGTCGTACTTCTCCACCAGCGGGCTCTTGGCCAGGGCCAGCACGATGGGAGGCACCACGTTGGCGTAGGTGATCCGGTATGTCTGCAGGGTCTCCAGGCACTGCTCGAGGTCGAAGCGCGGCATGGTGACGACGGTCGCGCCCACGTGGAGGGAGAGGTTCATGATCACGACCATGCCGTAGATGTGGAAGAAGGGCAGCACGCCCAGCACGGTGTCGCGCTCGCTCACGTCCAGGGCGCAGGCCGACTGGAGGACGTTGGCCACCAGGTTGTAGTGGGTGAGCATCACGCCCTTGGGCAGGCCCGTGGTGCCGCTGGAGTACGGCAGCACGACCAGGTCCTGGCGCGGGTCGATGGCCACCGCCGGCGGCTCGCCGGCAGCCGCGAGCAGCGAGGCGAAGGGGGTCGCGCCCTCCGCAGTCTCCACGCCGCCGAAGACGAACACCTCGCGCACGCCGGACTCCCGCGCCGCCTGCTGCGCCTTGTCGAGGAAGGGCGGCACCGTCACCAGGTGGCGCGCGCCGGAGTCCTGGAGCTGCTGGGCGAGCTCGGCCGCGGTGTAGAGCGGGTTGATGGTGGTGACGACGCCGCCGAGCAGGGAGACGGCGTGGAAGGCGACGGCGTACTCGGGCAGGTTGGGACTGTAGATGGCGAAGACGTCGCCCTTGCGCAGGCCCCGCCGGGCCAGGCCGGCCGCGGCCTTGCGCACGGCCTCGGCCCACCCGCGATAGGTCAGCGTCCGGCCGCTTGGCCCGTCGATGAAGGCCGGCTTGTCGCCACGCTCCGGCGCGCGCTCGAGGAGGAACGGGGTGAGCGGCACCTCGGGGATGGCCAGGGGCGGTTCGGGCGCGCGGAAGATCATGGCCTGTTGCTCTGGAAGCTCAGCTTCACTGCGAGCTGGATCTACGATCTTCATCCTAACGCAGAGCGCGGCTCTCAGCAGCGCCGATCCACTCCGCGACCCGCCGCTCGAGGTAGGGGAAGAACGGGTTGCAGCTCATCCGCATCAGTTGCTCGACCGGGATGGCCAGCACCTTGCGCTCGCCGCGCGGCGTGAGCGCGCCGAGCCGCGAGCCGTAGAACTCCCGCGCGTCCGGCGCGATGCCGTAGAGCGGATCGGTCACCGGGAACGGCACCGCCACGTGCGACAGCGAGTAGACCTGGGGCGGCCACGAAAGCCCCAGCGGACGCACCGAGACCTCGCCCGTCCCCGCCATCCGCGACCGCACCACCACCTCCGAGGTGTCGCTTCCCGCGTTCGTCACCAGGGAGAGCGTGTACGGCCGCGCCAGACCCCTGAAGCGCTCCGCGAGCCAGGCGTCCATCGTGGGGCGAAGCAGCGGACGCAGGTAGGCCCGCCGGTTGAGATCGAACAGCACCAGCTCGCTGCCGCCGGCCGTCAGCCGGTCGTAGAGCCTGCCGGTGACGTCCGGGAGGATCACCGTCGCATCGGCCAGGGACTGGAAGGCCAGGATGGGCGGCAGCGCGCCGATGCGCCCCGCCTCGGCCGCGGCTCCCAACTGCTCGTCGAGGGCCGTCGTCAGCTCGTGGCTCTGCCGCGCCGCGTAGGCCGGAAAGGAGTTGTACTTGAAGGGGTTGTACTCCGGCACGACCTCGGTCCAGCGGGCCTTTTCGAGGCCGGGGAGCGCGCCCACGAGCTCCGAGAGCCGCGACAGCCGGGCGAAGCGGGTGACGCCGATCATCGGCGACAGGAGGACGAGGCGGTCCGCCCGCGGCAGGCCGCCCGCCGCGAGCGCGTCGAGCGAGTACTTGACCGCGAGCGCGCCGCCGTTCGAGTAGCCGACGAGGACGAGAGGCTTTCCCTCCCCGATCCGGCCGCGCACGTGCCGCGCCCCCAGACGGACGGCGGCCAGCCAGTCCTGCCAGTCCGCCCGCGTCAGCGCGGCCGGCACCGTGCCGTGCCCCGGCATGCGCAGGCAGAGGGCGTAGAACCCCTGCCGGCGGAGGACCTCGGCCAGCGGCCGCAGGCTGTACGGCGAGTCGGTCAGGCCGTGGATCAGCAGCGCGCCGCCGCGGATCCGCTCCGGCACGGCCTCGAACGTGCGGTTCCAGTCCCGCGCAAACCGCCCGGGGTTCACGAAGCTGCCGCTGAAGTAGCGATTCCCCGGCGTGCGGTCCTGCGGCGCGGTCCGCGCCTCGATCTCCCGCGTCTCGCGGAACACCTCGGCCTCCCGGCGGAGGTATTGCGCGAGCGTCATGCCGTCGAGCTCTCCGGCCTCGACCTCCGAGCGCGGCGCCTCCCGGTGCCACACCTTCAGCTCGGGCAGCCGGCGGGCGTCGAAAGCGCGGACCAGGACGACCGTCACCACGACCAGCGCCGCCGCCTGGACCGCCCGCAAGAGCCACCGTCTCATCCGGTGCATCGATCGCCTCCACCTGCGGGGGACGCTACTGCCTCGTCAGGGCCAGGACCCCTCTTCAACCTGGCAAGGTCCAGACTGCAGGGAGGCGCTTGAAGTCCGACTTGTCGAAAGTGCACACGGTCTCGCCGTGGCGAAGCGCCTGTAGCGCCAGGACTGCATCCGAGAAGTCCACGTTCTTGTCTCGCGCCAGCTCGATCGCCCGGATCAGGAGCTCCCGGTCCTCAACCTCGACTCCGTCCGCGGAAAGCAGGGGGATCACCACTCGGGAGATGTCGTCGTAGGAGTGGCGGTAGAACGACTTCAGGACCCAGACGACTTCGGCAATGACGAGAGACGAAAGAACGAGCAGGGCCTCGCCTCGTTCCGCCCGGCGCATCAGGCGGGCCGCCTGCTCCGCCATACGCTCGGGCTCGCCGGTCAAGAACCGGAGGAGGACGTTGGCATCGACCCGGAACCTCTTCATGCGGCCGGGCCCTTCGCCCGCTCACCCAGTGCCCGGCCGACCTCCTCCCGGACCGCCTCCTTGCCCGGAAACGGCCGTGTGGCCCGCAGCGCGCCGCGGAGATCGGACAACCGCTGCCGCTTCACGACCCGTACCTGCGCCGCCTCGTCGGAGGCCACCTCGAACAGAAGGTCATCTCCCTGCTCGATGTTGAGCGCCTTCCGGACGTCGGCGGGAATCGTGACCTGACCCTTGCTGGTGACCCTGGAGATGGACATCTTTCTTACACTTCCTCCGGCTCCTTACTCTAGCACAAGATCCTGTCTCTCAGGCGAACGGCCCCCTGCGAGAGGAACGCGACGACGCGGAGGATCCCCTCACCTAGGCTCACCGTGCCGTGCCCCGGCAGGCGCGGCTTTTGACAACCCCGGACAGTATCTACATACTGTATCTATGGCGACCGCGAAGCTCTTTCAGCATGGTGGCAGTCAGGCAGTTCGGCTGCCCAAGGAATTTCGCTTCGAGGGGACGGAAGTGGAGATCGAAAAGCGCGGCCATGAAGTGATGTTGAGACCCAAGCCGAAGCCTCGGCTCCAGACTCTTGCGGACGTCGCGCGCTTCATGCACGAGACTTTCCCCGAGGCGCGAGACTTTCCGGACCGCGAGCAGCCGCTGAGTCCCCAGATTCGAGACCTGAAGCTCGACTAGGCCGCGACTGTGAGGTACATGTTAGACACCTCCTCTGCGTGTACCTGATACGAGGGCGAGTGGCGCAATCGCGCCTGCCGGCAGTCTCCGAGTGCGTGCTCTCCGTGATCACCGTTGCAGAGCTCGAGGTGGGCATCCGCCGTTCCGCTCGTCCGGCCGCGCAACGGAAGGCTGTAGAAGCTTTTACAGAGATCTTCGAAGTCCTGCCCTGGGATCTACAGACCACGGGTCACTACGGCGAGGTCCGTGTTGATCTCGAGAAGCGAGGCGTGGTCATTGGCCCACTCGATCTGCTCATCGCGGCCCACGCTCTCCGGTTCGGGGCAACCCTCGTCACCGCCAATATGCGAGAGTTTCGCCGCGTAGCCGGTCTGCCGTGCTTCGAGTGGAAGTAGCCTCTACGCCGCGACCTCTCCCTCGAAGCGCAGGCCGGGATTGCGCCGCGCTTTCCGCAGGTAGGCGAGCACCCTGCGGGCGAACTCCGCCGAGACCCGCTCCCGCTCGGCCGCCTGCCGGAAGAGAGTCAGCGCCGCAAGGACTTCCGGGTCGACGTTCCGCGCCTGGAAGATCGGAACCAGGTGGCGCGCCAGGATCTTGACCTCTTCAGCCCGCCCCTGCTCGGAGTAGAGCACCGCCAGCTCCAGCGACACCAAGGCCGTGTCGTAGCTCATGTGGCGCCAAGCGAACTCTCCGCGAACTTTTCTGAGCGTCGCGACCCCCTCCTCCCGATGG
>DASWME010000372.1:0-67246 GCA_036399915.1 Thermoanaerobaculia bacterium
GGATTGGGATGACCGCGAGGGATCGCCGCGCCGTTACGTGCGGGCGCGCGGCGTCCTCGGCAACGGCCGCGGGCTCGTGCGCGTCAAGACCGTCAACGGAGACATCGAGCTGCGCCGCGCGCCGCGCTGAACGGGGCACTCCTCTAGATCGTCGGCACTCCACGCCGGCCGTCTAAGGATCTGAAGCCGAGGCTTCCAATCTGGAGCTCTACCCATGCGCCGAACACTGCTCGCCGTCCTGCTCCTGATCCCCCTGCGCCTGTCGGCCCAGCCGGACACGGCGGACACGCGCCTCCTGCACTCGCCGGTCGTGAGCCGGGACCACGTCGCCTTCTACGCCGGCGACCTGTGGATCTGCGACCTGCGTCTGCCTCCCACCCCTTGCAAGACTATGGGAAGGTGAGGTAACGTTTCCTCCGGACATGGAGGAGTCTGCGATGGGACGCGATACCGGAGATCTTTTGCAGGGCACGCTGGGATTGCTGATCCTGAAGGCGCTGGTCGGCGAGGAGCGGCATGGCTACGGCATCGCGCGCTGGATTCAGGAAATCACCGGCGACGTGGTGCAGATCGAGGAGGGGTCGCTGTATCCGGCGCTGCGGCGCCTGGAGGACCGCGGCTTCGTCGATTCACGGTGGGGGCTTTCCGAAAACAACCGCCGCGCCCGCTACTACTCGGTCACTCGCGCCGGCCGGCAGCACCTGCGCGCCGACGCTTCGACGTGGATGCGCTTCGCCCGCGCCGTCATGCGCGTGCTCGAAACCGAGCCGTCGGTCGTCTGAGGGGCTGACCGGTGCGCGAGCAGCCTCTCTGGCGCCGCTATCTGCGTTTCTGGGGACCGGACATCGCGGCGGACGTCGACGACGAGCTCCGTTTCCATCTCGACATGCGGGAGCGCGATTTCCTGGCCGCCGGCCTGCCGCCTGCCGCCGCCCGCGAGGAGGCCCTCGCCCGCTTCGGCGATCCCGACAAGGTGGCGCGGTGGCTCCGCCAGCACGATGTTCGCCAACTCCGCCGGTACAGGAGGATCGAAGCGATGAGCGATCTGTTGCAGGACGTCCGCTATGGGTTGCGCAGGCTGTGGAAGGGGCCCGGCTTCACCCTGGCCGTCGTGCTGGTGCTCGCGCTCGGCATCGGCGCCACCACGGCGATCTTCAGCGTGATCGACGCCGCCCTGCTCCGGCCGCTGCCCTATCCTGAGCCCGAGCGCCTGGTCGCGGTCTACAATCCCGGCCAGATACCGTCCTCGTTTCCCCAGTATCTCGACTGGAAACGGAACACGGAGGTCTTCGCCGACCTCGGTGCGTACTGGAAGACGACGTACGCGCTGACCGGCGAGGGAGAGCCGGAGCTACTCCAGGTTGGGAGGATGTCGGCAAACGTGCCGCGGATGCTGGGCGTCGTGCCGCGCATCGGGCGTCTGTTCTCGCCAGCCGAGGATCTGCCCGGCACCGAGCGCGTGGTGATGCTGAGCGAAGCGCTGTGGCGGCGCCGCTTCGGCGGCGATCCGCGCATCCTCGGCCGGACCGTCACGCTGGGCGAGCAGCCGTACACCGTCATCGGGATCATCCCCCCGGGCCGGCGCGCGACCGTGCCGACCGCCCTGGCCGCCGCGCAGGAGCTCGACGCGTGGATGTCCCTGCGGCTCAACACGGAAAACGCGCCACGCGACATGCAATTCCTGGACATGCTCGGGCGTTTGCGCCCCGGGCTCGCCCTCGCGCAGGCCGAGGAGCGGACCGCGTCCTTCGCTCGCGGGCTGAAGGAGGCCGTGGGGACGGACCAGGACGTCGAGCTCGTCTCCCTGGAGCGCCTCGTGATCGGCAATGCGCGGCCCCTCCTCATCGCCCTCGCCGGCGCCGTGGCCATGGTGCTCCTCATCGCGTGCACCAACGTGGCGAACCTGCTGCTCGCGCGCGCGGCGGTGCGCCGGCGCGAGATCGCCATCCGGGCGGCGCTCGGCGCGGCGCGCGGGCGCCTCGTGCGGCAACTGCTGGCCGAGAGCCTGCTGCTGGCGCTGCTCGGCGGCGCCGCCGGTGTGCTCGTGGCCTGGGCCGGCGTGGCGGGTCTGCGCGCGCTCGGCCCGGGCAGCGTGCCGCGGCTCGCCGAGACCACGGTCGATGCGCGGATCCTGGGTTTCGCGCTGGTCCTGTCCCTCTGCACAGGGCTGCTCTTTGGCCTCCTCCCTGCGCTGCGTGCCTCGCGGGCAGACCTCGGCGAGGTGATGAAAGAAGGCGCGCGCGGGACCGCCGGCGGACCGGCCCGCGAGCGTCTGCGCGGCACGCTCATCGTGGCCGAGGTGGCGCTCTCGTTCGCCCTGCTCATCGGCGCCGGCCTGCTCCTGCGCAGCCTCGAGCGGCTGCTCGCCGTCGACAAGGGCTTCGACGCCGAGCGCGTGCTCAGCAGCTATCTCCTCCTGCCGTTCAGCCGCTATCCCGAGGCGCACCAGCAGGCCGCCTTCTTCCGCGAGGTGCGCGAGCGCGCGCAGGCGCTCCCGGGCGTCCAGACCGCAGCCCTGGTCAGCGACATACCTCTCACCGGAGGGACCAACGGGGGGGTCGGCATCGAGGGGCGCGAGTATCCGCCCGGCAAAGATCCCTTCGCCGAGAAGCGGATCGCCTCGCTGGGCTATTTCGAGGTGCTGCGCATCCCGATCCTCGCCGGGCGCGTCTTCAATGAGCGCGACATCGCCGGCGCGCCGGCGGTGGTCGTCGTCAACCAAGCCTTCGCGCAGAGCTATTTCCCCGGCGAGAGCCCGCTCGGCAAGCGCGTCGACTTCAGGTGGGGTACCAGCGGGATGCAGGAGATCGTCGGCGTGGTCGGAGATGTCCGGGAGCAGGCGCTCCACCAACCGGCGAGGCCGGCGATCTACATTCCGTTCGCGCAGAATCCGGTGGAGTGGGCCTATCTCCTCGTGCGGACGACCGGAGATCCACACGGCATCGTGCCTTCGCTGCGCCGGATGGTGGCCGCGCTGGACCGCAATCTGCCGGTGGCCGACGTGCGCACCCTGGAGGACGTGGTGGCCGCGGGGCTCGCGGATCGCCGGCTCGCCATGTCGCTCTTCGGCGTCTTTTCCGTTCTGTCCCTGGTGCTCGCGGCGCTGGGACTCTATGCCGTCATCAGCTACATGGTGGTGCAGCGGCGGCAGGAGATCGGTATCCGGATGGCGCTTGGCGCGCGCGCCGAGCAGGTCGTGCGCTCGGTGCTGAGCCAGGGGCTGGCGCTGATCGCGGCCGGCGTGATCGTCGGCGCGGGCGCCGCCCTGTGGCTCAGGCGGTTTCTCGCGGGGCTCGTCTTCGGCGTCGGCACCACCGACCCCGTCACCTTTGCCAGCGTGGCGCTCCTCCTCGCCACGACGGCCCTCCTGGCGAGCATGGTGCCCGCGCTGCGCGCCGCCCACCTCGATCCGGCGAGCGTGCTGCGCAGCGAATAGCGGATCGATAATTAATTGAGCTGAAACGCGGAGGCCGCGCCGAGATGCGACCGCACCTTTCGAGACCTACAGCCACCGCGCCCGCCGTCGACTCTACCCTTTCCGAGGGGGGAGCCCGAGCCTAGGTGCCCCGAAATTGGTGCCGAAATTGGTGCCAGGTGAGTAGAGAAAGAAGCGTCCCCGAGGGAGGTGGTTTTCCTCTTCGTCGGCGCGTTATGTGGGAAACTCGAGCGAAATTCGCCCTTCAAGCCCGAAAAGGGTACCCTAGAAAAGGGTACCGTGAAGGGTTGGGCGTCGCGTGGCCATTTACTCGCCCGCCATTTCCCTGATCTTGCATACGGTTCTCCAGTTGCGATCCGTCATCGGCACACCAAGCAATTTCTCAGCGCTTGCCGCGAGCTTGGATCTGCCCACCCCTTCAGGCGCATGTAGATAGAAGACACGCTCACTCAGATGAAACCGTTCGCTTGCCTTTCGAAGGCTGTCGAGCTTCTGTAGGTCGGGGTTCTTGGGCACAGAGGCCAGAAAGCCAAGATGCAAACTGCTGGGGTCTGCTTCTGCCTCCGGAAACGGATTATCCGCCATTGCTTTTTCTATTTCGTCAAGCCCGACAATGATAATGTGAGGCTCGAAACCACGGCTCTCCTTGATTCCAGCGGTTAGTCGCTTCGAGAATTGTGACAGGTTCTTTTCAGCACTCTGGAATACGGCATTGCCGCTTTGGATATAGGTCTTGATCTTTCGGGCGCCCATATTTTCAAGAATGACAACAAGCTCTTTCATCGGCAAGGAGTTCTTCCCGCCAACGTTGATGCCTCTGAAAAGTGCAATGTAGGTATTCATTTGCTATCGATTGTTGTTGTGCCGCCAGTGACGCCCCAACACTAAGGAGCTCAGCGCGCGTCCGATCAAAGGTTGCCGCCGATTCCCGAAGCCCAACAGGCCCAAGGCCCCGGTCGCTCCTGATGGCAGCGTTGGCGTCCGCTGGAGCGACGGGGTTGTACGGCCTGTCTTTCTTTGAATTGTACCACGGCCAGGAGGGCAGCGGTCAAAGGGCAACCCGGTCCGGCACGAAAAGGATACCACCTAAATATTACCTGGCGGCATGGCCGGAGTGGTGTCAAAAGATTTGGCGGTTGTCCAAATCTTTTGCGGTGTGGCCACCGCCGGCCGGCACCATCAACCGAGACGACCACCCGTCTTGAGTTCACCGGCGGCGGCCTCGTGGCCCCGAACGTCAGCGGCCTGTGCGTCACCGGCACCGAGGACTGCGTCCGCTGTCGGCCTAACGCGGGAATCTACCGCCGTATCATGCCGATCGCCCGCAGCCACGTCTCCACGAGCTGCGGCCATCCCGTGATCGGCGATTCTGTTGGCCGCAGCCCGAACGCATGCCCGCCCTTCGGATACACGTGCATCTCCGCGGGAACGCCAGCCTTCTTGAGCGCCGAGTAGTAGACGAGCGAGTTCTCAACAGGATCAACCGGATCATCTTCCGCCTGAAGCAAGAACGTGGGCGGCGTCCGGCTGGTGACCTGAATATCGGGGTTCAACGCGAAGTCCCTCTCGGGGACTGCGAGATGTCCCGGATAGAGAGCCACTGCGAAATCCGGGCGGCAGCTTTCCTTGTCGGCGGCGTCCACAGGCGGGTAGAGACGCTTCTCAAAATGGGTGCTGATCGCGGCGACCATATGCCCACCCGCCGAAAAGCCGAGCACGCCGATCTTCCGCGGATCGATCTTCCACTGTGCGGCGTGGAAGCGCACGAGCCCCACCGTCCGCTGCGCGTCTTGCAACGCCGTCCGGCAATCCCGATACGGCCCGATCTTCACGCACGGGACACGGTATTTCAGCAGCACGCACGTGATCCCCTTGGACGTCAGCCAATCACAGGCTTCCGTGCCCTCAAGGTCGATGGCCAGAATGTTGTAGCCCCCGCCGGGGAACACCACGACCGCAGCCCCCGTGTTGTTGCCCTGTGGCGAATAGACGGTCATCGTGGGTTGCGAGACTTTGGCGACATAGACCCACGGCTTGCCGGCAACCAGCCTTTTGTGACCAGAGGGGTCCACGACCGTCCCGGCGACCTCCGGCCCGTCGACTGGCTGCGCATCAGGGGCCATGCCCGGCCATATCCGCACTTGCGCTGCGCCAGTTGATGGCTGCCAGGCAGCCTGCCCTGCGCCCAGCCGCGAATCTCCGGCTGCGAATGCCAGAAGGGCCAGCAGAACCGTCACTACTCGGTGCCGAACTCTCATCCGTACATCTCCAGATCGGTAGTCCGCCGAACGCTGTGGCGCCTCAGCGTGCGCCCGCCGCGGACGCCGCCCCTCCTCGAAGTCACCGGCGGTTGCAGGGGCACCGCGGGTGAGAATGACTCAAGCGTCCCGCTGTAAGCGCGGGTTGGCAGTAATCTCTCTTTCGTTAGACGTCGGGTCAAGGGCGGTGCCACACCGACTGAATCGGGAATGCCTGCTCAGCTTCGGTGAGGAGTGCGTCCAGTTCTCTGAGATGGGACGCAAATCCGGAAATGAGGGCGTCGAAGCTAACCGAGTCGAGCGATTCGGACAGACTGTACGTCCGTGTCGAACTCGCCGGAGAAGACGAGCCGGCGATGGCTGCGCGAATCGCAGCGGTGAAGATGGCACTGGTTGCTCCGACGCCTTGGCGCCGGGCTTGACTGACTGTGATGCGCGGGGCGACCTCGGCTTGCTGGATGCCTTCGACCCCGCGTGACGGGTCGAAGGTTACAGTCAACCAAGCGATTGGGCCCGTCTCAAAAGTCTCGACGACGGTGATCAGCGGTAGCTTGTTGCCTTGTTTTTGGAGAACGTTGCGTGTGTCGCGAAGGGTATCGAAATCGATTGGCGACGGGCCAATTTTCTTCTTGGCTTCGTTCCACCAGCGGTCGAACTGAGCTTCGAACCTGGAACGGAGATCAGCTTGTAGAACGAGAGTAACGCTTCGCGTGGCGGACACGAGCGCTCCGAAGTAGAAGCGAGAGTCTGGCTCGCGCCCCGCCGAGTCTCGCAGGCGTTCCAAGAAGAACTCCGCTTCCTTAAGCCTGTCGCGCGCGCGAAGCACGGTTACCCCGACGCCTAACCTCGAGATCGGTCTTCCGCGGCTCCCCTGGCGTGCTTACCGACAGACTTGAAGGTCCCTTCTGGAAGGTCACGGAAGATGGCCTATGTCATTCATTTCTATGGAAATTCTACCTCCAGTTCATCCTCCTCGTCAATGCAATGCGGGCGGACCGGTCATGTAAGCGTTCGTTGCCGGCAGCCGCCTCCGGTCCCTTCTTCCGCGCGGCTGGTCGCGCGCGTTTCGAGCCGTATCTCACTGCAACGACGAGGACTACCTTGGGGCTCCACCCCGTCGCGGTCGCCAAGCGTCCAAATGAGGACAGGGGAGGCGGAGCGTTATACGGCTGCCGAGAGCGGGTTCCGCCGCCGTGGGCTGCCACTCCTCGCGGCGATCGCGGCGGCCCTCGCCGTGCTGTCGCCGTCCGGAAATTTCGGAAGCCCGTCCGCGTCCGGGGTTGAAGCCGCCGGTCAGCGCTCGATCTGTTCCGGTCGAACGTTGTCTCGCTCCGGCTAAACGTTGGTCCGCTCCGCGGAACGGCCGTCTCGTTCCGGCTGACGATGGTTCCGCTCCGGTTCAACGGAGCCTCGCTCCGCGGAGCGGCCGGTTCGTTCCGCGGAACGGGGGTCCGTTTTACCGGCGCGGGAAGCCCGCTCCGCGGAACGCCAGTCCTTTTTGATGGAACGGGAAGCTCGTTCCGCGGAACGGGATGCCTTCTCGCCGGAGCGGAAGGCCGGTTCCGCAGAGCGAAGGCTGAAATTGGTGGAGCGAGAGGCGTTTCAGCCGCGTCTATGGGCTGCGCCCCTGAACCGGCTCTCGGTGTCAAGCGAGAAAGATGGCGGTATTTCCGAAATAATCTATTGACACTTCGGAGAGGCGGTCATAGCCTCCGTTCATGCTCTCGAGCGTAGATTGTATGAACAGACGGAGAAGGCCAAGAACAGAGGCAGAGGTCTTGCTGTTTTTGCAAGCAGACTGAAGCTGGCGGGCAGCTCGATCTTCCGGGGCCATGGAGGCTCCGGATGGACGGAAAGGAGATGTCGTATGGACAACGCACCGCAGTCGTCCCCCAGTCCTCGCGGCCCGCCTGCGATTGGCGGCCTTAAGAGAGCTGACGCAAGCCGTTCGACTCAGCCCGCCGGATCGGCTGGCGGGTGGACAACGACCAACTCAAGGAACGAGAAGAAAGGAGAAATCAATGCCCGGAATCACTGCACGTGGAGATCTCTTCCGCGACTTTGACGGCCTGCTCGGGGCCTGCGAGAAGAACGCGGAGCTGCTGCCCGGCGTGGAGCCGTTGAAGTCCGAGCTCCAGACGCTCTATGCCGAGGCAAGAAACCTCAAGATCGAGCAGGAGAACCTCGAGGGGACCCGCAAGGCCGTCACGCAGCGCCTGAACAAGGTCTTCGATGACGCCAAGGAGGCGACGCGCAAGCTCCGCGCCTTCGTCCTCACGCGGCTCGGCACGAGGAGCGAGCACCTGACGCAGTTCGGGCTCGTCCCCAACCGCCGGCGGCCGCGCCGGGCCAAGCCGGCCGAGACGCCGCCGCCCACCGACGGCAACAAGCCGGCTGCCCCGGCGACCACCACGGAGGGTAAACCGGCGACCACTACAGAGAGTAAACCGCAGTAGGCCTAAGGGCCGGGGGCGTGACTGCAGCGCGCCCCCGGCATTTCCAGGGAATGTGAACAGAGCCTTGGTGCAGCGCGGCCAACCAGCGGTCTCACCTCTCGATCGACACGCCCCTCCGGTTGACCGTGGCCCGGCGGCCGTCGAAGAGGCGCAGGGTGAACGACCAGTCCTTCTCGTGGTAGTCGCGGCGCTGCTTGTTGAGGATGAACAGCGCGACCTCTTCGCCGAGCTTGATGGATTCGAGGTAGTCGCTGCGCCAGTGGACGCCGGCTATGTTGCGGCCGGTGGCGATGTTGGACGCCACTTTGTTCAGCTCGCCGCCGATGGTGAGGCTGCCGGCGTCCGGGCCGGTGTAGTCGACCAGGGCGGTGCCATCGGCGTTGGCCACCTTGGGCGCGAGGGAGGCGGGCAGCCCGGCCTCGTCGTCGAACCAGGCCTTGAGGATGGTCACGCAGGCCCCGGCCACTGTGGCGTGACCCGCGCCGTAGGACGGATGCGTCGGACTCCCCTCGGGGAAGGCCATGGGCAGCAGGTAGGAGCCGAACTTGCTGCGGGTTTCGGCCACGGCCTGGGAGTTGAGGACCTGAGGATGGATGGGGTAGTCCCGCGTCCCCTCCTTCTCGAGGTGGACCAGCCCGCCGTAGGCTTCCGGGCGGAGCCGGCGGTGCACGAACCACTTCTGGTACCAGACCGCCTTGAGCGCCCGCGTCGCCACCTCGGTGACGAGGCTCAGGATGTGCGGGCCGCCGAAGGTGCCGAAGCCGATCTGCGTCCGCGAGTCCGGATGCGGAGGCAGGTAGGGGTTTCCCGGGTCAAACGGCGCGCCGTGATCGAGCAGGATCAGGCAGGCGTTCAGGTAGGCCTCGTAGAGCGCGTCCACGTGCACGTACTGGCCGAGGTCGCGCATGCTGCGGATGTAGCGCGGCGTGGGGTCGAACGCGTCGCCGGTGGCGGGCGCGCCGCCGTTCTGGCTGTGGAGCCACTCGTCGAACTTCGTTAGATAGTCCTTGGCGGGGACGACGGTCTTCTGGCGCTGGGAGACCGTCAGCGAGCCGTAGCCGACGTCGTAGAGCAGGAACTGCGAGAGGAACGGCCCCACCGTGTCGCCCCTGGAGCAGCCGCGGAAGATCGTCTGCGGCGTGACCTGGCCGCCGATCTTGGGGCCGGTGAAATCCTTGAGGCCTGAGATCTCCTGAGCGGCCTGGGCCACCTTCGGGTTGGTCCCGAACTCGATGAACGGCACGTCCCGCAGGAGGGCCATCCAGTAGAGCTCCACTCCCTCGGCAGCCTCCTCGGCGCTGTCCAGCCGGGGAGCGGCGAGCATCTCGAGCGATTTCGGGTCGGGGCCCTCGACGTCGGTCGCCAGCCCTGACTGCGGGTTGGTCATCTTGCGCCCGAGGTCGAGGGGGATGTTCTCGAATCCCCTCCCTCTCTCGAGGATGTCCACCATTTTCTTGTAGGCGTTCCGGTCCACCTCGCCGAACTCGTTGTGCTTCAGGCCCTTGTGGAAGTTGCCGATGAAGCTCCTGTAGCGGTTCTCGTCGCCGTTCGAGCCGGTCTTGCGGATGCGGGTGCGGGTGCACTGGTGCTGATCGGCTGCTGCGGCCTCTGCGGCGAGCGCCTCGACGCGCGCTCCCGGCTTCGCCGGCGGGCGGCTGGGGCGCGGGTGCTGATCGAGGACCTCCAGGACGCTCGACCTCTCGCCCGCCGGTTGAGCGGCTGCCTGTGCGGCGCCGGACCTCTCGCCGGCTGCGGGACGGGGATGCTGATCGAGATCCTGCGCAGGCTTCCTGGTCCCGGGCTTCTTGGGAGTCGGCTTTTTCGGAGTCGCCATACGTTCCTCCTGTGCGAGAAGGTGCCCCCCCATCCTCTTACGGTCCGGACCGGCGATTCGTCGGGGATGGCTCTCTGCTTTCATAAGATCTAAAGGAGAAGATCGTGTCAAATGGTGTTGTTTCTATGGATCAATCTTGGGCCTTCCTGACCGTGGAAAATGGAAGCGCCGCCCCCGTGGAGCGGAGGCGGCGCTTCGGAAATCGACTTTCGCGGCTCTACCGCCGGCCGCGCATGAAGTCGCCGGCCATGCCCATGAGGTCGTCCGCGATCTGGCCGTCCTGGTCGCGGTCGAGCAGGACGTTGAGAAGGCCGCGATGCTGAGGGTGGGCCTGCTCGATGCGCTGGCGCTCGTGGCCGAGGACGTCCGAGAGCCCGCCGGGATCGAGCCCGCGCTGCCGCTGGGCCCGGCCGAGCGCGCCGAGCACGACGGGCGCGAGGAGCATGAGGAGCCGGGCGACCTGGGCCTGGTCGAGCCCGGTCGTGCGGCTGACCTGGGACTCGACGGCCGGCCGCCGGGCCCCGAAGACGTGGCCGAGGATGCCGGCGCCCTGCGAGTTCGCGGGATTGCCGAGGAACCCCGAGAGGTCGTCGAGGAGGCCGCCGTCGTGGTCCCGCGCCAGGGCGCCGGCGAGCTGCTGGGCGCCCGCGGGTTGCGCGGTGTTGTGGGACAGCCCGCCGAGCAGAGCGGTGAGCGCGGCGGGCACGGCCTGCCGGGTGGTGTTCGGGTCGGCGCCGATCTGCTGGCTGAGCTGGGAGAGCGCCCGGTCGTCGAGCCGCTCGTTGATGAGATCGATGAGTGGAGCCAAATCGCACCTCCTTCCGGGATGGGGAAGGAACGCGAGCCCGGCATGGAGACGCTTCCAGGGGACGGCCCGGCGCTCTCTCCCGGCCGGAAGATACAAGCAATGGCGCTGCCATGGCGGGCTTGCCCCCTGCCGCCTGACCGGGAAAATCCTGTTGCTCCGGTGACGGGATACCGCATACCCTTCGCCATGGCCTTCCGGCGCCGCTTCCTGTTCCCGCCCGTGAGCTGGGCGTCTCCCGACGGCATCATCGCGATCGGCGGCACGCCGGACCCGGAGACGCTCAAGGCCGCCTACGCCCGGGGCATCTTCCCCTGGCCCCACGAGGGGTTGCCGGTCCTCTGGTTCTGCCCGGACCCGCGCTTCGTGCTGGTGCCGCGGGAAGCCCACGTCTCGCGGTCGCTGCGCAAGGAGATGCGGCGCAGCGCCTTCGCGGTGCGCGCCGACACGGCGTTCCGCGAGGTCATCCGTGGCTGCGCGGCCAAGCCGCGGCCGGGGCAGGAGGGCACCTGGATCACGGCGGAGATGATCGCGGGCTACACCGCCCTGCACGAGGAGGGGCTGGCCCACTCGATCGAGGCCTGGCAGGACGGCCGGCTCGCCGGCGGGCTGTACGGCATCTCCATGGGCTCGGTCTTCTTCGGCGAGTCGATGTACGCCGCGGCCCCGAACGCCTCGAAGGTGGCCTTCGCCACCCTGCTCGCGAACCTGGTCCGCTGGCGCTTCGGGCTCGTGGACTGTCAGAGCTACACCGAGCATCTCGCCGGCTTCGGCGCGGTGGAGTGGCCGCGCTCCCGCTTCCTCGCCGTCCTCAAGAAGGCGCTGCGCGAGCCCACCCGCGCCGGGAGATGGGAGCTGGAGTTGGGACCGGCGGAGGCGGCGGAGGTGCTGAGCGGAGGGTAGAGCCCCGGTTTTCGGCGGTGTTGACCGCGGGCCCTCACCACCCCGCTCCGGGGGGAGGCCGCGCCGGCAGGCCCGGTCACGCCGCCGGCAGCAGATCGACGGCCGGCTCGTTCTGGTCCAGCGCGCGGTTCATGCGCTGGACGATGGCATAGACCTCGGGCCGCGTGAGCTTCGAGCCCGGGCCCGCCTGCTCGACGCGGTCGAGGGTGGCGTGGGCGAGGCGCACGGGCAGGGCGTTGAAGGCCACGAGGCCGCGCTCGGCGCCCGCGCTCTGCAGGGCGAGGACGTACTCGCGCGCCGCCTCCAGGTCGCGCCGGGCGAGGGCCATCACCTCGCCGCGGTCGATCCCCTCGGGCAGGTAGCGCCGGCCCTGGGTGGCGTCGGCGGCGGAGTCCTTGAGGATGTTGACGAGCTGGAGCCCCTCGCCGAAGGGGCGGGCGCGCGCGCGCAGCCGGGGGGCCACCGGGGCGAGCTGCGGCCGGCCGAGCAGGTACAGCTCGGTCAGCAGCTCGCCGACGATGCCCGCCACGACGTAGCAATAGGCCTGGAGGTCGGGCACGTCGCGCAGCCGCAGCTCGCCGTCGTCGCCGGTGCGGGCCACGAAGCCGGCCATGCCGCGGGCCGTGCGCAAGGTGTGCTCCCGGATCAGCCCGACCGCGCCGGGCGAGAGGGCGAGGAAGGCGTCGAGGACGTCGGGCAGCGCGGCCAGCAGGTCCTGGTAGGCGGGCTGCTCGCAGGGGACCTCCGCGGCCCAGCGGCGGGAGACCTCCTCGATCTCCTCGGGATCGGGCGACTGGAGCAGGCGTCCGAACCGCTCCAGGGCCGCGACGCGCAGGGACCGGGGCCAGCTCGTCGCGTCCTCGAAGGTGTCGGCCACGCGGAAGAGGAGGTAGGAGAGGGTGACCTCCTGGCGGGTCGGCTGCGGCAGGTGGGGGATCGCCAGCGCGAACGTGCGGCTGGTGGCGATCAGGAGCTGCTCCAGATCGGCACCCCACCACTCCCGCTGTCCGGTCTCCGGCCGCACGGGAAAGAGGATAGCACCGCCCGCCCAGCCCTCACTCCCTTCAAGAGGCGCCGTGCGCGAAGCCTCGGCCCCAGGAGTGCTACAGGCGATCATGTCACTTCTGGGAGGGCGTCATGGCCACGTTCCTCGCATGACCGCTGCGCGAGTGAGCGGGAGCGCACCAGCGCGCGCGGGCAGGCCAGGGTGGCAGCGAAAAGGGCGTAGACTACGGGCGCCCGGCGGTGCGCCGCGCGAGCTGACACCGATGGAGCAGACCATGACTGAACCTGCGCCGACGATCCAGCCGACCCTCGCCTCGCCTGCCGAGCAGATCTTCCCGACGTTGACGCCGGCGCAGGTGGCGCGGATCGCGGCGCACGGGCGCCTGCGCCCGATCCGTCCTGGCGAGGTGCTCGTCGAGGCGGGAGACCCCGTGGTGCCGTTCTTCGTGGTCAAGGCGGGCCGGCTCGAGATCGTCCGGCCGTCCGGCGCCGCCGAGACGCTCGTCGCCGTCGAGGTGCCGGGTCAGTTCACCGGTGAGGCCACCATGCTCTCCGGCCGCCGCGCGCTCATGCGGGTGCGGGCCACCGAGCCGGGCGAGGTCGTCGAGCTGGACCGCGAACGCCTGCTGGCGCTGGTGCAGACCGACAGCGAGCTCGGCGAGATCATCATGCGGGCCTTCATCCTGCGCCGGGTGGAGCTCATCGCCCACGGCCTCGGCGACGTCGTGGTCGTCGGCTCGAATCATTGTTCCGGAACGCTGCGCGTCCGCGAGTTCCTGACCCGCAATGGCCATCCCTATTCTTATATCGACCTCGACCGCGACCCCGGCGTCCAGGAGCTGCTGGATCAGTTCCACGTCGGCGCCGAGGACGTTCCGGTCCTGATCTGCCGCGGCGAGGTGGTGCTGCGGAACCCGACCAACCGGCAGATCGCCGACTGCCTCGGCTTCAACGAGGCGATCGATCCGGGTCAGATCCGCGACGTGGTCATCGTCGGCGCTGGACCTTCGGGTCTCGCGGCGGCCGTCTACGCCGCATCGGAAGGGCTCGACGTCCTGGTGCTGGAATCGAGCTCGCCGGGTGGGCAGGCGGGCTCAAGCTCGAAGATCGAGAACTATCTCGGCTTTCCGACCGGCATCTCGGGCCAGGAGCTCGCGGCCCGCGCTTATACCCAGGCGCAGAAGTTCGGGGCGCAAGTCATGATCGCCAAGGGCGCCCAACGGCTGTCGTGCGACCGCAAACCGTACGCCATCGAGATCGACGACGGCTCGCGCGTGCCGGCGCGCGCCGTCATCATCGCGACGGGCGCGGAATATCGCCGGCTGGCGCTGCCCAACCTCTCGCAATTCGAAGGCGCCGGCGTGTACTACGGCGCCACTTTCATGGAGGCGCAGTTGTGCGTGGGTGAGGAGGTGGTCGTGGTGGGAGGCGGCAACTCCGCCGGCCAGGCTGCGGTGTTCCTCGCCCAGACGGCCAGGCGCGTGCACATGCTCGTCCGTTCGGGCGGGCTGGCGGAGAGCATGTCGCGGTATCTGATCCGGCGCATCGAAGACAGCCCCGCGATCGACTTGCGAACGCACACCGAAATCACGGCCTTCGAAGGGAACGGCCATCTCGAACGCGTGCGCTGGCGAGACCATGAGAGCGGCGACATCGAGACTCACGACATCCGCCACGTCTTCGTCATGACGGGCGCCTCTCCCAGCACGGGCTGGCTCGACGGCTGTCTCGCGCTCGACGAAAGGGGGTTCATCAAGACGGGACCGGACCTTTCGCGGGAAGACCTGGCCGCCGCGCAATGGCCCCTGGCGCGGGCTCCCTATCTCCTCGAGACGAGCCTCCCCGGAGTGTTCGCGGTCGGCGACGTCCGGGGAGGCAACGTCAAGCGCGTGGCCTCGGCCGTCGGCGAAGGGTCGATCGCCGTCGCCTTCGTCCACCAGGTGCTCCACGAGTAAGAGTGCCCACCCGCCAACGACTTGAAAGAGCCTCGTCCTCTCCTCGGGGAGAGGAGGGCCAGGGAGGTGAGGGCTCTTCAGAGGACGCTGGTGCCGGGGACGGGCCCGCCCTGGACGGCCCTTTCCAACAGGCCGGGCGTCAGGCCGTTCACGAGGAGGGAGGGGATGCCGAGCCGGGCGAGCGCGAGGGCGGTCTCCAGGCGGTGGCGCATGCCGCCCGTGACGTCGGCGCCGGCGGGGTCGCCGATGGCCTGCGCCGCCGCCGCGAAGTTCTCGGCCGAGACGCGGGGGACGGTGCGGCCCTCGGCGTCGTAGAGGCCGTCGGTCTCGCCGAGCCAGACGGCGCGGCGGACCGTCCAGCCCCGCTCCAGGAGCCGGCCGGCGACCATCTCGAAGAGCCGCTCGGTGGAGCAGACCGCGGCGCCCTGCTCGCGGTCCATCACCACGTCGCCGTAGAGCACCGGGAGCAGCCCGCGTTCGAAGGCGAGGAGGAGGGGCTCGTCCGTGAAGGAGACGGGCCGGCCCGCCGCGGCCACGACGCAGCTCGACGGAGCGATGGAGAAGGGCCTGGCGCCCGCGTCGGAGAGGCCCCCGATGACGTAGCGGTGGAGCATGGCGGCCCGCTCCTGGGTGAGCGAGATGCCGGTGAGCTGAGCGGCCGAGCGGATCCCCGCCGCGAGGCCGAACCGCTCGGCCACCACGTGCCCGAAAGAGCCGCTGCCGTGGC
Source organism: Thermoanaerobaculia bacterium (assembly GCA_036399915.1). GTDB lineage: Bacteria > Acidobacteriota > Thermoanaerobaculia > Multivoradales > UBA5704 > DATARR01. The sequence goes on from DASWME010000372.1 coordinate 15,380, forward strand.
CGACGATCAGGCGGTACGGCCTCTCCGCCGCGACCCGGGCGATCTCGCCGGTCAGGCGCTCGATCACCTCGCGGCGCGGCTTCTCCTCGCGCGCCTTGTCGGTGATCAGGCTGCCGCCCAGCTTGATGAGGACGATGTCAGAAGAGATGCTCCGTCTCCTGGTCCGGGCCGGGGCCGACGCCGTCGCGGATCACGAAGCCGACCGCCGGCAGGTCCTCGAGGCGGTCGGCCACCTCATCCTCCGAGTCGGCGTCGCAGATGACGTGGACGTTGGCGCCGGCGTCCATGGTGGCCCAGGCGGCGAGGCCCTCCTGGCGCAGCTCGCGCACGGCCCGCAGCACGGCGATCGTCCCCGGGCTCCAGTAGAAGACCGGCGGCTGGGAGGACATGGCGATGAGATGGAGGTCCACCGCCTCCTCCTCGATCAGCGGTCCCAGAGTCGCCAGGTCCCGCTCGCGGATGGCCCGGCGCACCTTCTCCAGCCGCCCGGGCAGCAGCTCCTGGCGCTTGGCGTAGTAGGGACTGGTGGGAGCGCGGCGGTGCCCCTCGATGGAGGAGACCGTCTTGGGGCCGATCTCGACGACGGCGATGACGTCGCGCAGGTCCCAGTGGTCGGCGTCGGCGAGCTGCCGGGCGTAGCTGTCCTCGTCGCTGTCGCCGTCTCCCTTGGAGGCGAGCCATTCGACGAAGCCGCCGAACAGCGAGCGGCAGGCCGAGCCGGAGCCGCTGCGGCGGGCGAGGAGCGACAGCTCCCGGGTGGACACCTTCTTGCCGAGCGCCCCGGTCGCGGCGAGAGTCAGCGCCGCGAAGCCGGAGGCGGAGGAAGCCAGGCCGCCGGCGGTGGGGAAGGTGTTGCGCGTCGCCACCCGCAGGGACTCCTTGCGGCCGGACCACTTGCGGAGGCGCTCCAGATGAGCGCGCATGCGCCGGGCGAACTCGGGATCGGGCGAGCCGAAGCCGCCGTCCGGCTCGGCGAGCCAGACCTCGTCTTCTCCCGCGTGCCCGAGGAGGTCCACGGTGCACTGGGTCACGCAGTGCTCCAGGGTCATGGAGACCGAAGGGTTCATGGGCAGCGCCCGGTCGAGGTCGCGGGCGCCCCAGTACTTGATGAAGGCGATGTTGGCCGGCGCGGAAACGGTGGTCTTGCTCATCCGTCGGTCTCCAGCCTGAGCCCTTCGGCTCCGAGGTGGACAGGATGGAAGGAAAACGGCTGTAAAAAACGCCAGTCGGAGATCCTCTCCGGCTCGGGATGATAGACCAGAAGCGATCCGGCGCCCGGTCCGGCGAGGGAGCCGGCCCCGGAGATCTTGGCCGCCCCGCCCTCGGCCTCGACGCAGCGCACGACGCTGCGGACCGGCCCGGGCACGACCCCCAACTCCTCCAGGCAGGCCTGGCAGTCCCGGATCAGATCCAGGGGGCGCATCGGGTCTTCCACATCCCGGGCCATCTCCTCTCGCAAGGCCCGTGCCGCGGCCTCGATGCGGTCGAGCAACCGCTCGTGGCGGGCGGGGTCCCGGTCGCGGCGGCTGCGCACGGCGGCCACCACCGCGCCGGTGGGCTCCGGGGGCTGGCCCGTGTCGTACACCCGCAGCCGGGCCAGCAGGGGAGAACGGGCCGCGACGGCCGCGCTCTCCAGTCCTCCATCCGTCTTGCGCGCCCACAGGAGACCGCCGCGGAGCACCGTGGCGGTGTCCACCCCCGAGGGCAGGCCGTGCTGCCGGCGCTCCACCTCCAGGGCCAGAGGCTCGATCCGCTCGGGGTCGAGGGGAGCCGAGCGCCAGGCGAGGTAGGCGGCGATCACCCCGACGGCGGTGGCGGCCGAGCTGCCGAAGCCGGAGCCGATGGGCAGGCTGGAGGCGATGCGGAGATGGCCCCCCTCGGGCGCCTCCCCGCCCAGGGACTCCATGGCTTCTCCGAGCGCCACCTTCACCACGTGCGCCGGGTCGCCGCCGCGCAGGGCGCGAAACCGCTCGGGGCTGGGCTGGCCGGCGTAGCTCTCCCAGGCTTCGCGGGCACGCCGGGCGTAGTCGCGGACCGCCGACCAGGAGGTGCCCGCGACGAGCCCGAGGCCGGGAAGCTCCAGCCGGACCCGCGCGGGAGCCCCCGAGGACAGGGGACCGAGGCGCACGGTCAGGCGCAGGTCCACCGCCGCCGCCAGGGCCGGCCGGCCGTAGACCACGGCGTGCTCGCCCATCAGGATGAGCTTGCCGGGGACCGAGACCGCGACGGGAGCCGCCACCGGTCCGCGCTAGGTGGGATGCGGCCGGTTGGGGACCTCGCCGCGCCCGAGCTTCTCGTGGGCCTTCGCCAGGTCGTTGGAGGTGAAGGCCGCCATCAGCGACAGCTCGCCGGCGAGCACCACGGCGCCCAGGATCTCCGCCAGCCGCGCCACCGCCTCGCCGCGGCGCTCCGGGTCGGGGGAGACCCCGAGCATGGCGAGGACCTCGCGCTGCGTGTCGAGCGCGGTGCCGCCGCCCACGGCGCCGAGCGGCACGTCGGGCATGAAGATGGAGGCGAAGACCGAGTCCGGGCCCCGCGGCTCGATGCAGGTGATGCCCATGGAGCCCTCGACCACGTGCGCCGGGTCCTGGCCGGTGGCGATGAAGAACGCCGCGAGCACGTTGGCGTAATGGGCGTTGTAGCCCAGGGAGCCGGCGGCGATCGAGCCCAGGAGGTTCTTGCGGTACTGCACCTCGACCAGGCTGCGCGCGTCGGTCTTCAGGATGTGGTGCAGGATCGGGGCGTCGAGCAGGATCTCGGCGTAGATGCGCTTGCCGCGGCCCTCCTGCCAGTTGATCGCCGCCGGCTTCTTGTCCACGCAGTAGTTGCCCGACAGGCCGATGCAGGGGACGCCGGTCGCCGGCTCGATCAGCTCGTTGACCGCGCGGTCGCAGGCGATGGTCGCCATGTTCATGCCCATGGCGTCGCCGGTGTCGAAGCGGAAGCGGAGGAAGACCGTGGTGCCGAAGGCGTAGGGGCGGATCTCCAGCAGGCGCAGGTAGCGGCTGGTCCCCTCGGTGAGCAGGCGGATGTCGTCCTCATGCTCCTGAATCCATTGCAGGAACTGCTGGGTCTGGACGATCCCGGAGGTGCGGAAGACGGGCGCGCGGGTCATGCCCACGTCCTCGACGCGCACCACGGCGCCGCCGGCCTCGCGCAGGGCGGCGCAGCCGCGGTTGGTGCTGGCCACCAGGGCGGCCTCGGTGGTGGCGAGAGGCACCCAGAAGTCGCCCTCGGCGTAGCGGCCGCGCACCGTCAGCGGGCCCACGACCCCCATGGGAACCTGGGCCACGCCGATGAAGTTCTCGCAGTTGCGGCGCGATGCGTGCTGGACGTCCAGCGAGTGATAGCCGATGTTGGAGAGCGGCGTGCGCGTCATCTCCTCCAGGGCTTCGCGGCGGATCTCCGCCGCCTCCTCGGCGGGGAGGTCCTTGGGCAGCTCGTGAAACCGGCGTTCGCCCTCGACGAGGGAGCGGACCAGCTCCTCGCGGGTCAGCGGGGCGGAGGACACGGGACTGGCGATCTTGCTCATCTCACAACCCTTTTAGGAGCTTCGTACGTTGGAGCTCCGCGATCGTTTTCACCCCGAGACAGAACATACAGATCCTGAGCTCGCGCACCGTGCGCCGCACCTTGTCGGCGACCCGCTCCGGCGACTCGGTGGCCGGCGCGAGGAAGGGATACGCCATCCCCACGAGGTCCGCCCCGAGGGCGATGGCCCTGGCGGCGTCGAGGCCGTTGCGGATGCCCCCGCTCGCGATCACGGTCAGGCCCTCGACGCGGCGGACCTGCCGGATCGACTCCGGGGTCGGCAACCCCCAGCCGGCGAAGACCTCGCCGATCTCGGCGTCGCCGGCGCGCTGCGCCTCGATGCGGGCCCAGCTCGTGCCGCCCACTCCCGCCGTGTCGACGATCCGCACCCCCTGCGCGGCCAAGGCCCGCGCCGTGGCTTCCGAGATGCCGGAGCCGACCTCCTTGACCACCACCGGAACGCCCACCCCCCGCACCACTTCACCGATCTTCGGCAGCAGCCCGGAGAAGTTGCACTGCCCTTCGGGCTGGATCGCTTCCTGGAGCGGATTCAGATGCAGGACCAGGGCGTCCGCCCCGATCATGTCCACCGCCTGCCGGCACTCCCGGACCCCCATGCCGTAGTTGAGCTGCACGGCGCCCAGATTGGCCAGCAGGGGGACCGTGGGAGCGGCCTCGCGGACGCGAAAGGTATCAGCTTTCGCCGGATCTTCCAATGCTTTGCGCTGCGAGCCCACGCCGACGGCGACCCCGGTGCGCTCCGCGCCCGCCGCCAGATGGCGGTTGATCCGGCCGGCCATCTCCGTGCCGCCGGTCATGCAGGAGATGAGCAGCGGGGCCGCCAGGCGCCGGCCGAGGAACTCCACCGACGTGTCGACCTCGTCGATGTCGATCTCGGGCAGCGCCGCGTGCTCGAAGCGGTACTCGTCGAAGAAGCTCCTGCCGAGCTGCATGCGCTCGTCCAAGGCCAGGCGGATGTGCTCCGCCTTGCGGTCCCGCAGCTCGGGAAGGGGAGCAGGGCCCGCCGCCTCCAGGGACGCCAGGGCCGCGGGATCGCCGGCGGTCGCCTCGGGGCCGCTCACAGCTCGCGCTCCCGCAGGTAGTCGATCAGGCCTTCCAGGAAGAGCCGGCCGTCGGGCGCCAGGCGAGGCGCGAGCCCCGCCAGGGCCGCGCGGGCGGCCCGCAGCCGCTGGTCCACCATCTCCGCGACCGCGGCGCGCGCCCCCGTCTCCTCCAGCACCCGCACGGCTGCCGCCGTCTGCTGCGGCGTAGCGTTGGGATTGCCGAGGGCCGCTTCCAGGGCGCGCCGCTGATCGGGCGTCGCCCTGCGCAGGGCGTGATGGATGAGGAAGGTGAACTTCCCCTCCTTGAGGTCGGCGTCCACCGGCTTGCCGACAGTGTCCGGGTCGCCGAACGTCCCCAGCAGGTCGTCCCGGAGCTGGAAGGCTTCGCCCACGCCCCTGCCGTAGCGGCAGAGCTCCACCAGGGTCTTCCCGGGCGCTCCCGCCAGCAGGGCGCCGAGCTGGATCGGCCGCTCCGCGGTGTAGCAGCCGGACTTCAGGCGCAGCACCCGCAGCAGCTCCTCCTCGCTCGCCGCCCGCCGCTGGGCCACCAGCAGCTCCAGGTACTGCCCGCCGATGACCTCCTGGCACATCGCGGCGAAGCACCCGGCCAGCTCGGACCTGCCGGCGGAGACCCCCGCCGCCAGCTCCACCGCCCAGGTGTGGGCGAGGTCGCCCAGCAGGATCGCCACCGACAGCCCGAAGTCCGCCGGATCGCCGTACAGCCCGTGGGCCTGATGGGCCTCGCGGAAGCGCACGTGCGCGGACGGCAGCCCGCGCCGCACCTCGGCGTGGTCCATGATGTCGTCGTGGATCAGGAGATAGGTGTGGAGGAGCTCGGTCGCCAGGGCCATCGGCAGGACCGCCTCGTCGGACGCGCCGCCACAGGCCCGGTAGGTGTAATAGACGAGGGCCGGCCGCAGGCGCTTGCCCCCGTGGGTCGCGAGCTGGCCGACGCCGTCGATCAGATCGAGCGTCTCGGGCGAGCCGGCGGCGACCGTCTCCTCGCGCTTGGCCTCGAGGAGGGCCGCCAAGGCGCGCTCCAGCTTGCCCCGGAAGTCCGTCAGCAGGCCGGCGAAGGCTTCAGGCACCGCTGCAGGATGAGCGGTGACGGGAGCTTCGGTGGGTAGTCCCATGCCTGTGTCTTGCCCCTGCTCGCTTCCGTTGTGAGGGAGGGGGAATGCCCCGGCCCCGTCAAGTGTAACCGAAAAGTCCCGGAGATAGTTCCTGCCGGGTACAAGCTCATATTGTAGACGAAAGGACTTTGCAATGTAAAGCCTGAGATGAGATAGTCTCCCCTCATGAACCTCGATCTCTTCCAAGTCGACGCCTTCACCGACCGTCCCTTCGCCGGCAACCCTGCGGCGATCTGTTTCCTCGACGGGCCCGCCGACGCGCGCTGGATGCAGGAGGTGGCCCGGGAGATGAACCTCTCGGAGACCGCCTTTCTCCACCCGACGGGCGACGGGTTCCACCTGCGCTGGTTCACGCCGACCGTGGAGATTGAGCTGTGCGGCCACGCCACGCTGGCGAGCGCCCACGTGCTGTGGGAGACGGGCCGGCTCGATCCCGCGGATGCGGCGCGGTTCCACACCCTGAGCGGCCTGCTCACGGCCGAGCGGCGGGGGGAGTGGATCGAGCTGGACTTCCCGGCCCGGCCGGTCGAGGAGGTGAGCCCGCCCGAGGGGCTGATCGAGGCCCTCGGCGCCGAGCCCCTCTTCGTGGGGAAGAGCCGGTTCGACTACCTCCTGGAGCTGCCTTCCGAGGACGTGGTCCGGGGCCTCGAGCCGGACTCGCGGCGGCTCGCGTTGCTCAAGGTGCGGGGCGTGATCGTTACCGCTCGGGCGTCTTCCGGCCCCTACGATTTCGTCTCCCGCTTCTTCGCTCCCGGCTCGGGCGTGGACGAGGACCCGGTGACGGGCTCGGCCCACTGCACGCTGGGACCCTACTGGGCGTCGAAGCTGGGGAAGGAGGAGCTCCTCGCCTACCAGGCGTCCGCCCGGGGCGGGGTCGTGCGCGTGCGCCTCGCGGGGGACCGGGTGAAGCTGGGCGGCCAGGCCGTGACGGTGCTGCGGGGCCGGCTGGCAGCCTAGAGAGGGGTAGGGGCGCGGAGACCCGCGCCTCTACCGGTCGGTGTCTTCGCCTCCCGCGGGCTGATCACGGCGGAACGCCTGCGCCGCGCTGTCGTGCAGGTAGCGCAGGAGCCGGTGGAAGCCGTCCAGCATCGCGGCGTAGGCCTTCTCCTGCTGGGGCGGCAGGGGCTCGCGCAGGCCGAGGATCCGCTGCACGTCCGTCCGGTTCGTGCCCGCCGCCGTGGCTTCGGGCTCGCCGGAGGCGTCCTCCTCCCCACCCACCCCGTCACCGCGTCGCTTCATCTTCTCGGGACGACCGTTGATGATCTGGATGGCGTTGTGGAGGTCGTTCAGGTCGCACCCGAGAGTGTCGAGGATCTTCTCGAGGGTCTCGAGCGAGGGCCGCTGCCGGCCCGTTTCGTAGGCCGAGAGCATGCCCTTGGTGATGCCGGCGGTGTCCGCCACCTGGTACTGCTTCTTTCCCTGCCGGTCGCGCAGCCAACGCAGCGCCTGGCCGAGACCGTTCAAGATAGGTGTTCGCACGGTGGGTATCTCCTGAGATCCCTCCCCGGGATCTCCGTCAAAGCGGAAGGGTCGGTCGGCTGCGGAAGATCTCCTCGGGCCGCGGACAACCTCCAGCGGTTTTTCTCCCCTCGCTGGACCTCGTCAGAGACGTTTTCTCCATGGGCGTATATTAGGCGTAACAAGGGCGTAAGTCAAGCGGGCCGGAAGGCGGAATTTCCGCCTTTCTTCCGGCGGTTCTGCCCCGCTCTACTAGAATGGTGTTTATGGACCTATAGCAGGAGGTCTATGGTCGAACTCGCCGATATCGAAGCCGCCGGTCGCCGCCTCGCCTCCCCTGTCCGCCGTACGCCGCTCCTTGACGTCGGGCCCCTGCCAGGCGGCGGGCCAGGGAGCCGGCTAACGCTGAAGCTCGAAAACCTCCAGGTGACCGGCTCGTTCAAGGCGCGCGGGGCGACGAACAGGGTCCTTACGCTCTCAGAAGATCAGGTGTCTCGCGGTCTGGTGACCGCGTCGGGGGGCAACCATGGGCTCGGCGTAGCCTTTGCGGGACGGCTGGCGGGCGCGCCGGTGACCATCTACCTGCCTTCCAACGTGCCGCCGGACAAGGCGGCGAAACTGGAGCGATGGGGGGCGCGAGTCCTCTGGGAGGGAGACGTGTGGGACGACGCCAACGAGGCGGCCCTCACGGCCGCCAAGCGGGAGGGCATGACCTATGTCCACCCCTTCGCCGATCCAGCGGTGATCGCCGGCCAGGGCACGTTGGGCCTGGAGATCCTCGAGGACGCGCCCGGGACGGACCTCGTCCTGGTGGCGATCGGCGGGGGAGGGCTGATCGCGGGGGTCGCGACGGCGGTCAAGGCATTGCGCCCCGCAGTGCGGGTCGTGGGCATCGAGCCGGTCGGGGCGCCGACCCTTTACGAAAGTCTGAAGGCGGGCCGGGTCGTGGAGCTTCCCCGGATCTCCACCGCCGCGAACACCCTGGCACCCCGGCGGAGCCACGAGATGAACCTCGAGATCATCCAGAAGACGGTGGACGAGGTCGTCCTGGTCACCGACGAGGAGATGCGCGAGGCCGCCCGCTGGCTCTGGTTCGAGGCGGGCATCGCGGCCGAGCTCTCCGGCGCCGCCTCCCTCGCCGCCCTCCTCGCTGGCAAGGTCCGCCTCGAAGACGTCCGCTCCGCCTGCGCCCTCATCTGCGGGGCGGGGACGGACGGACTGGTAGAGGAGACGGGGGCGGTGCGGGCTGGGAGGGTGTTCGAATAGGGGCATTCTGGCCGCGAGGCCTCACCTCTTGGCGCCGAGCTCGCCGTCATTGCTCATTGGAGCGTCGTCCGTGCCGCCGGATGGGAGAGCGGCCAACCAATCCCTGACTCCCTTTGCCTCGACGTGACCGATAGCCTCCAGAATGGCGAGGCTTGCCTGACCTTGCCGCCGTGCCTCAACGAAGTCACCGTGGAACCCAGCAACTCGACCCAGTCCGTACAGGGCGAGGGCAACGATGAAGAGAGTTCCCGCTTCGCTGGCAGTTTCTAGCGCTTGGAGAAAGGCTGCGACCGCCGTATCCGGTTTCTGCTCTCTCAAGTAGACCTCACCCTGCTCGATGAGGATGATGCCGATGTACCAGCGGTGGCCGATTTCCTGAGCATGGGTCAACCCTTGCTTCAAGAATTCTTCCGCACTTTCATAGTCTTCGTCAGTGCGCGCTAGAAGGCCGCAGGCGTGGAGCAGCGCGGCAATTCTCTCACGATTTCCAATCTGTCGAGCCAGCGTCAAGCCCTCTTGGAGGGTTTCCTTGGCCTTGGCGGGATCTTGGCGCATCCATTTGAGTACACCGAGATGCAGGAGCAGGTCACTGACAAGATCCTGGTCAGGACCAGGAATCTGCCGCGCCAGCTTCAATCCCTCACCGAGATAACGCTCCGCTTGATCAAAGTCCCCCTGGTCACGCGCCAGCACGCCGAGTCTCGAATAAATTTCGCTAGTTCTTTTCGGATCTCCGTCGCTCTGTATGAGGTGCAAGGCCTCTTCGAGGCGCCTCCTGGCTTGCGCTAGGTCCCCACGGCTGGTCTCCAAGACACCCGTGGCAAATAGCAGATCGCCGGTCTTCCCGCGATCGCCGATCTGTCGGGCGAGTGCAAGGCCTCGATCCAGGTACTCCTCCGCTCGCACATAGTCTCCGTACTTCTCCGCCAACCGGCCCTCGTCGAGCAAAATAGTTACCAGACCGGAAATATCGTTGAGAGACTCGGCCGCCTCGCGCGCTCGGGTCAGAAGGGTCCGAGCAACCGGGTACAACCCGCGCATTTCCAAGAAGCGATAGATAGCATTGGCGCCTTGCACCAGACGGGACAACATGCCACGCTTGAAGGCTGTCTCGAGTGCGGCTTGGACATTGGGCATTTCCGAGTCAAGAGCGTCATAGTCTCCCCCACGGGCTTCCACGTAGCCGATGAAGAATTCGACCATGCGTTCATGAACTGATTCGTCAATGAGCTTCGCGCGAGCGTAATCGCCAATCGGCTGATAAATCATATAGCGGCTCGAGCCAGTCCTTTCCAGTAGGCCATAGGCGACCAGCGCTTCCAGAGCTGTGGCGGGTACCTCCGAGACGGCGAGCGCGGCCTCCTGCGAGAAACTGTTCGGCTTCGAGGGGAAGACGGAGAGTGCTCGGAACATACGGCGGGACTCCTCGTCCAGTGCTTCCTCAATGACGCCTATAGCCAGCAGGAGTGACTGTGGTGTGGTCGCTTCCAGCGCGGAGTTATCCTGCAATGGCAGTAAGTTGTAGCCTCCATGTTGCCATTGGTCGGCCAGCCTCCTGAACTCGCGCGCCGGCTCTCCTCCGTGGAGAGAGGTCCGCAGATACTTCCCTAACAATGCGAGGGTTAAGGGTACTCCACCAGTGCGCGTGACAAGCTCCCGCGCCGTGTCGGGATCGGACTCCACCGCTTCGGGGACGAACTTGCCAAGGAGGGCCAAACTTTCGGTGGTGGTCATTTCGTTCACCACCGTTAAGCCCTCCGGGGCGAAGGAAACCGCAGCCTTGATCGAGCGAGTCGTACAGAGATGGGCGCAGTTCGGACCTCCCAACTTGAGTGCCGACGCCTCCTCGCGGATGTCGTCGACAACCAATAACATACGGCGTAGGCCGATTTTCGCGCGCAGGGCCCGTTGTCGATCCACAAGGGTGGACATCGCCGCGATCTCATGCTCAGGGATCCCCAGCGCGACAGCCCAGGCGTTCAGGGTGCCAGTAGTACCAGAGCGACCAAAATTTGCCCAGAGGACGCCGTCAGGGAACTGGGCGAGCACCTCGTCGTCGTGCGCCAGACTCACCGCAAGCATGGTTTTGCCAATCCCGGGTGGTCCATAGAGCGCCAGATCGCCGGCGAAGAGCCGCTGCTTCAGGCCGTTTAGCAGTTCGTCGCGGCTGACCAGAGGCTCAGTCGACCGCTCGGGGGCAAGGAAGGGAATTGTCCATTCGCGGCCGCTCTCATAGATCAGGGTCAGGCTATCGCGCCCAGTCGGGCGAGTGGAAGCGATTGCTTCGGGCTCGAGAGTCGTATCAAAATACTCTCCTGTGTTCTCCGAGATGAAAGACCCCCAATAACTCGCGTACGACTCGAGGCGTTGACGCTGGTCCGGGCCAACGCTGCGCCCGGCTAAGCGAAGATCGCGAAGGAGCTCCTGCGCGTCCGCAACAAACCGCTTGCGATCACGGGCAGCTGCAGCTCGCATCTGCTGCAAGAGGTTCGTATGCTTGGTATGCAACTCGGAGAAGATCGAGCTCACGAGGTTACTTCCGATGGCATCGAGGAGGGAGTTTCCGTGAGGTCTCGCCTGGCATGGATAATGGCTTGTTCGAGCTCTTTGATAACCCTTTGCAGTCGTGCATCAAGAAAGCTGAGGAGCCGACCACCTAATCGCTCGAGCCGCTGGAGTGCCGCCGAGAACTCCCTCAGATTAGCCTTTAGGTCGTCAGGGGTCTCACACCTATTGATAATAACTTCCAGATCCAACGCATACTCCTGAAGGTGCTTCATCCACGCGTTTTTTTCACACTCAGCCATGAACTCCCGCTTGGCTGCCATATCGGGGAGACGACCAAAATCGCCAAAATACTGAATCTTGTCATGACAATATGGCCAGATCTGATCGAGAGCGCCCAGAGCTTTGCTGAAGTCGTCATCTGCAGTGGCCCCTCGGACCCACACCAGATGCTCGCTAATTTCCTGAAATTCCTTGTGCAACTGCTTCCAAACCCCTGCCTGCATTCGATTTTCATCGATCGATCCCAGTAATCCAAAGATCTGAACGATGCGTTTCTCGCCGTTCTGGAAAATCATGGTGACGGTAGCGTTGGGGCCGACCACGCTACCTTGGGCGGTGCCGTAGAATGCCGTTTCGTAGTCGGGGGTACTCACGACGAGCCTTGCCTCTTCTGGGTCTCGCCGACATTGTTAAAAGTCTGCGTGACAGTAGGGCGATCACCTATAACAGTGCCTTGCGCTGGGCCGTGGAACTGCACGTTGTATTTGCCCTTAGCAGCGCCGTCCGGGTCCGCTCGCTTGAGGAGTTCCTGCGCGGCTTTCACAATGGTCTCGTCCTCGGTGGCGCCGACCTCGTTCAATGCCTTCTTGAGTGGCGCGCTCCAAACCTCCGGCTCCTTTTCGTGCTCCGCCAATGCGACCTCTGCTGCGGGCTTGCCTGCGAATCGCTTTTGGATCAATCCCTTTAAGCCATTATAGGCATCCTTGATGACCTGCCCTGCGGTCTCTTTGGCGGCGGCCGTCGCGCCGGCGGCCAACGCGGTTACGATGAGGGTGAGAGGGTCCATCTTTCCTCCTTCCCGGGCTCAATCACCTCGGAGATCTCCTGTCCTCTGATGGGAGCCGGTCCGGCCCCTACTGACGCAAAGATGATTATACCAGATCGGTTTGTGTCCGTGGTAGGGTTCCAGCTTCAAGGCAGCATGAGCGAATCTGCATGAGCGGCTTCGTTTATTTCTTGGCCGCTCGTGGAGCAAGCGCACGGTCGATCAGTTTCCCTTGGCGCCTGATCTCGGCTGCCAGAGGAGTGTAGATCTCACGCTCACCTTGCTCGTCGGGATAGCTCCAGAGACCTGCCGGACAGTACCGGTCGTCATCCCAGCCCGGGTAATCCAGAATCGGGTAAATGCAGACCCCCAGTATCGGTACTCCTAGGCGCAGGGCCGCTCGGACTTCGCGAGCGACGTAGCGCAACCAGCCGACTCGGGCTTCTCCTTCCTCCCCGGTCTCGGCGATCAGCAGTGGGCGATTGTAGCGCCCGTAAGCCTCGGCAAGGAGGTCGGAGAGAGGCCGGTAGAGCGGGTCGCCACGTCGGATCTTGCGACCGTCGTGCCGCCATTGATTGCTGATGTAATAGTTGAGCCCCACGACACCGAGGTAACTCTCGTCGCCGCCCAACTCGGGCCGGATGCGCCCCACGAGCATCTCGGCGCTCTCGTACTGCGACTCGTGCCAGCGCTTGGCGGTCTCCTGGTGCCGGCGCCGAGGCGAGTCGCTGGTGACGTTGATCAGGGGGTCGGTATAGAGGAAACGCGCCTCGGGGACGACACTCTGTATAGCGTCGATCGCGGCCAGGACCGCCCGCACGAGCTGCGCCTTGAGCTTCGCCCCCCGCTTCACTGCGAAGGGATTCAAGTAGCCTTCCTGGGCGCCGGCCCAAGCCCAGAAGGAGATCTCGTTGACGGGAACGAACCACGGCGTGCCGTCAGTCTCGGCCGCTACGACCTGCGCCGCCGCCCCTGCGAAGCGGGCGAAGCGCTGTACGAACTCCGGGCTCCAGATGTCGAGGTCTTCGGGCCAGCCCCAATGGCAAAGGTCCCAGATGACCTGGACTCCGGAGATGCGAGCAGCGGCGAGGCGGGGGAGGAGCTCGGAAAAGTCATAGCTGCCCGTCCCACGGTCGATGCGGTGCCAGCGCAGCCCATCGCGGGCGGTCGTGATGCCCAGAGGTGGTAGCCGGGCGTAATCTCGGATGGCGAAACGGTCATGGCCGGTCGCCTCCAGCAGGTCCAGGCGCCGGCCGTCGCGTCGGCGGTGGCAAGAGCACTCGAAGCCAGCGAGCCAGAAGCTGGGGAAGAGGGGTAGCTCGTTCACGGCGTGACTGACCAGAGGCAAGGTGTGAGCTGGCGATATCACGGAGTGAAGGATAGTACAATCTCGTTTGTGCTGGAGCTACTTCCTAGCCACTCCGCTACAGCCGGCGCGAGAGGCTAATGATGAATCTCCTTCCTCCGGGGCCGCTGGCCTCGCAGTTCCTGTGGGCGAGCGGCATTGAAGACACCTTCGTTCCACAGACCCGCCCCGGGCACCGGGCTCTCGACGAGTACCAGCTCATGGAGCACTACGAGCACTGGCGCGAGGACCTCGCCCTCGGCCGCGAGCTGGGTGTCCAGGCCATGCGCTGGGGCGTCCCCTGGTACCGGGTCGAGCCGCTGCCCGGCGAGTTCGACTGGAGCTGGACCGATCAGGTGATCCTCTACTTGGTCGAGGAGCTGAAAATCACTCCCATCCTCGACCTGATGCACTACGGCTGCCCCTTCTGGCTCCGCCGCGAGTTCGCCGGAGAGGAGTACCCGCAAGCCGTGGCCGCCTACGCTGGCGCCTTCGCCCGCCGGTACCAGGGGCTGGTGCGCTGGTACACGCCGCTCAACGAGCCCTTCATCACCGCCCTGCTGTGCGGCAAACGGAGGGTCTGGCCCCCCTACCTGCAGGGCGACGGCGGCTATATCCGCGTCCTGCTCAACCTGGTGCGGGGCATCCTGCGCACAGTGGAGGCCCTCAAGGAGGTCGATCCCGGCGCGCTCATGGTGCACGTGGAGGCCACCGGCCTCTCCCGCGCGGCCCTAGAGGATCTGAACGCTCTGGCCATCGAGGACCAGCGGCGTGGCTATCTCGCCTACGACCTGCTGACCGGCCGGATGACCCCGGACCACCCGCTCTTCACCTGGCTGCTCCGCAACGGCGCCGGCCCGGACGAGCTCGCGGAGCTCGTCCGTTCGCCCATTCCTATCGAGGTGATGGGCATGAACTTCTACCCGCAGTGGTCGACCAAGCAGGTGACAGTCGACCGGCAGGGCCGGCTCTCCTACCGGAACGTGGAGCGGGACGGCGCCGGGTTCGCGGCCCTGATCGAGGATTACTACATGCGGTATGGCGTGCCGATCATGGTGACGGAGACCAGCGCCCGCGGCAGGTCCCGGGACCGCTCCCTCTGGCTCGAAGCCTCGGTGGCCGCGATCCGGCAGTTGCGGGCTCGCGGAGTGCCGGTGCTGGGCTACACCTGGTTTCCCCTCTTCACGATGTACGACTGGCGCTACAGGACGGGGAGCAAACCGCTCGAGAGCTATCGCATCGAGCTCGGCCTGTACAAGCTGCGGAGTGGTGGGGCAGGTCCGCGGTGGGAGCCTACGCCGCTGGTGGAGCAGTTCCGGTCCTACGTGCGGGACCCGGAGAGCGCGGTCGGCTGGCTGACGGTACCGGGCGACCTCCAGAACGCCAGCGGGGAAGCCAGGTGAGCGGGAGGCCTATCTACCGCAACCCGGTCTACCCCCACTCCTTCCCCGATCCCTTCGTCCTGAAGTTCCGGGGCGAGTACTGGGGGTACTGCACTGGTTTCTGGCACGACGGGCGGGCCTTCGGCATCCTGCGCTCGCGAGATCTCGTCGATTGGCAGCCCCTGGCGGGAGCGCTGGAGCCGCTGCCCGGGGGGCATCCCCACTACTGGGCTCCCGAGGTGGCGTACCTCGGCGGACGCTTCTACCTTTATTACAGCGTCGGCAATGAAGGGGAGGGGCGGATGGAGATCCGGGTGGCGGTGGCGGACCACCCGGCCGGCCCGTTCGCCGATGCCGGTCGGCGGCTGACCTCGGAGCCGTTCGCCATCGATGCCCACGTCTTCATTGATGAGAATGGCTCGCGCTGGCTCTTCTACGCCACCGACTTCCTGGAGCGCGGCCACATCGGCACGGGGACGGTCCGCGACCGCATGCTCGACCCGTTCACCCTGGCGGGAGAACCCCGGCCGGTGGCCCTGCCGCGCCACGACTGGCACGTCTACCACCCGAACCGCCCGGAGAAGGGGTTCGTCCGCTGGCACACGGTCGAGGGACCGTTCGTGCTCCGGCGCAAGGGCCTCTATTACGAGATGTTCAGCGGCGGCAACTGGCAGAACCCCACCTACGGCGTGAGCTACGCCATGACCCGCAGCCTGGAGGACCCGCAGGAGTGGGCCCAGGCGGCGGACGGCGAGCGGGTCCTCCCCATCCTGCGCACCGGCGGCGAGGTGGTGGGGCCCGGCCACAACTGCGTGGTGCGCGGGCCGGACAACCGCCAGCTCTACTGCGTCTACCACCGCTGGTCGCCCGGCGCGAGCGCGCGGGTGATGGCGATCGATCCGCTCGACTGGGCTGGCGAGCGGATGCTGGTGCTGGGCCCCACGACGACCCCGCAGCCCGGCCCGAACCCGCCCGCGATCTCCGATCTCCTCGACGAGCCCGCCGTGCTGGAGCCCGGCGAGGCGCGCTGGTACGAGCCCGGCGCGCCGTCGTTCCTGGTCGAGGTGAGCGCCTGGGGAGGGTTCGGGATCGTGCTGGAGGAGGAGGCGGGGGAGCTGTCGCGCGTCCCGCTCCCGTCTCCTCCCGACCCTCGCGCGGTTCATCTCCTCCGTCTGGAGGTGGACGGCCCCCGCGTCTCCCTCGCCCTGGACGGCCTGCCCGCCTGGCAGGGGACCCTGGGCGCGCCCGTGCGCCGGCTCGCCCTGGCAGCCGGCGGGACCGCCGCCGAGTTCTCCGGCTTCGCCCTGACCGCCGGCTGGGAGGATCTCTTTGCAGAGGACGGAGACCCGGCGGAGCGCGGCTGGGAGATCCTCGATGGGACGTGGCATGTCGCGGGGGGACGTCTCTCGCCGGGAAGTCCAGGGGCGGTCGCCCGCGGTCCTTTCCTCCCTGCCTACGAGCTGGTCGTCAACGTCCGTGGCAAGGATTGGACCGTCGCGCCCGCGGTCGACCAGGAGGGCGCGGGACCGCGCCTGACCCTGGAGGAGCTGGACCAGGGGTGGATCCTCGCATCGGCAGAGCAGATTTTTCCACTTCCCGCCGCCTTCGATTCCGCGATCGACCAGCAGCTCCGTTTTCGCAAGGTGGAGGAAACCATCGAGATCTCCTGGGAGGGACGCATCCTGGGAACCGTGCCCGCGCCGGCCGGTCCGACCCGCATCGCGCTGGGGACACGGAAAGCGGCGGCCTCCTTCGAGGCCGTCCGCGTGACGGCGATTCCGTCCTGAGAAAAAGGGAAAGGGGACGAGGTCCGGCGGAGGAGGGCTCCCGTCGCGGGAATTGCCGAGGGAGAAAGGACCAGGGAGCCTCCTTGGCTTGGGCCGGCGGCGACGGAGGATCGCCGAAACCAGCCGGGCCGGATGCGGACCCCGCCCGCTCGCCTCTTTTCAGCAAGGATCGCGCCAGCGGCGCCCGCAGCGCGATCGGCTATGATCCGCCCATGAGCGAGCTGGACTTCTACGAGCCGTACGCCTGGGCCCTGGAGCGCCTCGGCCAGGTGTTCGGCCAGGAGAACGTGAGCCCGCTGACCCCCACGGACCGCGGCCGGCGGCTCGTGGTCGAGATCCGCAATCCCGGCGGCGGGGACCGCCCTCCATACAGGCTCCTCCTGAAGGACATGTACGTCAAGGATCTGCCTCTGATCGACGTCGATGAGTATCCCGATCCCGCCACCTTCCTGGAAGGAGAGATTCAGAAGGCCCGCTCCTATTTCGAGGGCAAGTCGATCTACGCGCAGACGATCCCGTAGGGCCTGTCCCCCTTTTGTCCCCGAGGGCACCTCACCTATATGCAGGTTTCCCGTCCAGGGGACGTCAGGAGATCGGCGAGCATGGAGATCAAGAAAATCGGCGTCGTCGGCGCCGGCGTGATGGGCGCCGGAGTGGGGCAGAACCTCGCCCAGACGGGCCACGAGGCCGTCCTGGTGGACATCTCGGACGAGATCCTGGCCAAGGCGGAGGCGGAGATCCGCAAGAGCCTCCGCTTCCAGGGCATGTTCCAGAAGGACGCGAAGAGGGAGGCCCCCGACGCCGTCCTCGGCCGCATCGCCTTCACGACCGACCTCGAGGCGCTCCGCGACGTGGACTTCGTGGTCGAGAACGTCCCGGAGAAGTGGGAGAGCAAGAAAGAGGTCTACCCGCGGCTCGACGTCATCTGCCCGGAGCGGGCGGTCTTCGCCGTCAACACCTCGTGCTTCTCGATCACCCGCGTCGGCGCCCTCACCGGGCGGCCGGACCGGGTCGTCGGCATGCACTTCATGAACCCGGTGCCGTTGAAGCCCATGGTGGAGGTCATCCGCGGCCACCACACCAGCGAGGAGACGCTGGAGACGGCCCGGCAGTTCCTGCGCCAGCTGGGCAAGGACTGCATCGTGGTCAACGACCTGCCCGGCTTCGTCTCCAACCGCGTGCTGATGCTCACCATCAACGAGGCCATCTTCACGGTGCAGGACGGGGTTGCGGCCCCGGAACAGGTGGACCAGATCTTCAAAACCTGCTTCGGCCACAAGATGGGCCCCCTGGAGACGGCCGACCTGATCGGCCTGGACACGATCCTCTACTCGCTAGAGGTCCTCCAGGAGAGCTACGGCGACACCAAGTTCCGGCCCTGCCCGCTGCTCAAGAAGATGGTGGACGCCGGCCTGCTCGGCCGCAAGAGCGGCAAGGGCTTCTACGATTACGGAGCCTCCTAGGGAAGCCCATGGACCCGACCCAGCAGAAGATCAAAGAGTTCCTCTCACGGTTCTTCAAGAGCCACGACCTCCAGCCGGACGAGGACATCTTCGCCCTGGGCTTCGTCAACTCGCTGCTCGCCATGCAGCTCGTGGCCTTCGTCGAGAAGGAGTTCGGCATCACCGTCGAGGACGCGGACCTCGACCTCGACAACTTCCGCACCATCGACGCCATCGCCCGGCTGGTGGCGCGCAAGAGGGGCGCCGCGGCGTGAAGCTGGAGCTCTCGGCCGAGCAGCGGGCCGCCCGCGCCGAGTTCCGCGCCTTCGCCGCGGCGGAGGTCGCGCCGCACGCGGACCGCTGGGACCGCGAGGGAGCGATCCCCCCGGAGCTGATCGGCCGGCTGCGCGAGCGCGGCTACCTGGGCTCGAACGTCTCGCCGCAGTACGGCGGCTGCGGCCGCGACATGATCACCTACGGCCTGCTGACCGAGGAGATCGCCAGGGGCTGCTCTTCCGTGCGCTCGCTGCTGACGGTGCACGACATGGTGGCCCACGCCATCCACCGCTGGGGGAGCCGCGAGCAGAAGGAGACGTACCTGCCGCGCATGGCCCGCGGCGAGGTCCTGGGCGCCCTGGCCCTCTCCGAGCCCAACGCCGGCAGCGACGCCAAGAGCGTCGAGACCACCGCAGCCGACGGCGGCGACGTCTGGGTGCTGAACGGCCGGAAGAAGTGGATCACCGGCGGGCAGATCGCCGGCCTGTTCTTAGCCTTCGCCCAGGTGGACGGCCAGCCCGCGGCCTTCCTGGTCGAGCGCGAGGCGCCCGGGCTGACGGTACAGCCGCTCCAGGGGATCGTCGGCACCCGGGCGTCCATGCTGGCCGAGCTGCTCTTCGCGGACTGCCGCGTCCCCAAGGGGCAGCTCGTGGGCCGCCCCGGCTTCGGCATCTCCCACGTGGCGGCGGCGGCCCTGGAGCAGGGGCGCTACAGCGTGGCCTGGGGCGCGGTGGGCATCGTCCAGGCGTGCCTCGACGCCTGCCGCACCTACGCCGCGGAGCGCCGGCAGTTCGGCGCGCCGCTCGCCGACCACCAGCTCATCCGCGCCATGCTCACCGACATGATCGTCGGCGTGCGCGCCGCGCGCCTGCTCTGCCTGCGGGCGGGCTGGCTGCGCGACGCGGGCGATCCCGGGGCTTTCATGGAGACCATGGCGGCCAAGTACTTCGCCTCCCGCCTCGCCACCCGGGCGGCCAATGACGCCGTGCAGATCCACGGCGCCAACGGCCTCTCCGAGGACTATCCCGTCGCCCGCTACCTGCGCGACGCCCGGGTGACGGAGATCATCGAGGGGAGCACGCAGATCCAGCAGATCACGATTCCGCTGTTCGAGTTTCAGGAGTTTTGAGGATGTCCACCCACGCCGCCGCCGTCCACGCAGCGAAGAAGAAGGAGAAGCGGTCCATCAAGTGCGTGGTCTGGGACCTCGACGACACGGTCTGGGACGGCATCCTGCTGGAAGACCGGGAGGTGAAGCTGCGGCCCCACGTCGTCCACCTCCTCAAGACCCTGGACGAGCGGGGGATCCTGCACTCGATCGCCAGCCGCAACGACCACGACCTGGCCCTGGCGAAGCTCGCGGAATTCGGGATCGACGAGTACTTCCTCTATCCCCAGATCAACTGGAGCTCCAAGGCCGCCTCGATCTCCCGCATCGCCCAGGACATCAACATCGGCCTCGACGCCATCGCCTTCGTGGACGACCAGCCCTTCGAGCGCGAGGAGGTGGCCTTCACCCATGGCGAGATCCTCTGCCTGGACTCGGCGCTCCTCGACGACCTGCTGGAGCGGCCGGAGTTCAACCCGCGCTTCATCACCGAGGACTCGCGGCTCCGCCGCCGGATGTACCGGGCGGACATCGAGCGCAACCGGGTGGAGGCGGAGTACGTCGGCCCCAAGGAGGAGTTCCTGGCCACCCTCGGCATGCGCTTCACCATCGGCCCCTGCCGCGAGGAGGACTTGCAGCGCGCCGAGGAGCTGACGGTACGGACGAACCAGCTCAACGCCACCGGCTACACCTACTCCTACGAGGAGCTGGACGAGCTGCGGCGCTCCCCCCGGCACGAGCTGCTGATCGCGAGCCTCGAAGACCGCCACGGCACCTACGGCAAGATCGGCCTGACGCTGATCGAGAAGGACGAGGGAGTCTGGACGATCAAGCTCCTCCTGATGTCCTGCCGGGTGATGTCCAAGGGGGTGGGGACGATCCTGCTCCACCACCTGCTGCGCCGGGCCAAGGACGCCGGGGTCAAGCTGCGGGCCGAGTTCGTCGCCAACGACCGCAACCGCCAGATGCTGATCACCTACAAGTTCGCCGGTTTCAAGGAGGCCGAGCGGATGGGGGAGGTGGCCATCCTGGAGAACGACTACTCGGCGATCCAGCCCCCGCCGCCCTACGTCGACCTGCGGATCACGGCCTGAGCGGATCGTCAGTCCTTCACGGGCCGCACCTCGATCCAGTTGAAGGCCAGGCCGAGACGGCGGCGATCGCCGCTCGCGGGGTCGATCTCGACCGGCGCGATCGTGCGGCCGACCTCGAACGTCAGCCGCGGCGGACCGGCGCTCCGCGCCAGGGCGGCGGCGGGGATCAGGCCCCGGAACCGGTTGGCGCCGCTCTCGCCGGCGCGGCGCTCCAGGGCGACCGGCTCGCCGTTCACCGCGAGCCGCAGGCTGTCCAGCACGTCGGGCGCCAGCGCGTGCACCACCTGGAGCTCGATCTCCAGGTCGCGGTCGTTGGCGAGCGGCAGGTGGAGGGACGACCGCGTCCCGGGGCCGCTCCACTGGAGCGTGCCGTGCCGCGGATCGCGCTCGACGCCGTGCCATTCGAGGCCCGGCAGCACCTGGTCGAAGTCGAAGCGCAGCCGGTCGGTCCGGGCTTCCGGCGGCAGCTCGGTCTCGACCCCCTTGAACGCCTTGGTGCGCTCGACGAGCTCGCCGGGCGGGGCGTCCGGCGGCGTTCCCACGTCCACGGCCCTGCCGGCGGCGTAGGCCGCCACCACGTCGAGCAGCTCGCGTTCCAGGAAGTCCGGCTCGCTCTCCATACGCCGCAGGTGCTCGGCCTGCTCGCCGGTGCTCCGGATGCGGTAGGCGTCCGGGCGCCAGGCGGCGGTGAACTTGAAGACCGAGACCCGATGGGTCAGCGCGAAGCTCCGCCGGTGCTCCCAGGCCCGCAGGAAGAACTCGTAGTCGTGCGGCATCCGAATTGTCCGGTGGTCCTTCCAGGGACCGATCCGCGCCGCGAGGTCCCGCCGGTGCATGGCGGAGGACGGAGGAAAGAAGCGCATCGGACCTCCGTTCCCGGGGTGCGTGAGGCCGGTGACGCTGCGAACGCCGCTCCCCGGTGGACCGTACAGGATGGCCACGGCGTAGGCCAGGTCGGCGCCGGTCGCGTCCAGCGCCTCGACGAGCGAGGCGAGATGGGTCGGATGCCAGAGGTCGTCGTGGCCCAGGTAGGCCACGTATTCGCCCCGCGCGAGCTCCAGGCCGGCGTTGTTCGGCCCCGACTGGCTGCCCGTGTTGCGGGGGAGGTTGTGCCAGCGGACCCGCGGGTCCGCGAAGGAGGCGACGATCTCGGCCGAGTCGTCGGTGCAGCCGTCGCCGATCACCAGCAGCTCGAAGTCCCGGAACCTCTGCCGCAGCACCGACTCAATCGAGAAGCGCAGCGCCGCGCTCCAGTTGTAGGTGGCAATGACGACGGTGACGCGCGGGTCGCTCACCATCCCAACCGGTCTGCGAAGCGGTAGGGGATCTGGTCGGTGTCGAGGGGCAGGCGGAACTTGTCGGGCCTGGCGTGATTGAACGGCCGGGTCGGCAGGTTGATCAGGATGGCGTCGGTCTCGCCGACGTTCTGGATGGCGTGATAGACGCCGCTCGGGATGGTGATCAGCCCCCGGTTGCGCTCGCCCAGGTAGATCTCGTTGACCCTGCCGTGGGTGGGCGAGCCGGGACGGTCGTCGTAGAGGACGATCTTCACCACGCCGAGGCTCACGAACAGGCGGTCGTCCTGCTCGCGGTGGACCACCCAGCCCTTGACCCGGCGGGGGCGGATGCAGACCTGGTAGACGTACACCAGGGGGGCCTCGTGGAAGCCCCAGGCCGGGTTGTAGATCTCGCAGACCTCGCCGCGCTCGTCTGGATGCGTGATGGCGGCCCGCACCTTGACGCCGGCGATGCGGTCGGCCATGGGCTCGCCGTCCGGCGTGACGGTCTGCCGATCGGGGCTCGGCTGAAGCATGGGCATTGGGATCGCTGCTCCTTTCGACCCGGAAGGCACCCGGGATCCGGGGGAAAGATCCTATACGACGTTATACGTTGGCCGCCGGGGTTGCGTACTAGAGACCGGCCCACTTCCTCGCCAGCTCGGTCATCCGCGCCAGGTGGTGGTCGTCGTGCTCGGCGGTGAAGAAGGCCATGTCGATGACGCGCATGGGCTGGTTGAGGCGGGGGTGGAGGGCGGTCAAGGAGACCAGGCTCTCGTCCCAGCCGTCGAGGCGCGCCACGAAGCGCTCGCGCTCGCGCCGGAAGGCGGCGAGGAGATCCGCGAGCGGCCGCGTGTTGTGGTTCGCCTCGTAGGTCTTGCGGTTCGTCATGTCCGCCGGGCGGAGGACCGCGGCGCCGGCGAGGAAGTCGTCGAGCCGGCCGGCGTGCAGCTCGTCGAGGTCCAGCAGGTGGCCGATGTGCTCCTGGATGGACCACGCGTCGCCGTCCCGCCGGGTGAGCACGTCCGTGGAAAGGCCGCGGACTTTGTCCTCGATCCGCGCCGGGGTGCCCCGCAGGCGCTCGACCACCACGGGAAAGAGCCCCTCGGGCAGGTCGAAGGTGAAGCGGCGGTCGGTCCAGCGCAATTTCATGGCCCGATTGTAATCCGGGACCGGTTTCGAGCCCCGCAACTCGCCGCTTGGCGGTCCGCGGGCCACCGTTTATATACAAAGTCGGCCGCTTGATATGAAGCGGTGGACGCTGGAGGTCTCGAGTCGGCCGCTTCATATGCAAAGTCGGACCTTGTATATGAAAAGGCCGACGCTGGGGCTGGAGCAGCCTCTCGCGGAAGCCAAGCGGCGGCGGCTTCATATACAAAGTCCGACAAAAGATATGCAGCCGCCGCCTTGAGACCCTGGCGGGCGGCTTTTGCATATACAACCGCCGACAAATGATATGAAGCGGCCGACTTGAGACCCTGGCGGACGGCCTTTGTATATACAAAGCCCGCAAATGTATATGAGCGGGCCTCCTCCGGACCTTTCGGCCTCATCCACGGGGTCCATTCGGCGAGCCCCTGTCCAGCAGGAGGCAGCCAGTTTGGCAGAGCGGTCTGAGGGAGGACGGAGCGGTCGGCCCTCCGAAGCCTCACCCTCTGCCTTCCTCTCCCTGACGGGAGAGGGAGGACCCTCAGCAGGCGGTGTTGCCGGATCTGGGCTTCGTCGGTTCGGAATCGTTCCCCCTCTCTCCCGTCGGGGAGAGGGGGCCAAGGGGTGAGGCCTCGAAGGGCAGACCCGCCCGAGCCTCTCACCGCCGAGGAGGAGCAGCCTTAGCCGAAGCCGAGAGTGACCTGGCCGAGGGCCGGGCAGTTCCCCAGGCGGAGGCTCGGCGGCGCCTTTGGGGTGGGGCTTGAGTTTAAGCGTAGCGCAGGTTAACCGGCACGTCGCGTCCCGGCGGACGCTTCTGGCGTGGCGGGTGCACGAGCTACAACCTCGTGCTCAAGGCGACCTCCGAGACGATCCTTCTCAACCTCGAGGTCGTAGTGGGACTGAAGGTTCAACCAGAACTGAGGAGAGTTACGAAAATATTGTGCCAGGCGGAGCGCGGTGTCAGCCGACAGGGACCTCTTCCCGAGCACGATCTCGTTGATACGACGGCCAGGAACACCGATGTCTTTGGCCAGACGGTACTGGCTGAGCCCAAGAGGCTTCAGGAACTCCTCAAGGAGAATTTCGCCAGGATGGACAGGAGGAATTTGGGTGCCCATGGGGTGCTCGTCGGCCAAGCCGGATCAGGCGCCAACCAGTGAGCTGCGGGATGCGGGGGCACCGCGCAGGAGACCTTCCGTCGAGAGATCTTCATCGATGTCCGGCCAGTGAATGCCGTATCCCGCACCGCTGATTTGCCAGTTCTGGCGCTGCTCGGAAGACGCGTGAAGCAGCCGCGGGAACCAAGTAAGCGGCGTGGTGATCGCACGGCCATCCATCAACTCGACAGTGAAGGAGTCGTCGGAGAAGTATACGTCGCGAACTCGCTCGTCAGCCCTGATCGCCAAGATGCCCATGCCACACCTCCACTACAGTCGGTCGCTCTGCCCCGAAGGGGCAGAATTTGAATAGCCCGGGGCGGCAGCCCCGGGGACAGACAGACAAAACAAACCTATCAAGCCCTGAAGGGGCGGCACCCAACGTGACGCATGCGTGTCGCCCCTTCGGGGCTCCATAGGGAAAATTGGCCGCGTCCCCGGGGCGGCCGCCCCGGGCTATTCAAATTCCGCCCCTTCGGGGCGGGGATAAACTGCTGAAACCGCGTTCTGCAGAACCGCCTCAGAGGCGAGCGTCCGTCGGTGCCGTCAATTCCGACGGCTCTGCATCTCCTGTGTTGACAACGCCGGACGGCTCGAAGAGGACCAACTCAACCTCCTGATCTGCTACGGGCCTGTGCTCCGTCCCGCGAGGCACAACGAGGAGCTCGCCCGGACCGAGCTCAACCACATGGTCGCGGAACTCAATGCGAAGCTGGCCGCGCGTGACCCAGAAGAGCTCGTCGACATCGTCGTGCTTGTGCCAGACGAACTCGCCGTGCACACGGACGACCTTCACCTCCTGACCGTTCAACTCGGCGACGATATGAGGTCGCCAATGCTCGGTAAGAGCGGCAAATTTCTCAGCGAGGTTGATCTTCATGGATTCGGGTGCAGGGGTTCTGCAGAACGGGTTCGCTGCTCATCGGCCACAGAACGGAGCTTTCTGGCCGCTGAGCAGCCGGGTTAGACGCCCCGTCACTGCGGCCCCCCAGTGGCATTGGCCGCAATGGCGAGAAAACGATCAATATCTGGAGAGTTGATTAGGGCTTGCCCGATCGAGAGGTACTCGAAATAGATCGCGGGCTTATCGGCAGTGACGCGTTCGGCACGCACTTCATCAAGAAGGCTGAACTTGAGTTCCTCTTCTTTGTTGAGGTCTCGACTCGGATCGAGATGGACGCCGCCGAGTTTGTTCGCCACGTACTTGACAAGAATATGACGGCTTATAGCAGTTCCCTTCACGACAATGCACGTACCCTCCACGAATCTTCGCAGGGAGAAGTCACGCTCCGGCGCATCGGGGCCAGATCCGAATGCCTGAAGCGCCTGCTCTGGCGAGAGATAGTCGCCATACTCGATGACTGTGGTGACCACCACCTCACGATGCTTGGCCCCACCTGCCTGAGCATAGGTGATCTTGCGGAGTGCGAAGTTCCTGAGCTTCACCTCTAAACTGGGGGCGCGGACGATTGGTTGCCTATCTAGGTTGAGGTCGCGCCAAGCCCGTTGGAGTAAATCGTCGACCAAGAGGCGCCGCAGGATGGGGCTGCTCCGGCGGAGAGAAGCATCGGAGACATCTTGGTCCCACTCTCGGCGGAGGTACGAGAGATCCTCGGCGGTCACGCGAATCCTTTCAAGGGCTTCAGGTGGCACGATCGACTTCCGGGGCGGCTGACTTAAGCTTCAGATGCGAGGTGAAACTCCTACTCCTATGTCGTTCGAGGTCGGTCCCGCCACAGTGAAAACAGCGGGTCAAGCGAGCCCATCATCAACGTCCCTACGCCGTAGCCCGCCGCTCCTCGGGCTGGACCTCTTCCAGCTCCACGGAGACCAGCTTCGAGACGCCCTTCTCCTCCATGGTGACGCCGTAGAGGCGGGAGGCGATTTCCATGGTGAGCTTGTTGTGGGTGATGACGATGAACTGGGTGGACTCCGCCATCTCCATCAGCAGGTCGATGAAGCGGGTGGTGTTGAGGTCGTCGAGCGGCGCGTCGACCTCGTCGAGGATGCAGAGCGGCGAGGGCTTGGTGCGGAAGAGCGCGAAGAGGAGCGCGATCGCGGTCAGCGCCTTCTCGCCGCCGGACATCAGCATCAGGTTCTGGAGGCGCTTGCCCGGCGGGCGGGCCAGGATCTCGATGCCGCTCTCCAGCACGTCCTCCTCGTCCATCAGGCGCATCTCGGCCTCGCCGCCGCGGAAGAGGCGGGCGAAGGTGTCGCCGAAGTGCTGATTGACCTCCTGGAAGGTGGCGTTGAACCGCTCGCTGGAGGCTTCGTTGATCTCCTTGATGGTCCGCCGGAGGCTCTCGACGGAGGCGGCCACGTCGGCACGCTGGGTGGTGAGGAATGAGTAGCGCTGCTCCTGCTCGTCGTGCTCCTGGACGGCGAGGACGTTGACCGGTCCCAGCCGCTCCAGGGCCGCTTTGGTGCGCGCCAGCTCGGCTTCCAGCTCGGCGAGGTCGGCGCGCGGTGGGCCCGGGATCTCGGGCAGCTCGGCGTGGAAGTCCTCGCGGAAGGTGAGGGCGAGGTGCTCGGCGTCCTGCTTGAGGCTGGCCTGGGAGATGCGCAGCTCCTCGATCTCGGAGCGCACGGCGTCGCGGTGCTCGCGGTGGGCCGCGATGTTCTCTTCGAGCAGGCGGATGTCCTGGCGGTGGACGTCCAAGCGCTCCTGCTCTTCGAGCACGCCTTCCTCGGCGGCGGCTTTCTGCTCCAGGGCGCTCTGCAGCTCGTCCTGGGCGCGCTCGATGGCATGCTCCAGGTCGGCGCGCCGGCCGGTCAGCTTGTCGGCGTCCTGGCGCCAGGCGGCGATCTGGCCGCGCCCGCCCTCGACCTCGGCGCGCAGGCGGTTCATCTCGCGGTCGTGCGACTCCAGGCGCTCGTCGAGCAGCTCCAGCCGGCCGCGCCGGCCGGCGCTCTCGGTGCGCAGTCCCTCGCGGTGGGCCTTGGCGGCGTCCAGCTCGGCCTGGGCGCGGTCGAAGTCTTCCTGGAGCCCGGCGTTTCTGGCCTCGGCGGCGGCGAGGTCCTCCTGCGACCGCTGCCGGCGCTCGGCCACGCGCTCGATCTCGCGGGCGATCTCCTGCTGCTCGGTGGTGAGGGTCTCGGCCTCGGTAGAGAGCCGGCGGTGGCGGGCGGTGGCGTCGTCCAGGCGGGCCTGGCCCACGGCCAGCTCCTGGCGAAGCTGGGCCACCTCGCCCTGGAGGTGGTTGGACTCTTTGGCAAGGGTGGCACGCTCGGCCACCAGCCGGTCGAGCAGGGCGCCGGCCTCGCGGAGCTGGCCTTCGAGGTCGGGGACCTGTTGCGCCAGCCCGGCCAACTCGCGCTCGCGCTCCAGCACGCCCGGGGTGGCGACCTCGCCTTCGACGTGGAAGGTCGAGGCTTCCACCCACACACCCTCGCGGCTCAGGAAGGCGAGCCCGGGGTGGAGGCGCGCCAGCCGCTCGGCGTCGGCGGCGGTGCGCACCAGGAACGCTGGCGGCAGGGCCGCGGCCAGGTCTTCGGAGAGGCCGAGGGCCTGGCCGAGCGAGAGCACGACCGCGGGGTCGTCCACCACGGGCCAGGACTCGGGGACGCCCGCCGGCTGCCGCTCGACCAGGATGGCCGCGGCGCGGCCGGCGAGGGCCTGGGCGAGGCCGCGGGCGCTCTCGCCGGGCGCGAGCAGGACGGCGTCGGCGAGGCCGCCCAAGTAGACGTCGAGGCTCCTCTCCCAGCCCTCGACCGCCTTGGCCTGGCTGGCGAGGTAGACGGGCTCCTCGACGCCGGCGGCAGCCAGGGCCTGCTCCAGGGCGGCCCGCCGCTCGGCGTGGGCGCGGGAGAGCTCGTCGAGGATGCGCTGGCGCTGGCGGGCGCCGGAGAGCTGGTCTTCGAGGCCCCGCTTGCCCTCCGCGGCCTCGGCCTCGCGGCGCAGGGTCAGCTCCAGGACGGCGGCGACCTTCTCGTGCTCGGCGCTGCGGGTCTCAAGGGCGGCCTCGGTCTCGGCCACCTTGCCGCGGGCCATCTCCAGGGCCTCGGCGGCCTGCTTGACCTCGAAGGCGTGCTGGGCGATCTCCTGGTCGAGGCGGTGGCGCCGGAAGTTCCCCTTCTCCTGCTCGATCTGCGCCTGCTGCACGCGGTTGCGGGCGGCGTTGATGGCGGCGACGGCGGCGAGGAGCTGGGCGCGGAAGCCTTCGAGCCGGGCCGCCACCTGCTTCAGGTCGCGCTCGGCGGCGGCGATCTGGCGCTCGTCCTCGTCGACGGCGGCGGCGGCCTGCTCGCGCTCGGCGGCCAGCTCGCGGCGCTTCTCCTCCAGGGCCGCTAACGCCTCCTCGTGGGCGGCGATCTCCTGCTCGCGCCGGTCGGCGAGAGCCCGGCCCTGCGCCGCCCGCTCGCCGATCTCCTGCACGGTCTGGCGGTTGGCCTTGAGGAACTCCTGCCGGCCCTCGATGACGGTGGCCAGCTCGGCCACCTTCTGGTGGCGCTCGGCCATCAGCCGGGCCAGCTCGTCGAGCCGCTCGCGGCCGGCGGCCAAGGCAGCCTCGTCGCGGTGGAGGTCGGCGGTCGAGGCCGCCTCGCGGGAGGTGGCGTCCTCGATCCGCGACTTGAGCCCGGCCAAGTCCGCCGCGAGGGCGGTCCAGCGGCCGAGGAGCACCGTCTCCAGCAGCTCGCGATACTCCTTCTCCTTCTCCTGGTAGCGCCGGGCCGCGCTCGCCTGGCGCTTGAGCGAGCGCAGGGCCCGCTCGACCTCGGAGATCACGTCGTCGAGCCGCAGCAGGTTGGCGGTGGCTTCCTGGAGCTTGACCTCGGCGACGCTCTTCCTCGCCTTGTAGCGGGTGATGCCGGCCGCCTCCTCGATGAGCTTGCGCCGCTCCTGGGGCTTGCCGGAGAGGATCATGCCGATCTTGCCCTGCTCGATGACGGAGTAGGCCCGGATGCCGAGGCCGGTGTCCATCAGCAGGTCCTTGATCTCCTTGAGGCGGACCACCCGACCGTTGAGGCGGTACTGGCTCTCGCCGCCGCGGAAGACCCGCCGGCCGATGGTGAGGAGGCCTTCGTCGGCGCCGGGGAAGGTGAGGTCGGTGCGCAGCGTGAGCAGGCAGTCGGCCATCCCCAGGGGCTTGCGGGTCTCGGAGCCGTTGAAGATGACGTCCTCCATGGTGCCGCCGCGTAGGCTCTTGGCGCTCTGCTCGCCGAGTACCCAGGTGATCGCCTCGGAAAGGTTGCTCTTGCCACAGCCGTTGGGCCCGACGATGGCGGTGACGCCGCCCGCGAAGCGGACCTCGACGGGATCGACGAAGGACTTGAAGCCGGAGATCTCGAGTCGTTCGACTTTCAGCATGCGGTGCTCTCTGGGTGCCCTCGGATGATGGCGGGCAGCTTAGCAGAGCGGAGCCGAGACCACAAGTTGATGGGGGAGGGGAGGGGGAGACTACTAGATGTTGGAGCGGCGTGCCCTGCGAGGCCTCACCCCCTGGCCCCCTCTCCCTGACGGGAGAGGGGGGACCTGATTCCAAGGGAAGAGGTGACGGCGAAGGTCCCTCCCCCCTGGGAGGGGGGAGGTTGGAGCAGGGGGGAGCCGGAGGGGGGCGCTCCGGCGGTGCGAAGAGGCCCCCTCTTGGCCTCCCCCTTGCGCCCACGCCCCCTCCCAGGGGGAGGAACCCTCCGCTCAGCTCCGCCCTCGGCCTGCGTTCCCCCTCTCCCGTCAGGGAGAGGGGGCCAGGGGGTGAGGCCTCACGGGCCTGCCACGTCCTCTCCAGAGGACAATCAGGACCGCTCCCCTGCCGGCTCTCCCCAGGGGAAAACCCCTGGCACCGCTTTTGCCCTTAAGGAGCCGCGTAGGAGGGCTCACCTCCTTCGAGAACGCGGACCGACCAGGAGAAACATCATGCAGATCAGACCGCGAACCCGAACCCTTGCCATCCCCTCGACCCTGTTGGTCGTTCTCCTTGCCGTCGCGACCTGCGCCACGAACGTGGGCGTCAGCGAGGCCAAGTTCAACCTCGTGTCGCTGGACCAGGAGTGGGCGATGCGCGACGACCTGCTGTCGCAGGTGGCCCGGGAGAAGCAGCTCGTCAACGACCGCAGCGCCCTCGAGTACATCAACTACGTGGGGCGCCGGATCGCCGCGCAGACCTCCCTCGGCAACCGCCGCTGGGACTTCTATATCGTGCGCGACAGCTCGGTGAACGCCTTCAACCTGCCGGGCGGGCTCGTCTTCGTCAACTCCGGGCTGATCGCCGAGGCCGACAGCCTGGACGAGCTCGCGGGCGTGATGGCGCACGAGATCGGCCACGGCGCGGCGCGCCACGGCACGCAGCTCATGACGCGGGCCTACGGCTACAACCTGCTGGCGAGCCTGGCCCTGGGGAGGAACCCGAGCCAGACGCGGCAGATCCTGGCGCAGCTCGTGGGCACCGGCTACCTTAACAACTACAGCCGGGACGCCGAGCGCGAGGCCGACCGCCTGGGCGTGAACTACGCCTACCGGGCGGGGTATGACCCGCGGGGGCTCGAGAGCTTCTTCGGGGACCTCGCGAGCCTGCGCCAGCGCCGGCCGTCGAAGGTGGAGCAGTTCTTCTCCAACCACCCGATGACCGAGGAGCGGATCCAGATCGTGGACGCCGAGATCGACCGCCTGCCGCGGCGATCCTCTCTGACGCACGACACCCGCGACTACCAGCGCTTCCGGTCGGAGTTCAGGTAGGCCACCTCACCCAACCCCTCTCCAGCAGGAGAGGGGCTCAGATCCTCGTTTCCCCCTCGCCCGTCAGGGAGAGGGGGCCAGGGGGTGAGGCCTCACGGGGCAGCCGGCTGGATCCGGCGAAACCCGCCAGAAACGGCGACGCCCCGCCGGAGGGCTGCCGGCAGGGCGCGCTATCGGGAAAGCGGAAGCGGCTCAGGTGATCTTGACGACGTTCTTGGCCTGGAGACCCTTGGGCCCCTCCACGACGTCGAAGCTGACGCGGTCGCCCTCAGTCAGGGTGCGGAACCCTTCGGCGATGATGGACGCGTGGTGGACGAACACGTCCGCGCCGCGCTCCCGCACGATGAAACCATAACCCTTGGCGTCGTTGAACCACTTCACGGTACCTTGCTCAGGCATTGCTTGCTCCTTGCAACAGTGCAACAGGTTGTTTGTTCCACCGCGCCGAGGCGCGGCATTCCTCCACCCCCAGAGGGGCCAATCCATGGAATTCATGAAGCTCCGTTACGGCTCTTCTCCTCCTGATGGGCCCCTGCCGGGGCACTGTGGACTGCAAGGAGTCGTGCTCGGGAGCGTGACACGCTCGTCGATCTGCGAAGATTCCTAGGCTTCTCTCGCTTCTCCCTCGGTTGCCCTGGCGATCCTCGTCGCTATCTCGAAACGGTGTGCACGGTGAACCGGTTGCTGCGGGGGGAAACGTGGTGGGGGGACAATGTCGTGAAGCCGCTTCCAACCTATCCTGTGCGCCTACCCGGAATTTTCAGCGACTATGGCACCTCTCCAGAAAAAAAGCAAGGGGGTGGGCGCGGTAAGATCGCGTCCATGTCCACGCGCATCCCGAGGAGGCTCGACCCGGTGGAGATCCGGATCCTGGGCTCGCTGCTCGAGAAGGAGCAGACGAACCCGGAGACCGTGCCCATGACCGTCAACGCCCTGATCGCGGCGTGCAACCAGAAGACCAACCGCGAGCCGGTGATGCAGCTCACCGAGGACCAGGTGGTCAACGCCCTGGACCGCATGCGCCAGGAGGTGCTCGTCTGGCGCACGGAGGGGGCGCGCACCGAGCGCTGGCAGCAGAGCGTGGTGCGCCGCTGGGGCCTTGACCGGGCGGGCAAGGCGCTGATGACCCTGCTGCTCCTGCGCGGTCCGCAGACGCCGGGCGAGCTGCGCACGCGCAGCGAGCGCCTGCACTCCTTCGCCTCCCTGGAGGAGGTCGAGGAAGCGCTCCGCCGCCTGGCAGGCATGGACGAGCCGCTGGTCATGGAGCTCCCCCGGCGCCCCGGCCAGAAGGAGACCCGCTGGACCCACCTGGTGGGAGAGCTGGCGCCGGAGCCCGAGCCACCCGAAGAGACCTATGAAGCCGCCGATCCCGCTGCCCCGGCCCGGCCGTCGCTGGCCTCGCGGGTGGAGCGGCTGGAGGAGATGGTGGCGAGGCTGACGGAGGAGATGGAGGAGCTGAAGCGGCAGTTGGGGGGGTAGGGTCGTCAGACCACCTCGATCCGCGCCGGCCCTTCAAGGACCTCCCCCACCTCCGCCGCCTTGTGGCCGCTCCCGAGCAGCGCGCCGAGCAGGGCCGGCGCAGTCTCGGGGGGAGCGGAGAGGAGCAGCCCGCCCGAGGTCTGGGGATCGAAGAGCACCTCGCGCTGCAGCCGGTCGAGCCCCGCGCGGTCCGCGAAGACGGCCCGGACGTTGTCCTCGTTGGCCGCCGTGCAGCCGGTCGTCACCCCCGCCTTGGCCAGCCGGTAGAAGCCGTCGTGGACGGGCAGCCTCTCGAAGACGAAGCGGATCGCCGCGTTCGAGGCCTTCGCCATGCCCAGGGCATGGCCGGTGAGGCCGAAGCCGGTGACGTCGGTCGCGGCGCGGGCGCCGTGCTCCAGGGCGAGGCGGCCGGCCACGTCGTTCAGCCGCTCCATCTCGCGCAGCACGGGCTCAAGGCCGGCCTCGTCCAGCTTGTCGAACTTGAAGGCGTTGACGAGCACGCCCGTGCCCAGGGGCTTGGTGAGCAGCAGGCGGTCGCCGGGGCGGGCCCCGGCGTTGGTCAGCAGGCGGTCGCGGGCGGCCTCGCCGATCACCGCCAGGCCGAACTTCAGCTCCGGGTCGCGCACCGAGTGGCCGCCCAGGAGCACCGCTCCGGCGTCCACCACGGCCTCGGCGGCGCCACGCAGGACCCCCTTGAGGGCCTCGGCGCCCTCCCCCTCCAGGTCCGGGAAGCAGCAGAGGTTGAGCGCGAACAGGGGCCGGCCGCCCATGGCGTAGACGTCCGAGAGCGAGTTGGCGGCGGCCACCCGGCCGAAGCGGTGGGGGTCGTCGCAGACCGGGGTGATGAAGTCCACGGTGGCCACCAGGGCATGGCCGTCGAGCAGGTAGACTCCGGCGTCGTCGGCGGTCTCCGGGCCGACGAGGATCCTCTCATCCCGTCCGGCGAGCCGGACGAGCGGGGTGATCATCTCGGAAAGGTCCCCCGGACCTACCTTGGCCGCTCAGCCGCCGGTCGTGGCGCAGGCGGTCAGGCGGAACTTGCGTCGGAACAGCGCCATGGCGGGGGATTGTATCTCTCGTTGCGCTCCGGCAACTGCCGGTCTGCGAATCCGTAGAACCGGGGCAGACCGAAGAGGAGTCCTTCACGATGTCGAAACGCCGCGTCCTCTCCCTGTCCCTCGCCGCGCTCCTGGCCCTCCCCGCCCTGGCCGGAGCCGCGGGGGCCCGCAAGCCCCCGCATCCGTCCCGCGCCAAGCTCCAGCCCTGCACGGTCCCGACTCTGGGCAAGGACGCGGACGCCCTCTGCGGCACCTATGAGGTCTGGGAGAACCGGGCGGCGAAGTCGGGGCGCAGGATCGACCTCGCGATCGTGCTGCTCCCCGCGCGCTCGGCTCAGCCGAAGCCCGATCCGATCTTCTTCCTGGCCGGCGGTCCCGGCCAGTCGGCCACCGAACTCGCAGCCGCCCTCGCCCGCGACGACCTGCGCCGGGCCCGCGACTTCGTCTTCGTGGACCAGCGGGGGACGGGGAAATCCAACCCGCTGCAATGCGATCTCGGCGGCAACGATGACGACGTCCAGAGCTATCTGGGCGAGATGTTCCCCGTCGACGCCGTCCGCAAATGCCGCGAGCGGCTCGCGAAGGTCGCGGACCTGACGCTCTACACGACCGACGTCGCCATGGACGACCTCGACGAGGTGCGCGCCTGGCTGGGCTACGACCGGATCAATCTCGCCGGCGGCTCCTACGGCACGCGGGCGGCCCAGGTCTATCTCCGGCGGCACCCGCAGTCCGTGCGCGCGGCGGTCCTCTCCGGCGTGGTGCCGATGGACGAGGTGCTCCCCCTCTCCCACGCCGCGGGCGGCCAGCGCTCGCTCGACCTGCTGCTCGGCTGGTGCGAGAAGGACGCGGCCTGCCACGCGAAATTTCCCCGGATCCGGGAGGACTTCGCGGCGGTCATGGACCGGCTCGCGCAGGGACCGGTGACGGTCGAGATCCGGCACCCGCGGACGGGCAAGCCGGTCCCGGCGAGGCTGTCGCGGGAGCTCGTGGCAGAAGGCATCCGCTGGATGCTCTACAACCCCGGCGACGGCGCCCGGCTGCCGCTGCGGGTCCACCAGGCGGCGAACGGCGACTTCGCGCCACTCGGCCAGGCCAGCGTCGCCGCCCGTATCGGCATGGCCCGCGTGCTGGCCCTGGGACTGCTCTTCTCCATCACCTGCGCCGAGGACATCCCCTACATCGATCCGGCCCAGGTGCCGGCTCGCACCGCCGGGAGCTTCCTCGGCGACTACCGGGTTCGGCAGCAGATGGCGGCCTGCTCGGTCTGGCCGCGCGCCCGCGTGGCGCCGGACCACCGGGAGGCGCTCCGCTCCGACGTGCCGGTGCTCCTCGTCAGCGGCGAACGCGATCCGGTGACGCCCCCCGGCTTCGGCATGCGCGTGGCCCGACACCTCACCCGCGCGGTCCACGTGATCGTCCCCTGGGGCAGCCACGGCAGCGACGATCCCTGCATCGACAGGATCCAGAAGGAGTTCATCGACAGGGGCTCCGGCGAGGGGCTCGACACCTCGTGCGTGAGCCGGATCCAGAGGACGCCTTTCGTGCTGGAGAAGCCGAAGGGGGAGACGGCGCCGTAGGAAACGCGCCTCCCTGACGACCGCCGGCGGCGAGTGGTGTATCCTTCGGAACGCCCTATGCCGTCCGCTCGCCCTCCGGCACGTCCGGATCTCTCTGGCGACGTTACGTCCATATCCCGTTGGATCTGGAGGAACAGCCATGAACCGCAAGCTCCCCGTCGTCCTCTCCACTGTCCTGCTGCTGGCCGTGGCCTGCCAGCGGGAGGAGCCGCCGGCCGCGACTGAAACGGCGGCCCCGGCGACCGCCTCTGAAGCCCCGGCCACCACCACGGCCCCGCCGGCCCAGACGGAGCCGGCGCCGGCCGCAACCCCGGCCCCCGCGGCCAGTACCAGTACGGGTGCTGCGCCAGGTGCCGCGCCAGCCGGCGCGCCGGCGGCGAGCCTCGCCGGCCAGGAGACCAACTGGCCGGGGATCACGGCCGAGGTGACCGAGTTCCGGCGCAAGGGGAACACCCTGACGGCGAAGGTCGTGCTCCGCAACCGCGGCGCCGAGCCGGCGGAAGCCGACATCAACTACGGCGAGGTCTACGTGATGGACCTCGCGGCCGGCAAGAAGTACGAGGTGCTCAAGGACGAGAAGGGGAGCTATATCGCCGCCCTGCGCTCCGGCTGGAACAACCGCTGGTACGACAAGCTCGGTCCCACGCAGTCCTTCACCCTCTGGATGAAGTTCCCGGCGCCGCCGCCCGACGTCAAGTCGGTCACGCTCCAGCTCCCCGGCGTGCCCCCCTTCGAAGACCTGCCGATCCAGGACGTCTAGGATGACTCCTGCGCGTCTCGTCCGCACTCTGGTCCCGGCGGCGCTGCTCGTGCTGCCCGCGCCGGCGCTCGCCGCAGACGCGCCCTACGCAGACCCCTGGAACCCGGCCACGGAGGCGGCCGCCGAGGCGGCGGTCGCCCGTCTGGGGGCCAAGCGGGCCCTCAACCTCGTCCCTTCGATCCTCACCATCCAAGGAGTGGAAGGCAGGGTGGTCGGGCAGGGGAGCGGGATTGTGGCGACGGTGCAGGAGGTCCGGCAGGCCATGCAGGCGCTGGGCGCCCAGGAGACCGACCTCGAGGTCCGGGTGGCGCTGCCGGCCGACGTCCTCTTCGATTTCGACAAGGCCGACATCCGCTCCGACGCCGCCCAGGCCCTGGCGCAGCTCGCCACCCTGATCCGGGCCTACCCGTCCGGCCGGGCGGAGCTCGAGGGGCACACCGATTCCAAGGGGGACGACGCCTACAACCAGCGTCTCTCCCAGCGCCGGGCCGAGGCGGTCAAGCGCTGGCTGGTCGAGCGCGAGGGGATCGCGGCGGACCGCCTCGCCACCCGCGGCGCCGGCGAGAGCCGTCCGGTGGCCAGCAACGACGACGACGCGGGCCGGCAGCGGAACCGCCGCGTCGAGGCCGTGATTCACAAGCAGTGAGGGCTCCCGCCGCTCCAGGCTCCCGGAGCCGGACCGGGGAGCATCCATCTGATCCCAAAAGGAGGGGTTCCTTCATGTACCACAGGCTTTCGACGTCTCTGCTCGCCGAGTTCATCGGCACCTTCGCGCTGATCTTCATCGGCGCCGGCGCCGGGGCCCTGGGCCTCGGCGGGCTGGTGGGGGTCGCCTTCGCCCACGGCTTGGTCGTCCTGGGCTTCGCCTACGCCTATGGCCACATCTCGGGCACCCACATCAACCCGGCGGTGACCCTGGGCGTCTGGGCGGCCGGCAAGATCGACGCCGGGCGCGCCTT
This sequence comes from Thermoanaerobaculia bacterium, assembly GCA_036399915.1. Taxonomy (GTDB): domain Bacteria; phylum Acidobacteriota; class Thermoanaerobaculia; order Multivoradales; family UBA5704; genus DATARR01. The sequence goes on from DASWME010000372.1 coordinate 51,911, forward strand.
CTCCTACGTCGTCTTCCAGATCCTGGGCGGCATCGTCGCGGCCTTCGCCCTGCGCTGGGTGCTGGGCGGCACCGAGACCGGCCTCGGGGTGACGGCGCTCGCCCGGGACCTCCAGGCGGGCAACGCCACGATCACCATCACCCCCGCGATCGGCGTGGTCCTGGAGGCGATCCTCACCTTCTTCCTGGTCAACGCCGTGATGAACGCCGGCATCAGCGGCAAGGCCACCATCCCCGGGGGCCTGGCGATCGGCCTCACGCTGACCTTCTGCATCCTGATGGGCGGCCCGCTGACCGGCGCCAGCCTCAACCCGGCCCGCAGCATCGGCCCGGCGCTGGCGACCGGCAACTTCTCCGACCTCTGGGTCTACCTCGTCGGCCCGATCCTGGGCGGCGTCCTCGCCGGCCTGCTCTACAAGGCCGTCTTCGAGGAGCGGGAGCATCCCCACCCGCGGAAGAGGTAGCCTTAGAAGCAGGACCCCGACGGAGGTCGCTCGCAGGTGACCTCCGTCGCGGCTGCTACAATACGGCGCCGAGGTGACGTTATGGGAAATCTGGCGATTGCAGCGGAACCCACCCCCCTGGAGACAGACATGGACGGGGTCGTCCGAGTCGGTGGTACTCGGGTCACTCTGGATTCTGTAGTTCACGCCTTTAAAGCAGGCTCCAGCGCTGAGGACATCGTGCGGAAGTTCCCTACCCTGTCGTTGGCGGACGTGTACGCCGTCATTAGCTACTACCTGCGCCACAAGGCCGAGGTCGAAGCTTACCTGGAGGAGCGGGAGCGAGAAGCGCAGGAACTCCGCCAACAGATCGAGGCGAAATTCGACACCCGAGGTATCCGCGAGATGCTGCTGGCCCGGCGGAATCAGCACGGCTGAGGCGCGGGCCGTGCTTCGTCTGGCGGCCGATGAAAACTTCGACAACGACGTCCTCCACGGCCTTTTGCTCCGAAATCCGGCGTTGGACATCGTTCGTGTCCAGGATGTCGGCCTAGCAGGAGCCGTCGATCCCATCGTCCTGGAGTGGGCTGCCAAGGAAGGTCGGATCCTGCTGACGCACGACGTGAAAACGATGCCGCGCCACGCTTACCAGCGGGTCGCGGCTGGACAGCCCATGCCCGGCGTTTTCGAGGTCGGCCACTCTGTCTCAATAGCGCAAGCGATCGAGGATCTCCTCCTGCTCGCGGAGTACAGCCAGGACGGTGAATGGGAGGGAAAGGTTCTATATCTTCCTCTCTGATCTGCTCCCCGGCTCCGGCAGCACGTCCGGCCACCACCCCCCGGGCCGGTTCATCGGCCAAGGGCACGTCTGCTGGATGTTCAGCTCGCGGAACATCGGGTGGTCGGATCGGAGAGGGAAACCGAAGTCGCGCCGCTCGGTGCGGCCGCCGCAGCGGTACTGGGGATTGCCGAGCGCGATGGCGATCAGCAGTGCGATCTCCGCGGCGGCATAGATCCAGATTCCCGTAGCGATCCGGGGAGCGAGGCGGGTCCGGCCGAGGGCGCCCAGCCAGAGGATCACCGGCAGGATGGCGGCGTGGAGCAGGATCAGTCCCTGCCACATCATCGGCGTGGTAGGCGAAAGGGAAAAGACGACGAAGGTCGCGACGAAGCCGATGCGGGCGTAGCCCTTGAGCCACTCCCGGTCCGACGCGCCGGGCGCCAGCCTCTCCCGCCAGAGACGGCGTGCTCCACGCCAGAGACGGAGGTTCGCCAGCAGGGGGATCAGCAGGGTGGCGGCGAGGACGGTCTGCACGAAGACGGTGAGGGCGCGGCCCGGCCAGGGATCGGAGCCGAAGACGCCGGAGAAGTCGAAGTCGGTCATCCTCTCGGAAAGGCCGAGCGAGGCGTAGCGCAGCCAGTAGAGAAGGCCGCGCAAGAGCGGCAGGACCAGGAGCAGGCCGCGCCCCAGAAACCCTTTTTGGGCTTCGGTGAGGATGGCGGGATAGGCGATCAGCTCCACGGCCCAGGGGACGAGGGGCAGGCCGGCCAGGACGGCTCCGGCGATCGCTCCTCCCCAGTGGACCCGGAAGTACCGCCTCCACCAGAGCAGGAGCGAAGCCAGGGCCAGCAGCAGGAAGGACGCGTGGATCTGTAAGGCCAGCACCAGCCCGGCGCCGTGCAGGAAGGAAGGCCAGAACCGGCTTCGCTGCCGCTGGACGAGGGCGCTCCACAGGTGGACGGCTCCAGAGAGGAAGAGGTAGTTCGGGTTCCAGAGGAACGAGGCGAAGTAGAGCTGCCAGGGGTTCAGCCAGTAGAGGACGGCGAGGAGCACCCGCTCGCAGGGTGAGAGGACGCGCTTGAGCGCGCCGTCCAGGAGCAGATAGGCCGCGACGTGGGAGAGGAGGACGAGCACGCCCGGCGCCCGGTGGTCCCTCCATACCAGGAGCGGCAGGCCGACGAGCAGGCTGGTGATCCCGCCCGGCGCCTTGCCGCCGGTGGACATGGGGTTGCCGTAGGAGATCCACTTCCCTTCCGCGGCCAGCAGCCAACCCCGCGCCAGCAGGTTGAGCTGGTCGCCCCCCACCTGGCTGCGGACCAGCATGAGGAGCGCGATTCCCAGGCCGGCGGCAAAGAGGGCCCAGACCGTACGGGTGGCGGCGGCCGGAGAGATCCGGCATGGGTTCGGGGAAGGCATCGCGGGGAAAGAAGAGAGCTGAACTATATACTCTGCGGCTCGTGCACCCGGAGACGACAGCTCCCCAGCGCCCGCGATGGTCGCGGATCCTGCCCTGGACGGCGGTGGCCGGCCTCTACACAATCCTGACGCTCGTCTACCTCTGGCCGCTGCCGCGGCTCTGGGGGGATCACATCGGCCCCGGCCTCGGGGATCCGCTCTTCGTCCTCTACGTGCTCAAGTGGGGGGTCCATCAGATCCAGATGGGCCTGCCCGACTTCTGGAACGCCAACATCTACTATCCCACCCGGGGCGCCCTCGCCCTCTCCGAGCACCTGCTGGGGCCGGCGGCCCAGCTCACCCTGTTCCTGATGGTGGTCCCCAACGCCATCGCCGGCTTCAACTTCCTCCTCTTGACCTCGTTCGTGGGTAGCGCCCTCGCGGTGTGCTGGGTCCTGCGCCAGGGCGGGCTCTCATGGGCGGCGGCGGCGCTGGCCGGCTGGATGTACGCGTTCTCGCCCTTTCGGCTCTCCCAGATGGCCCATCTGCAGATGCTGATCGCGCAGTGGATCCCCCTCACCCTCTGGTTCTGGGACCGCCTGCTGGCCGAGCGGACGGTGAAGAACGCCGCTCTCTTCCTCTTGTTCTACCTGTTGAACCTCTCGGGGGGGTGTTATCTCGCATACATGATCCACTTCTCCCTGCTGGCGATCCTGGCCAGCCGGGTGCCCGTGGAGGGGAGGGAGCTGGTCTCGGCCCGCTCGCTGCGGGTGCTGGTGCCGGCGGCCCTGGTGGCGGGGACGACTGTCGCCGCCCTCTTCCTCCCCTACGCGCGGATCTCCCGCGCGCTGGGCCTCACTCGTATACAGGCGGAGATCCAGGAGTTCGGCGCGGGTCTGGCCAGCTACTTCAGCCCCGCCCGCGAGAGCGTCTACTTCGGTCCCCAGGCGGAGCGGCTCTTGCACAGGGTCCTGGGAGACTCCGCCGTGCTCTTTCTTCGTCCCGAGAACTCCCTGTTCGCCGGTTTCCTGCCCACAGCCCTGTTCTTTGTAGGGGCGTTCGCCGCCTGGCGCCGGCGCAGGGAGGGGCCGCCGGACGTCTGGGCCCGGGGGCTCGCCCTCTCGGGCCTCGTCTGCTTCGCCCTCTCGCTCACCTGGGTCTATGCTCCGCTGATGCGGGTCGTCCCCGGGCTCTCGGGGATGCGCGTGCCCGCCCGCTTCTACGCCTTCGTGTCGCTCACTGTGGTGTACTTCGCCGCCCGCGGGGTCGATGTCCTGCTGCGCCGCGCCCGCGGCCGCCGGGGCCGGGCGGCCGCCGCCGCCTTCCTGGCCGTCTTCCTCGCCGCCGAGCTGACCCCCAGGGAGTTCCCCTGGCAGCGCCTGCCCCGGGAGGAGGAGCTCCCGGACGTCTACCGCTGGCTCCGGGACCAGAAGACCGTCCGTGCCCTGATCGAGCTGCCCCTCCGCGCGGACAGCCGGGAGAACGACTACCTCTACGCCGCGACCGTGCACTGGAAGCCGATCGCCAACGGGTCCAGCGGCTACGTGCCGGCGAGCTATCGGGTCCTGACGGAGCGCATCCGCTTCCTCCCCGGCCCGGCCGCCCTCGACCTGCTGCGCGACTGGTGGATCACCCACATCGTGGTCCATGCCCGCAGGCCGGCGCGGCTGAAGGCCCTGCGGACATGGGAAGCCAGGTTCGCGACCGGGGCGGAGCGCCAGGTGGAACGGGTGTATGAGTCGGATGGCATTTTCGTCTACCGCCTGCTCGCCGCGCCGGCCCGCCCGGGGGCGCCGAGGCGGGCCGGCGGCCCGGTCGGATGATGGCTCCCCTGCGGCCGCGAATCGTGCGCGCCCTGCCCTGGACGGCGGCGACCGGCCTCTACACGGCCCTCACCCTCCTCTACCTGCGGCCGATCTGGCGGTTCTGGGGCGACCGCATCGCTCCCAGCCTGGCCGATCCCCTTCTCGTCCTCTACATGCTCAAGTGGAGCGCTCACCAGATCCGGCTCGGGCTGCCCGACCTCTGGAACGCCAACCTCTTCTATCCCACCCACGGCTCCTTCGCGCTGTCCGATCACCTGCTGGGGCCGGCGGCGCTGTCCGCGCTGTTTCCCAACGCCATCGCCGGCTACAACTTCCTCTTCTTGACCTCGTTCGTGGCGAGCGCCCTTGCCGTCTGCTGGGTGATGCGCCGCGCCGGGCTCTCCTGGCCGGCGGCGCTGCTGGCCGGCTGGATGTACACCTTCTCCAGCTTCCGCATCGCGCAGATGTCCCACCTCCAGCTCCTCCTCACGCAGTGGATCCCCCCGACGCTCTGGTTCTGGGACCGCCTGCTGGCCGAGCGCACGTCGAAGAACGCCGGCCTGTTCCTCCTCTTCTACCTCCTGCACGTGACGGGCGGGTGCTACCTCGCCTACATGATCCATTTCCCCCTGCTGGTGCTGCTCGCCAACCGCATGGCGATCCAGGGCAGAGAGGTCCTCTCCCTCCGCTCGCTGCGGCTCCTCGTCCCGGTGGGCCTGATCGCCGGAGCGGCTCTCCTCGCCATCTTCCTGCCCTATGCCAGGGTCTCGAAGGCGCTGGGGCTCGCCCGCACGGACGCGGAAGTCCAGCGCTACGGAGCGGCGCCCGCGAGCTACTTCACCCCTGCGCGCGACAACCTCTACTTCGGCCCTGAAGCCAAGGGGCTCCTGCGCGCGAAGCTGGGCATCAGGTCCAAGGTTCTCATGCGGCCGGAGAGCTCCCTGTTCGCGGGCTTCCTGCCGACCGCGCTCTTCTTCCTGGGAGCGATCGTTCAGTGGCGGCGCCGCCGGGACGGTCCGCCGAACCCGTGGGAACGGGGGCTCGCGCTCTCGGGCCTGCTCTGCTTCGCCCTGACGTTCCCGATCGTCTACACCCCGCTGATGCGGGTCATCCCGGGGATGAGCGGGATGCGGGTGCCCGCCCGCTTCTACGCCTTCGTCTCCCTCGCCCTGGTGCACTTCGCAGGGCGCGGAGTGGACTTCCTGAGGGAGAGGATGCCGGGGCCGCGGGCGCGCCTGGCGCTCGCCGTCGCGCTGGGGGTCGTCCTCGCCGCCGAGCTGATGCCGAGGCCGCTCAAGTGGATGGCGCTGCCCCGGGAAGAGGAGTTCCCGCCGGTCTACCGTTGGATCGCCCGTGAGCCTGCGGTCAAATCGCTGATCGAGCTGCCCATCCATAAAGACCCGCGGGAGTGCATGTACCTCTATTACTCCACGCTGCACTGGAAGCCCATCGCCAATGGCTTCAGCGGCTACCTTCCGGAGAGCCACGAGCGGCTGACCCAGCGCATCCGCTTCCTTCCGGACCAGGCGGGGCTCGACCTTATCCGGGAGTACTGGATCTCCCACCTGGTCGTCCACGCCCGGAGTTCCGTCCGGCAGGAGGCGCTCCGGCAGTGGGAGCAGCGGTTCGCGAGGGGAGAGGACCGGCAGGTCGAGCTGGTGCACCGGTCCGGCACGAGCTACGTCTACCGGGTGCTCGACTCGCCCAGCTCCAGGACGCCGAAGCGGGCCGGCTTGTGAAAGTCGGCCGGCCGGGCGAGGGTGGCCGACCAGCCGCTGAACTCGGGCTCACCCCCACGCGGCCGCTCGATGCGATAGAAATTGGCCCGCCAGATCCGCGGCAGGCCGCCGGCCGGCAACAGCCCGTTCCACGGAATCGAGAGAAGGGCCCACCAGTCCTGCCGGGCGGTTCCCGGTCCGGCGGCCCAGCGCAGCCCGGGGCAGTCCCAGGAGGGATCGCCCGTCATGTCGATCCGCCGCGAGGTGGGATTGTGGATGCGGGCGTCGAAGAGGACCCCCAGCGGGCTCACCTCGAACTCGAAGTACCGGGTGGGGTCCGCCTCCCCCGGCGCGAGGAAGACCTCGACCGCCTCCTCCTCGTAGACCGGATCGTCCCGCCGCCGGCAGGTACCCCAGGCGTCGCGGTCCTCGCAATCGAAGCGGACGTGGAGAGCCTCGCCGCTCCAGCAGAGGCGCACCCGGGTCTGCTGCACGGCCGGCCCGCTGCCGTCGGCGAGCGTGAACGGAGGGAGGGCCGGCACCTCCTCCCAGTTCCAGGAGGCTGGATCGGCGGTCCGGTCCCAGGAGGCGGGGATGGGGGGAACGGGCCAGCGGGGGACGGTCATGGCGGGGCATTGTAGCCGCCGTGAGATAGACTCTCCTGCCGACCCCGGACTTCCCATGGCCAGGACCTTTCTCACCGACGAGTCGAAGGCGGCGCTCTCGGAAGCGGTGCGCGCAATCGAGTCGTGCAGCAGCGCCGAGCTGGTGGTGGCGGTCCGCCCGCGGTCGGGCTCCTATCTGCACGCGGACCTCGTCTGGGGGATCGTGGCGGCGCTCGCGGCCCTCGCCGTCCTCCTCTACTCGCGGTGGGAGTTCGCGCTGGTCTGGTTCCTGATCGATCCCGTCGTCGTCGGAGCGCTGGCCGCCCTCCTGGCGTCCCGGAGCGCGGTCCTGCGCCGGGCGCTGACGCGGCCAGCCGCGCGCCGCCTGCGGGTCGAGGCTGCGGCCCGGTCCACGTTCGTCGAGCGGCGCGTCCACACCACGTCCGGGCGGACCGGCATCCTGCTCTACGTCGCGGTCCTCGAGAGGGAGGCGGCCGTGGTGGTCGACGCCGGGGTCGAGGCCCTCGCCGCCACGGACGCCTGGGGCAAAGCGATCGGAGAGATCGAAGAGGCGGTCCGGAGCGGGGCGGACGGGACCGCGGTGGCTGAGCGGATCCGCGGCCTCGCGGCGCTGCTCAGCCCTGCCCTGGCACGGGGCGCGGCGGACGTCGACGAGCTGTCGAACGAGGTGTGCTGACCGTGAGGCGCCCGCTCCACCGCCGCTCCAGAGGCCTCTTGCGGATCCCGGGAGTTTTCACGGTCCTCGCGCTGCTCCTGCTGCCGGCCGTGGCAATCGCCCGGCCCGGTGGCGGCCAGGGCTACTCCGGCGGGGGGGACGGCGGCGGCGGGGACGACGGCGGCGGTCTCGTCTTCCTGCTGATCCGGCTCTGGATCGAGTTCGTCTTCGCCTATCCTCAGGTCGGCGTGCCGGCGACGATCCTGATCATCGCCGTCATCGTCGTCCACCGGAGGCGCAAGGCCAGGGCGGGTCCCCAGCGCTGGGACTCGGCCCCTCCGAAGGAGCCGCCCCAGCGGCCGGCTTCGCGGGACCTCGACGCCGTCCGCAACCTCGACCCGGAGTTCTCGGTGGTCCTCTTCGAGGACTTCGCCTACGCTCTGTTCGCCCGCGCCCATCAGGCCCGCTCCAGCCAGCGGGACCTCGAAGCGCTCTCGCCCTACCTCGGAGCGGCCGCACGCAGCCACCTCGCCCAGCGCCGCCCGGTGGGCGCCCCGGTCTCGGGGGTCGTGGTCGGCGCCATGCGCGTCCTCGACCTCACGATTCCTTCCGGCATCGCCGCGCCGGCCGGGGGCCCGCCGCCGCAGGTGCTGGTCCACCTGGAGTTCGAGGCCAACATGACGGTGGGCATGTCCGGCGCCGAGCACGCGCACTATGTCCAGGAGCGCTGGCGGCTGGTGCGCGACGCCGACGTCAAGAGCAGGCCGCCGTCCCAGGTGCGCACCTTCCAGTGCCCCAACTGCGGCGCGCCGTTCGGTCCGGAGGGGGGCGACCGCTGCCAATACTGCGGCCAGGTGGTCTCGGGAGGCCGGTTCGACTGGAGCGTCGAGTCGATCGACCTGATCCGCCTCGAGGAGCGCCCGCCCGCCCTCACCGCCGACTTGGCGGAGGTGGGGAGCAACTGGCCGACGATCTACCATCCGGCCCTCAACGCTCGCTGGGTGGAGCTGGCGCGCGAGGACCCCGCCGTCAGCCAGGCAGCGCTGGACGCCCGCCTGCGCCTGATCTACGACGAGCTGAACGCTGCCTGGTCCCGCAGCGATCTCGCAGGGGTACGCCCCTACGTCTCGGACGGGCTCTTTGACTACCTGAAATACTGGGTCACCGCCTATGAGCGGCAGGGGCTGCGCAACGCCCTCGATGGGATGCGGATCGTGGAGTGGAAGACGGTGAAGGTCGTCCGCGACCGCCACTACGACTCGCTGACCGTTCGCCTCTGGGGATCGGGCCGGGACTACACCGTCCGCCAGACGACGGGCGACGTCGTCTCGGGCGATCCCCGGCACGACCGCTTCTACTCCGAGTACTGGGCCCTGGTCCGCGGCGCGGGCGTCAAAGGCGCGCCGCGGGCCGACAAGAGCTGCCCCAACTGCGGCGCTCCCCTCGACGTCAACATGGCCGGCCAGTGCGAGCACTGCGGCGCCAAGGTCACCAGCGGCGAGTTCGACTGGGTCCTCTCGAAGATCGAGCAGGACGACTCGTACACGGGCTAGGACCCTCACCCCCTGGCCCCCTCTCCCGCTCTGCGGGAGAGGGGGAACGCAACGGGAACGGTCCTACGAACTCGCCGCCTTGCACTCGCCGTCGTGGTCCTTCTGGACCCCGGCCGCGCGCCGCTCGCAGTCGTTGCCGTAGGTCTTGCCGTCGCAGCCGCAGACCGGCCTGAACTCCTTGGTGCACACCTCCGGCTGCACGACGCAGGTCCCCTGGAGGTCGGCGCTGTTGCACTGCCCGGCGGGCAGATCGCAGAACTGCCCCTCCGGGCACGTGACCCCCTGGATGCCGCCGCAGACCTGGCCCTTCTTGGGGCACGTCTCCGCAGTGAGGGCGAGAAACAGAACCAGACAGAAAAGCTTTCGCATCGTCTCTCCTTTCTATCCAGACCACCGGGTTCCCGCTTCAAGACAGGAATGAACTATACCCTGAAACTGCCAGCAACTCCGCCCTCTCCCCGGACGTGAGGAAGGCGGCCTCTACCGCGTTCTCCTGCAGCCGGCGCAGCTCGACCTCGGTCAATCCCAGCTCCCCGGCCGCCACCCGGTACTCGTGGGCGAGGTCGATGCCGCTGATACCCGGGTCATCCGTGTTGAGCGTGACCCGCAGGCCACGCCGCAGCAGGCCGGGCAGGGGGTGGGAACGGTAGTCCGGCACGGTGCTCGTGTGCAGGTTGCTCGTGGGGCAGACCTCCAGCGGGACGCGGCGCCCGGCCAGCAGGTCGAGCACGGCGGGATCCTCCACCGCCCGGATGCCGTGGCCGATCCGCTCCGCTCCCAGCTCCAGCACCGCCTGGCGCACGCTCTCGGCGCCCGATGCCTCGCCGGCGTGAGCGATGGTGCGCAGGCCGGCGTCGCGGGCTTCCTGGAAATGGCGGACGAAAAGCCCGCCGGGGAAGTTGGCCTCGTCGCCCGCGAGGTCGAGCGCCACGACGCCGCGGTCCCGGCCGCGGATCGCGGCCGCGAGCTCGATCCGGCCAATCTCCGGCCCGTAATGGCGGGAGATGATGCCGATCAGCTTCGCTTTGACGGGGATGCGTCCGCGGGCTTCCTCCAGGGCATCGCAGGCGGCTTCCACAATCCCGAAGGTGTCGAGCCCGTGCTCCTCGCCCATGAAGTAGGGGCTGAACCGCAGCTCGACGTAGTCGATCCCCTCGCGGGCCGCGTCCTCCAGGTTCTCCCGCACGATCCGCCGCACGGCGTCGTAATCCGCCATCACCCGACGCAGCAGCGCGAACTTGGCGATGAAGTCCATCAGGCTCGGCTCCCGCCTGGTGATCTGCACGTGCGGCCGCAGCTCCTCTGCCGTCCAGGCCGGCAGGTTGATCCCGTGCCGCCGTGCGAGGTCCAGCACCGTCTCGGTGCGGACGTTGCCATCCAGGTGGCGGTGCAGCTCGACCAGCGGATAGCCGTTGCGCATCCGGTCCCTCCCAGAGGGGCATCTTATCCGCAGGAGATCCTCGCGCACGTCCGTCTACCAGAGCGTAACCCGAACAGGGGGATCGTTTCCTGGATGAAGACCACCCGTCTGCTCCGCCGCCACCGCCGCTCCGCCTTCTGGCGGCAGCTCCACCGCCTGCTGCGGGCGAGCCGGAGGTGGTGGGGGTTCGCCCTGGCGCTAGCGGCAGGAGCTTCCGGAGCAGGCGCGGAGCCGGACGAGGCGCCGGGCGAGATCCGCCCGGACGGCGGCCTGGGCAGGAGCCGCGTGCCGGCTGCGGAGCTCGAAGGGATCGGTGCGGAGGTCGTACAGTTCCCGGTCGCCCGTCGCGTACTCGACGTAGAGCCATCTGGAACCACGGACCGCCGCGAAAGGAGGCTTGTCGCGTCCGGTGCCGGCGCCTTCGATCAACAGGGTCCGGTCCTTCTCCAGCCCGGGATCGAGGGCCAGGGGGAGAAGCGGCCGTCCGTCCATGACCCGGCCGGGGGCGGCGCCCGCGAGGGCGACGATGGTCGGCGCTAGATCGACGTTGGACACGAGCTGCGCCGCGGTGACGCCCGCCGGGAAGCCGCCGCCGCGGAGGATGAGCGGCACGCGGATCGACTCCTCGTAGGGGTGGTACTTCTGGTCGAGGATGCGGTGCTCGCCCAGGAGGAAGCCGTTGTCGGAGGTGAAGACGATCACCGTCGAGTCGAGCTGGCCGGTGTCGGCGAGAGCGTTCACCAGGCGCTCCACAAGGTCGTCCACGGCCAGCAGGGAGGCGAGGCGCGCCCGGTGGATCGCGGTCTCGCGGGCCGTTTTGGCGGAGCTGAGCGGCGGCAGCCGGCGGACGTGCACGGGCTTGTCGCGCACGTCAGGCTCGCTGAAGGAGGGTTTTGCCGGCAACGGCTCATTGGCGAACCGGCCCTGGTAGCGCGGCGCCGGGCGGGGCGGGACTTGGCCGCCACTGATGCGCTCCAGGTGGGGCGCCATCGGGGCCACGCTCAGGAAGAACGGCTGGCCCGCGCCGGCCCGGGAGCGGAGGATCCTCTCCGCCTCGGCCGCGAGCACGTCCGTCTGGTAGTCCCCGGCGCCGTGCCCGTAGGTCACCGGGATTCCGTCGTCGCTCACCGTGTAGTCGTAGAGCTTATAGGTCGTGGGGTCCATCAGCCCGAACCAGCGCGACCAGCCGGGGGGCGGCGCGGGCGAATCCGTGCCGTAGCCGTTGAGGTATTTGCCCACATGGGCGGTATAGTAGCCGGCCCGCTGGAGCCACACCGGCAGCGTGTCCGAGCTGTCCAGACGGTGATAGCCGCCGTTCGGCCCGGAGTTGGCCATCACGCCGTGATTGTGCGGGTACTGCCCGGTCAGGAAGGTCGCGCGCGAGGGGCAACAGAGCGCGTAGGAGACGAAGCTGTTCGCGAACGTGGTGCCCCGCTCGGCCAGGAGGGTGCGGGTCTTGGGCAGGACGCGCATGTCCTCGACCGTCTGGTCGTCCGTCATGATGACGAGGACGTTCGGCCGGTCGTCCGCAGCGGGAGCCGGGGTCTGCAGCCGTGAGGTCGCCAGCAGGAGCCCGGCGGCGGCGAGGACGATCCAGCGCAAACCTTTCATCAAACGCATTGTAACCCCGGCTGCTAGAGTAGGCGCGATGAAGGACGCCGAGCCCTCCAGAGACGCCCTCCCTTTCCGCGCACCGCTTCGCCTGCTTGCCTGGGCCTGGCTCCTGTTGGCCCTGATCGCCTGCGGCGCTCCGTTGCCCGCCGACGGCAAACGCGCACCCGCGCCCAAGCGCCAGCCGGCCAATGTGATGAGCTTCGAGGGAGCCGCCTGGCTGGAGCGCGAGGGGCGGGACCAGGCGGAGAAGCCGGAGATCGTGCTCGCCGCCATGGAGCTGCGGGGAGGGATGACCGTCGCCGAGATCGGCGCCGGCACCGGCTTCTTCACCCGCCGGCTGGCCCGCGCCGTGGGCCCCAGGGGCAAGGTCTATGCCGTGGACATCCAGCCCGAGATGCTGAACCTGCTCAAGCAGTACGCCGCCAGGGAGGGGATCGGGAACATCGTTCCCGTGCTGGGCACCGACACCGACCCCAGGCTCCCCAAACGCGGCATCGACCGCATCCTGCTCGTGGACGTCTACCACGAGTTCCAGAAGCCGGAGGCGATGCTCGCCCGTATCCGCGACAGCCTCGCGCCGGGCGGCACCGTGACCCTGGTCGAGTACCGCCTCGAAGGGGATACCGCCTCGCACATCAACATCAAGCACCGCATGTCCGTCGAGCAGGTGCTCCCCGAGTGGAGCGCGGCGGGGTTCGAGCTGGCCAACCAGATCGAGACCCTCCCCTCCCAGCACATTTTCATCTTCTCGAACCGCCGCGGGGCGCGACCGCGGGGGTAGGAGCGATCATGGAACCGCAGACCTCTCCCGCTTCCAAGGCGTCCGTGGTCCTGGCGGCGACCGACTTCTCCGCGACCGCGGCTTCGGCTCTCGATTGGGCCATCGAGCTCGCCCGGCAGCAGGGGGCTCGCCTCGAGTTGGTCCACGCGGTGACCGTGCCGCCTTCGTTTCCAGGCTTCGTCCCCTCGCCGGGCCTCGACTTCGAGGCGGACGTGCGCCGGGCGGCCGAGGCCCGGCTGGCGGAGGTCGCCGACGCCGTGCACGAGAAGCGGACAGAGGTCGCCACTTTCCTGGCGCCCGGACCGCCGTCGCAGGTGATCCTCGACCGCGCCGAGGCGGTCTCGGCGGCAGCCATCGTCATCGGGACGCGGGGCCATACCGGTCTGCGCCATCTCCTGATGGGAAGCACCACGCAGCGGGTGGTCCACGACGCCCGTTGCCCGGTGCTCACCGTCCATCCTGGAGACATCGGCAAGCACCGAGCGATCCGCACCATTCTCGTGCCTACCGACTTCTCGCGGGACGCCGACCTCGCCATTCACGCCGCGCACCGGTTGTTGGCGTCGTTGGAACGGGACGCCCGCATCGTCCTGCTCCACGCCTTCAACCTGCCGATCGAGTACACCGCCTACGGGCCGATCCCTATGTCGGTCAACTATCTTCAGGACACCGGCCTGGAATCGGAGCGGCGGCTCTACGAGACGGCGCAGCCGCTCCAGCGCGAGGGGCTCGCCATCGAGACGGTCGCGAGAGAAGGGGACCCGGCCCATGTCATCGCAGACGAGGCCGAGAGACGAGGGGCCGACCTGATCGCCATGGGCACCCGCGGCGTCACGGGGCTCCGCCACCTCCTGCTGGGCAGCACGGCCGAGCGGGTGGTGGAACACGCGCCCTGTCCGGTGATGACGATCCGGCGGCAGGATCGATCCTGATCCACAGCGCCCTCTAACAGGCAGGGCCTAGATTTGCGCCATCGTCCCCTTGTAGAACCCGTCCAGGACCTCCCGGTGGCGCTGCTCCACGACCTTGCGCTTGACGCTCATCTTGGGGGTCAGCTCGCCGGTGGCCTGGGAGAGGTCGTGGTCGAGCAGATGGAACTCCTTGATGCGCTCGTAGGAGGCGAGCCGGGCGTTGACGGCGTCCAGAGCGTCGCGGATGAGCTGCTTGACCTCGGGGCGTGAGGCGAGGTCGGCGTAGTCCTTGTAGTCGATGCCGGTCTCCCGGGCCCACTTGCCCGTCGCGTCCTCGTTGATGGTGATGAGGGCCACGCAGAAGGGCCGCCGGTCGCCCAGCATGACGACCTGGGAGACGTAGGGGCAGCTCGCCTTAAGCATGTTCTCGACGTTCTGCGGCGCGATGTTCTTGCCGCCGGCCGTCACCAGGATGTCCTTCTTGCGGTCGGTGATGGCGAGGAAGCCCTCGTCGTCGAGCTGGCCCACGTCGCCGGTGTGGAGCCAGCCCTCTTCGTCCAGGGCCTCGGCGGTGGCCTCGGGCAGGTTGTAGTAGCCCTGCATGATGTTGCGCCCGCGGATCAGGACCTCGCCGTCCTCGGCGGTCTTGATCTCGACGCCCTTCAGGGGCCGGCCCACGGTGCCGAACTTGTAGCGCTCGGGGCGGTTGGAGGTGCTGCCGGCCGAGGTCTCGGTGAGGCCGTAGGCTTCGAGGATCAGGATGTCGCAGGCGTGGAAGAACTCGGCGATCTGCCGGGAGAGCGGCGCGCCGCCCGAGATCAGGAACCGCAGCCGGCCGCCCAGGCGGGCCTTGAGCTTGGAGTAGACCAGCTTGTCAGCCAGCCGGTGCTTGAAGGCCAGCAGGCCGCCCGGCTGCCGCCCCTGCTGGCGCAGGCGGGAGACCTCGCCGCCCACCGCGAGGGCCCACTGGAAGATCTTGTACTTGAGGGGGCTCCCTTCCCGGGCCCCGGTCACCACCCGGTTGTAGAGCTTCTCGAACACCCGCGGCACGCCCGCCATGATCGTGGGGCGGACGGCGAGCAGGTTGGCCGCCACGTCGTCGACGACGCCGTCGATCGCGGTGGCGACGCCGGCGCGGATGAACGCCACCTCCAGCACCTTGGCGAAGGAGTGGGCCAGCGGCAGGAAGAGGAACTGTTTGTCATCAGGGCGGAGGACGCCGAGATCGCCGATGGACTCGGCTTCGAAGAGCCAGTTGTCGTGGGTGAGCATGACCCCTTTGGGGCTGCCCGTGGTGCCGGACGTGTAGATGAGGGTCGCCAGGTCCTCCGGCCCCGTGGAGGAAGCCGCCCGGTCGAAGCCGCCGGGGTTGGCCGCGTCCCAGGCGGCGCCGCGGCTCTCCAGGTCGGTTAGGGTGAGGGTCCAGCCGTCGTCGCCGGCAGGCGTCCCCTGCATCAGGATGAGGTTGACCACGCTGCCGGCCCGGTCGCGCACCTCGCGGATCTTCGCCTCCTGGGCGGGGTTCTCGACGAAGCAGAAGCGGGCGCCGGAGTTCTCCAGGATATAGGCGCTCTCCTCGGCCGTGTTCGAGGTGTAGATCGTGGAGGTCGCCCCGCCGGCCGAGAGGATGCCGAG
>DASWME010000373.1:0-4761 GCA_036399915.1 Thermoanaerobaculia bacterium
TGATCCTCTCGGGAGGCGGAGCCCAGGGGGCCTTCGAGATCGGCGTCACCAAGGCGCTGTTCGAAGGAGCCTCGCCCGCCACCGGCGGCCGGCCGCTTAAGCCCCAGGTCTTCACGGGCAACTCGGTCGGGTCCTACAACGCCGCCTTTCTCGTCCAGGAGGGCGAGCCCGGGCTGGAGGCGGTCCGGCGCCTCGAAGAGGTCTGGCTCAGGCGGATCGCGGATACGCCGGAGAGCTGCGGCAATGGCGTGTACCGGCTGCGCGGGGACCCCTCCCGGTTTCTGGAGCCCGGGTGCTGGGGCCAGCCGTTCACCAATCTCGCCGAGGTGGGCGGGGACATCGCCTTCTGGAGTGGGTATGCCCTGGCGTACGGGACGCAGTTCTTCCGGTCGGACGCCTCCCTGCGGATCCGCCTGCTGGAGGCGTTCAACCTCGCCGCGCTGTTCTCGCGCGAGCCCCTGGAAGCCCTGCTCCGGGAGACGATCGACCTCAGGCGCCTGCGCGCCTCGCCGAGCGCACTGGCCGTCTCCACCTCCGACTGGCAGAACGGCCGCGCCGTGGTCTTCTACAAGGACCAGATCACCAGCCGGTTGGGCACCGATGCCATCCTGGCCTCGACCGCCATCCCCGGAGTCTTCCCTCCGGTCTACCTCGACGGCACGCCTTACGTCGACGGCGGGATCCTCATGAACACTCCGCTCAGGCCGGCCGTCACGCTGGGTGCCAACGTGCTGCACGCCATCTATCTCGATCCCAAGGTGTCCGCCATCCCGTACCCGCCCTTACCGAACACGCTCGACACCCTCTATCGCTTCTACGCCGTCCTTCTCGCCGAGCAGTTCAATCAGGACGTGCGCCACGCCGCGATCATCAATGAGGAGATCCTCTCGCTCCTTGGCACCACCGCCGCCCGCGGGCGGGATCTCCCCGCGGTGAGGGCCAGACGGGCCACAGCAGTGGAGGCGCGCACGGGCGCCCTATCGTCCCCGGACAAGGTCTACCGGCCGTTGGAGATCCACCGTTACCGGCCGAAAACAGCCCTGGGCGGCACCGAGGACATGCTGAACTTCAGTCTGGAGCACGTCGCGAACCTCATCGAGATGGGATACCAGAACGCGGTGCACCACGACTGCGGAGAGGCTCAGTGCGCATTGCCTTCCCAGGTCCGTCCCGCCACTAGATGAGCACCTGCGCCCCTACTGGCGCCCGCCGGCACGCTGATGCATCTCGTGGCGAAGGCAGGGAGGCTACCGCGTCAGCCAGTACCCCACCGCCGCCAGCACGATCACCAGCAGCGCGAGCCCCACGTAGAGGAGGGCCTTGTTGCCGCCGCTCGCGGTCTTCGTCAGCCGCGACCCCGCCTCGCGGATCTCGGTGAAGACCCGCAGCCGCAGGGTCTCCTCGAGCCGCTCCAGGGCCGCCAGCAGCTCTCCGGCGCTGGCGTAGCGCTCGTCGGGCCGGCGGGCCAGGCACTTGAGCGCCACCACGTCGATCTCCGGCGACAGCTCGGGGTCGAGCTGGCTCGGCAGGCCGAACTTGAGGCCGGGAGGGTGGCCGGTCAGCATCTCGTGGAAGATCACGCCGGCGGAGTAGATGTCGGTCCGCGCGTCCACCGGGGAGCTGCCGTCCAGGGCTTCGGGGGCCAGGTAGTAGAGGGCGCCCAGGCGGATCTCGCCGGTGCTCAGCGTGGCCGTCAGGCTGGGGAGCACGGACTCGAACCCGGTCACGCCGAGGTCCGCCACCTTGACGGTCGCGAAGTCGGGAGAGACCAGCACGTTGCGCGGCGTCAGGCTCCGGTGCACGAAGCCGCGCTGATGGGCGTGCGCGAGCCCCCGGCAGATCCCCCGCATCACCGCGAACGCCTCGGGCAGCGAGAGGCGCCGCTGCTTCAGGACCCGGTCGAGCGAGGTCCCCGCGACCAGCTCCATGGCGAGGTAGGGCCGCTCTCCCTCGCGGCCGGTCTCCAGGACGTGGACCAGGTGCGGATGGCGGCTGACCGGCGCGACGGCCGCGACCTCGCGGTCGAAGCGCTCGATGGCGGCGGGGTCGTCGCTCAGGCGGGCGGGGAAGAGCTTCACGGCCACCGGCCGGCCCTGCGGGTCCGCGGCCTTGTACACCGCGGACTGCCCGGCCTTGCCGAGGAGCTCGCGGACGCGGTACGGGCCGATCGATTCAGGCAGTTCGGGCATCGCTCTCGAAGATCATAACCGTGTCGCCGATCGCAATGCGATCGAAGGACTTGAGCACCGCCCGCTGCGCCGGCTTGCCGTTGACCCGGGTGCCGTGGCTGCTGCCGAGGTCGGTCATCACCCAGGAGCCGTCCTCCCACTCCAGGCGCAGGTGCTCCTTGCTGGCGTTGGGGTCGCTCAAGGCCAGCGAGCAGATCCGGGACCGCCCCACCGTCGCCGGCTCGCCGCCGTCGAGGTCCAGCGACCGGCCGCGCTCCGGCCCCTCGGCCACGTAGAGGCGCGCGCGCCGCGCCGCCGCGTCCGGATCCTGCCCCGCCTCTAACCGCCGAGGAGGCCGGCGGGCGATCTCCAGCGTCTGGATGGGGTAGGGCATGACGATCCCCTCGCGGTGGAACTCCTCCCAGACGCGCGCCCGCACGTCGCTCGTGATGCGCGGCGCCTGCGCCATGTCGTCCACCCAGACGCGCAGCTCGTAGGTGATGGCGCTGGAGTCGAAGGAGAGCACGTAGACCTCGGGGGCGGGCTTGTCGAGCACCCCCTGCACCCCGGCGGCGCAGTCCACCAGCACGCGCCGCACCCGGTAGGGAGGATCGTCGAAGCCGGCCGGCACCTTGATCCGCTCCAGGTGCACCGGGTGCGGATAGTAGTAGTTCAGCACTCGCTCGTCCGCCAGCTTGCCGTTGGGGATCAGCAGGTTGTCGTTGTCGCGCGTCCGCAGGTGCGTCGTGCGCCAGGTGATGGCCACCACCCGTCCCTCCTGGTCGCCGACCTTGATCCAGTCGTTGAGGCGGAACGGCTTCTCGACGCTGATCACCAGGCCGGCGAAGAAGTTGGCGAGGATCGGCTGCAGCGCCAGGCCCAGCACCAGGGAGGTGACGGCGCTGGTGGCGATCAGCGGCGCCACGTCGAACTCCGGGAAGGTCAGCCGCAGGGTGACGAAGGCGGTGATCAGGTAGACCAGCGTCATGGCCACCGCCGGCAGCAGCGGCGGCAGGCGGAGCCCCTTCTGGGCCGTCAGGCGGACGTCGAAGAGGTAGAGCCCGGCCAGCCGGAAGACGGTGACCAGGCCGAGGAACAGCCACGCCCAGTCGAGCGCCCGCGACACGGCGCCCGCCCGCCGGCTCGGCTCGAGGAGGGTGAAGACCTCCAGCGTGGCCACCGCCGCGGCCACGTAGAGCGGGAAGGCGAGCTGCCGCACCCAGAAGAACCGCCGCTGCAGGGCGGCGATCCCCACGATCAGCAGCGAGAGCAGTCCGACGCCGCCCAGCAGGGCCAGGGTCATCCGCAAGCGCGCACCTCCGAGAACAGGGAGATTCTAGTCCGGGTCCGCGTTAGAATCCCGGGGTCATTCAGTTTCATCAAAGGAGACAGCGATGAGGAGACTCTTTGGTTCGACCGCGATCCTGGCCCTGGCCCTCGCGTGCGCCCTGGCCCCGGCGCGGGCCCAGGATACGAAGCCCACGGAAGAGAAGGCCGAGCAGAAGATGATGAAGGAGGAGAAACCGGCGACCGGCGTGCGCGCGGAAATCCTGCGCCAGATCGACGACGCCCAGAAGAAGCTGGCCGCCCTGGCCGACGCCATGCCCGCCGAGAAGTACACCTGGCGGCCGGGCCAGGGCGTCCGCTCGGTGGGCGAGGTCTTCGCGCACGTGGCGGGCGGCAACTACTTCCTGCCGACCTTCTGGGGCGTCAAGCCGCCGGCCGGCGTCGATCCGCGCGGCTTCGAGAAGGAGGGCGGCGACAAGGCCAAGACCGTCGAGAACCTCAAGAAGTCCTTCGACCATGCGCGGCAGGCGATCCAGTCGGTTCCCGACGCCGACCTCGACAAGGCCATCAAGCTGTTCGGCCGCGACGGGACCACCCGCGAGGCGTTCATGCTCGTCGCGACCCACGCCCACGAGCACCTCGGGCAGTCCATCGCCTACGCGCGGATGAACGGTGTGACGCCGCCCTGGAGCGCCCAGGGGCAGTAGGCGGGGGGGAAGGGCGGCTATCCCAGCCGCTCGCGGTTGAGGCGGTCGAACGCCTGGCGCAGGGCTTCGAGGCGGCCGAGCTTGCTCACGTCGCCGGCCTTGACTTCCAGGGGCCAGTCGAAATCGACGTTGTCGATCACCGTGGCGCGCCAGACCTTCTTCTTGGAATCCCAGGCGCTCTGGCGATCGCCGATCAGGTCCCAGCCGGTGGGCAGGAAGCTGCGGATCTCGGTCTCCGTGTAGTGGAGAGGCGCGCTCGTCGTCTTCATGGCGCGGGATTCTGCCTCAAGTCGGCCGGCTTGGAAAGCAGAGGGAGGATAGGGGAGGAGGGGCTGCCCCCTCCCCAGGCGGGCCGCCAGGAGACAGCCGGCCTCTGCCTCTGGCGGGACGTCGATTGTCAAAGAGCCTTCAGCCAACGACATTCGAAAAGAGGGGCGGCCACACGGCCGCCCCGTGGGATAGCCATCGGGTGTGGGAGAGGGGAGCCACGCGCTCCCTCGCCCGAACGGGGTTTACGGGGTCTTGACCTCCGGCGGCGGCGCCGGCGGGGTCTCGCCATCCGGCTCCTCCGGCTTCCGGCGCACCGGCTTGCGGCGCGG
>DASWME010000374.1:0-10493 GCA_036399915.1 Thermoanaerobaculia bacterium
CACCCTGAACCTCGACGCCCACTACGACCTGCGGACGCCTGCGTCCTATGCCCTCTGGGTGGGCGGCGGTCCGGCCGTGATCTTCTCGAACTTCGATCCACCCCCGGGCTGCCGCGGCCGCGGGTGCGAATCCGACGACGAGACCGAGCTCGGCCTGAACCTGCTGGCAGGGGTCGGCTTCTGGAAGCGGCAGGCCATCCGGCCGTATGTGCAGGGCAAGGTCGTCCTTTCGGACAACACCGAGGCGGCGATCGCCTTCGGGCTGCGGTTCCACTGAGGCCGGGTCACCCCTCCGGCAGCCGTATCGCGAACGCGAAGCTCCTTGCGGGGGTGAAACGTTTTCGCCCTTTCAGGCGTTATATTCTAGGACGCAACCGCGATGGGGCCCCTCTATCCAGACGTACGAATCTGCCTGCGCAGCCGGAACCGTTTTGCCCTCGTGAGCGCCATCCGCCAGGAGCTGCGCCGCGCCGGCACCCCCCACGACGAGATCGAGCGCTTCAGCCGGGAGGCCCTCACCACCCAGGATCCTCAGCGCTTCGAGGAGCTGTGCGACCGCTGGGTGCGGCTGGAGCCCGCCGGTCCGGATCAGGCGTAGTCAGCCCACCATGAAAGCCATCCGCGTCCACCAGCTCGGCGGCCCCGAGGTCCTGACCTATGAGGAGGTCCCCGATCCGCAGCCGGGCGAGGGCCAGGCGCTCGTCCGCGTCGAGGCCGCCGGCGTCAACTACATCGACGTCTACTTCCGCACCGGCCTCTACAAGGGCCCGAGCCTGCCCTTCATCCCTGGCCAGGAGGCGGGCGGCACCGTGGCCGCCGTCGGCCCCGGCGTGACCGAGGTCGCGGTGGGCGACCGGGTGGCCTATACGGGCGTTCAGGGCGCCTACGCCGAGCTGGCCGCGGTGCCCGCCGCGCGGCTGGTGAAGCTGCCGGACGGGGTGAGCGCCCGCCAGGGGGCCGCCGCCATGCTCCAGGGCATGACGGCGCACTACCTCGCCACCAGCACCTATCCGCTGAAGGAAGGGGACGCCTGCCTCGTCCACGCCGCGGCGGGCGGCGTCGGCCAGCTCCTCTGCCAGATCGCGAAACTCCGGGGCGCCCGGGTGCTCGGCACGGTCTCCAACGAAGAGAAGGCGCGGCTCGCCCGCGCGGCCGGAGCGGACGAGGTCATCCTCTACACCGAGCAGGACTTCGCCGCCGAGGTGAAGCGCCTGACCGGCGGCCAGGGCGTCCAGGTGGTCTACGACGGCGTGGGCCGCGACACCTTCGACAAGGGCCTCGATGCCCTCGCCCGGCGCGGCATGATGGCGCTCTTCGGCCAGGCGAGCGGCCCGGTCGGCCCCGTCGATCCGCAGCTCCTGAACGCCAAGGGCTCTCTGTTCCTGACCCGCCCCTCGCTCCACCACCACGTCGTGACCCGCGAGGAGCTGAGCGAGCGGGCGGGAGACGTCCTGGGCTGGATCGCCGAAGGAAAGCTCCGGCTGCGCGTCGGCCTCGAGCTGCCGCTCGCCGAGGCGGCCGAGGCCCACCGGGCGCTGGAGGGCCGGCGGACGACGGGGAAGGCGCTGCTGATTCCATAATTTCTGAACCTCAGATCACCCGCTCGTTCCCCCCGTCCACCGGGATCCACGCCCCCGTCGTCTTGGCGAAGCGGGGGCCGCACAGCTCGGCCGCCAGCTCGGCCACGTCGCGGCTGGTGACCTCGACGCCGAGCACGTTCTGCTTCCGGTACTCCTCGACCGAGAGGCCATAGGCGGCGGCGCGCGACGCCAGCACCTCCTCCGTCCAGACGCCGGTGTCGAAGACGGCGTTGGGATGGATAACGTTGACGCGGATGCCGTCCCTGCCCCACTCCAGGGCCGCCACCCGGGCGAGCTGATGGAGCGCCGCCTTGGACGCCGAGTAGGCCGCCGCGCCCGGTCCCGGCGCCGGAACGTTCTTCGAGCCGATCACCACCACCCGCCCGCCGGCCGGAGCGAGCTTCAGCAGCGGATGGGCGAGCCGCATCAGGACGACGTTCGCGTCCAGGTTCACCCGCATCACCCGGTCCCACTCCTCCAGGGAAAGGTCCGCGATCCTCCGCGTGGCCGGGAAGATGCCCGCGTTCAGGATCAGGAGATCCAGCCCGCCGAACGCGTCGACGGCTTGGCCGAGGGCCTCCGTCACCGCCTCCTCCACTGTCACGTCGCAACGCAGGCCGAGAAAGTCCCGTCGGGCGAGCAGGCCCTCGATCTGCGGATCGACGTCCAGCCCTGCCACCGCCGCGCCTCGCGCGAGGAGCGCCTCCACGCAGGCGCGGCCGATCCCGGAGGCGGCACCGGTCACCAGCGCCACCTCGCCGGCGAAGACCGGGGGCTTGCCGGCCCTGGCGAGCTTCGCCTGCTCCAGGTCCCAGTACTCCATGTCGAACAGCTCGCGGGCAGGCAGGGCCCGCCAGCCGCCCAGGCGCTCGGCCCGCTCGACCGCGTCCATGGTGTGCCCGTAGATCTCGGCGGCGATGGCGGCGTCCTTCGCCGTGCGCCCGGCGGCGAGCAGGCCCAGCTCCGGATCGAGGATCACCCGGGGCGCCGGATCGAGCATCGTCTTCGGCTGCGCCGCGCCCGGCGCGTGCTCCTCGAAGTACTCCCGGTAGGCGCGGGCGTAGCCTGCCACGTCCCGTCCTACCAGGGGCCACCGCTTGGTGCGGATGACGTGGTCCGGCGTGGCCGGCCCCTGCTGGGAGATGCGACCCACGTCCTCCCGCCGGGCGAAAGCGAGGCTCCGCGCGTCGCGGCGGACCGCCAGCACCAAGGGCAAGCCCGCCGCCTGCGAGACGTCGTGGCGCAGCCGGGCGATCTCCAGCGGATCCGGCCGCGCGGCCGGCGGCTCCGGGAAGGGTCCGAGCGCCCAGGCCCCCCGCCGCTCGAGGTACTCCTCGGCGAGCCGCACGAGCTGGATCATCCGCTCGTACGCCTCCCGCGCCGTGGCTCCGAAGGAGAAGATGCCATGGTTCATCAGCACCATGCCGACCGTCTCCGGCCCGGCCTCGGCCGGGAACCGCTCGGCGCAGAGCCGGGCGAGGTCGAACCCCGGCATCACGTAGGGGATGACGACCACCGCGTCGCCGTAGATCTCCCGGACGCGCTCCTCCCCGCCCGGCGTGTTGGTGACGGTCACCACCGCGTCCGCGTGGGTGTGGTCCACGTACTTGAACGGCAGCACCGCGTGCAGGATGGCCTCGACGGACGGCGTGGGCGCCGAGGCCCGCGTCATGCTCGCCCGCAGCTCGTTGACCATCTCGGGATCGGACAGGCGCGGCAGCGCCGCCAGCCGCTGGGCCGGGGCGAGGCGGACCGGCGAGAACCCCTCGGCCGCGATCGTCTCCAGGTCCCACCCGCTCCCCTTGACGTAGAGGATGTCGTCCTCCTCGCCGAAGAGGTTCCTCTCCCGCACCTTGACCGAGGTGTTGCCGCCGCCGTGCAGCACCAGGCTCTTGTCGCGTCCGAGCAGGCGCGAGGTGTAGACGCGCAGCCCGAGATCGCCCGGGTAGCACGCCGCTTCGTCGTCGTTCCAGAGGCTCTCGACCATGGGGATAGCCTATCCCGGGCCGGCGCTTCAGGAGACGGCTGAGCGGGGATCCTCCTTGCGCTCCAGTGCGCCGCGGTCCCAGCCTCCCGATTCAGCGGCGGCCTCGTACGTGCTCTGCAGAAACTCCATCAGCACCGCCTCCGGAGACCCGGCGTTGCGCACCTCGTCATAGGGAAGGATGAACTCCCGCAGGTCTTCACTGTAGAAGGCGCCCGCCGGCCGCACAGGATACGTCTTGAATCCGTCCGGCTCAGGGTAGGCATAGCTGTAGTACAGCGGGAACGGGTGTGGACCGCCTCCCGGCCAGAACCCGCAACTGCTGACCTCGTGGGAATACGCCTCGCGCACCACCCAGTCGGGCAGGTTGGGCACGCCGCCAGGATGGACCGGCGCCGGACGGCCGGAAAAGCGGGTCACCGCCAGGTCGAAGCTCCCCCAGAAGAAGTGCACAGGGCTGCACTTCCCGATGAAACGAGAGCGGAAAGCCCAAAAGATCCGATCCGACTGCGCCAGCGCACGCCAGAAACGGTTCACGTATCGGGCGTCATAGGAGGCATGCTCGTGATCCTCTGTGAAAGCGATCGCCTTTTCCACCTCGTTGGGTTTGGGACGGATCGCGACAGAGATGTTCAGGCCGTGCAGCGCTTCGAAGATCTCATTGTAGAAGCTCGCGACGGATTGCGGCTTCAGCTCCAGAGTCCGCGATTTTCCATCGCTGGTCTGCAGCAAGAGCCGGTGATCGATGAAATCGAAGTCGATCTGAAAGGTCGTGGCGCCGTACGGGATGGGTGAGGTGGTCAATCCGCGGGCGGACAGGTAGAGGGGCACGTGCCAGGAATGATTGATCCAGGGCATCTGCGAGAGCCGGATCTTGCCAACGATCTGAGTCCACAGGTGAAGCGTCTCGCAAGTGTCCTGCCACTCCTCCAGGGGCAGGCTCGGCCAGCGCTCGTTGTCGATCGTCATAAACATCCCTTTATGGCCGGGCGGTGATTCGCTTCACCGTCGGCGCCGCCGCGGCGCTCTGCTGCGTTGGATCGGCCATGGCGGTGCGTTGGAGGAGCGCGGCTACCGCCGCCATGGCCGGGCCGTTCTCCTTCGCATCACGTCCCATCTGCGCGTCGATCGCGCCACGCGTGTGCAGCGAGAGCAGCCAGCCGAGCGGCATCGGGACGGTGTTCGGGTATTGCAGGAGGCGGAACTGGATGACCGGCGTATCGGTCAGCGGCGTGAGCTGCGCCACCGCCAGCACGGCCCGCGAGCCGCGCGCGTTCGCGAGCGCGCGCACCGGCGAGAGCGCTTCGTTGGCCCACAGCTCCGGGGCAACGGGCGCCGGATTCAATGCCAGGTAACGGATGACGAGCACGTACGGCGCGATCGCGACGTGATTCTGCGCGGCGCGACGGCGAATCACATTGACGATCTCCGCCGCCGTGATGGCGCCGGAATTGTCGAAGTAGCCGCCGTCGACCACGTGCTCGCAGCGCTTCCCGGGTTTGCAGTCGTAGGGCGACCCCGGATAACCGAGCGGATTGCGCAGGAACGTGCCGGCCGGCGAGACGTAGGTGAAGCGCGCGCTGTTGTGCGCCGTGGTGCTGACGCGCAGGTCGAACCCGGCGGCGGCGAAGACGTCCAGCGCGTCCGAGAACTCCGCCGGCGTGATGCGGCAGTTGCTGCCGATCATCCGTTCTCCCGTTTCGACCGCCGTGCCGTTGAGGAAGAGCGATGGCATGCGGTCCTCGCGTCCGTGCATCAGCGTGAGGAACCCCTGGCCGAAGCGATCGTCGCCTGCATTGGTCTCCTGCCACGCCCGCTCCCATCCCCCTTCCAGCGCACGCGCGCGGTCGGGGAGGAAGGGGTAGGCGATGAAACGTTGCACGAAGTCCTGCTGCGTCATCGCCGCGAGCGTCGGCGCCAGCGCGTCGTGCGCGAGCATCCGCTGCGCGGCCGGCCGCAGCCGCGGCAGCGCGCCCGGAGAATCGACCTGCCGCGTCACGAGCGACGCGTACGTCGCGGCACCGACCGAGCCGCCGGAGACGCCGCTGACGGCGAAAAGGTGATCGCGGAAGCCCGGGATGCCGTCGTCGAGCGCCGTCAGGACCGCCGCCGTCCAGTAGGCGGCGCGGATGCCGCCTCCTTCGGTGGCGACGATGAAGACCGGATGCGTCCCCTCGGCCGGGTAGTCGTGCGCCAGCCGCGCGCTCCAGCGATCGAACGCCTGCGTGACCGTCGGCCGCGCACTGACGAGATCCGACGTGCCGCTCAAGGTCCGCAAGACATGGTTGTCCGCCCACCGGCTGGAGAGGACCGCGACGAGCAGCAGCAGCGTGAGGATCGGCATCCTGGCCTTCATGCCGACGAAGACCAAGATGCTGCCGAACGAGACCCAGAGCGCCATCGCCAGCAGGACGATGGCCATCGAGCCGAGCGTGCCGGTCTGCTGGACGAAAAGGCAGGACGCGACAAAGAAGGCGATGGCGACGAAGAAGCTGATGCCGAGCGCCCACCACGTCGATGTCGAGAGCTCGTGGAGCTCCTTCTGCTTCGTCACGGTCTTGCCGCGCTTCTCGAGCAGGCGGCGACGCCTGACGCAGAAGATGACGAACAGCACCGCCGCCGCCGCGAGCCATGCGGCGAGCACCCACAAGGTGTGCAGCGGCTGCTCGCCGCCCCGGCCGTACTCGCGCCCGACGCGGTACAGCGCCGCCAGCATGACCACGTACGCCAGCACGCCGAGCGCGCGCGGCATGAACGCCGCGAGCCGCGGGAACTCCGACGCCGCCGGCGCGCCGGGAGCGCACAGGCGCAACAGCGTCCGCGACCAGTACCAGATCTGCACCGCCAGAAAACTGACGAGCGGGACGAAGAAGAGCCGCTGCAGAGGATGCGACGAGACGTCGATGCTGCGCGGATCGTTCTCCGTCATCGCCGCGATGATGTCGTGCCCCTGATCCGAGACGATGAAGGCGAAGCCCACCACCGCCAGGGCGAGAAAGCTGAAGCGGAGCGGCAGGAGAAAGAGGTAGAGGCGCTTCGCGCTCGCCCACGCCGCGGTCAGACGCGCCGCCCACGTTTGGTCTGGATGTCGCGCCAACGGCGCCGCACCAACAGCATCGGTCGTCATGGAGCTCTCCCTTGCCCGGATCTGCGCTCGGATCGGTGGTCTCGAGGCCGCGCTATGGCGTCGCGGCGATCTCTCCTCGTATTGGCCCCTATCTTACCGGGGGACCGTCCGGGTCTTCAAGAGCTACGCCTCGACTATGCCT
Source organism: Thermoanaerobaculia bacterium (assembly GCA_036399915.1). Classification (GTDB taxonomy): domain Bacteria; phylum Acidobacteriota; class Thermoanaerobaculia; order Multivoradales; family UBA5704; genus DATARR01. The sequence continues at coordinate 6,834 of DASWME010000374.1, forward strand.
TCTGCTGGCTGTTGCCCAGAATGCTGGACCACCGGTCCTGTCGCTCTTGTGCGGTGGTCTCCTCGACACGCGTAGCGATCGTCCACACGTGCCCGGACGGGTCCATGATCCAGGCGGTGCGGTCGCCCCAGAACTGGTTCTTTGCGGGAATCAGAACCTGCGCGCCACGCCCGACCGCCCGCTCCAAGGTTTGATCCACGTCTTCGACGTAGACAAAAATCACCACCGGTGAAGTTCCGTCCAGGCTGGGCGCTCGGCTCGGTAAGGTCGGCCACTCGGCTTCGATCATGATCATCGCGGGACCGATCGTCATCAACGCATGCGCTACCGTGCCGTCAGGACCAGGCCTGCGGTTGAGCTCGACCGCATCGAACGTGCTGACATAGAAGTCGATCGCACTGGCAGGGTCCCGGCACACAAGCCTCGGGATGACGACCGACGAGTTATCCGGAACGCCTTTGACCTTGTCTGCCATATCCTCCTCCGAATCTCGATGAATTCGGGTTCATCCTATTTCGGCGGTCAAGCCTCCGAGTGCGCGCGACCACGGGTTCCCCCGTTTAGGCGACGGCCTGGTGGCGAGTCGGCTACGGATGTCTGCCGAAGCAGATAAGGGTGTAGTTTACTGAGCCAAACCAGCGGTCATCAGCATTGTTGTCGCTCAGCCGGGCTGTGATTCTGATCGCAGCAGTCTGTGTTGGTGGAGAAGTCGAAGTGTCTACAGCGTTGATATCCTCTACCGCGACGTTGATGAAGGCCAAGCCAAGGTGATGGTCATCGGGATTCCACCGCGCCTCCGTGACTGTGCTCAGATCTTCCGGATTCGTACTACCAAAACCAGCAACCCAGCCGCGCATTGCGGGGACAATGAGCTCAGTGCCCGGAGGAACGTTCACCGTCAGCGTCTCCTGGAAATTCTGACGGGCGTCGCTTCGGTTCAGAGTGCTGGTATTGAGCGAGATAACACCGAGCACAATCCACGGACCAGGCTGGTTTCCGGGACGAGGACCAGTCGGAGTCTCGAAGTCGCGTGGGGCGCTTGCGCAGGCGCTGAGCACACTGATCATTATCAGTGCAGCACCTCTGAGAATCATCGTCTGCTTATTGGTGTCTCTCATAATCATCTCCTTTCGTGTGCGATGCGGGTCAGCCGATCGCCTGTCATTCAAAAAAAGGTTAGAAAACTGTTGAAAAGTCCTGCCGCGGCACGCCGGTCCGCTGCATGCACCGGTTCGGTGGCGCAGGTGCCGGATTCATAAAGCACACCGATCACCCCCAGCACCGATCGTGGTGGAACTCAGAGAATAAAGTCTCCACCTCAATCACTTACTGTGACAGAGCCAGACCCCCGCAAGTGCTGCTCTCCAGATTCGGCCGACAGGGGAGTCCGGGAGAGCGCGTTTACGCTTCACCGCGCGGGCGGCGAAGCCGGCCGTCCGGTGCAAGCGTAGGTTCGCCGCCAGATCTCACACGTTTGCAAGCCTGGTCGAACTCGAAGAAGACTATCGCTGTTTGGAAAACAACTCGTCGGGAGTCATCTAAGGTTAGAGAGCTGCCCTCATGAGATACCGCATGCTCTAAACGTTGGACGAGATCACTGACTGTGCCCCAGTAGGCTATGAGGGCACCAAGAAAGTCCGATGTTTTCTCTCCGAGTTGCGGACGGAGGTGTTCGACGACTGCCTTGATGCGGGCGACGGTCTTGGCGCGGTCTTGAGGGACAGAAACAGAGAAGCGCTTTGCCAAGAGATCAGCGAACTCAATCATTGCTTCTCTGGCGAGATGACCGACGGTGCCTAGAGACTCTTCCGTGTCCTCTCGCCAAAGGAGTTCCTCTGCCGCCTTCCATTTTGCACATGCAGGCGGATAACGCGTGGCGAACCAGTCACCGGATATAAAAGATAGCACGCGCTTCTCCAAGTGCCTAAGCGGCTCGCTGTCACGAGTTTGTAGGCTAGCGTAAAGATTGTGGCCGGCAGGAGATACCACAAAGTAGAGATCTGGAGTACGTCGGGTGGTGACATGGAGAAGGCCTGCTCTTTCTAGAAGTTGCACGTCGGGTTCATAGACGCACTCACCCTCTGGCCAGCCAGGATGTCTGAGGAGTGGATTCGGGTGATTATGGCTCCACGATAGCCAAAATGGTTGCCTATGCTCCCGCGGCACCTCACGCTCGGCTTCAACGAGCTTCACGAGCAAGTCTTCTTGATCTGGTCCAAGTTCCACTGCTCTTGCCTCTGTCGGCGAACGCTCCTGCCGTTCAGCGGCGAGCACCCGACCGAGCGAAACGAGGGCGGGCGTCCGCTGCAACGGTATGTTAGACGCTTTAACACATTGCATCACCCTAGTAAGGAACACCAGTGCTTGGACTAACTCCTCTCGGCAAGCTAAGCGCGGGCACATCTCCCGGAGCAAAGACGTTGTCTTTGTGAATAGAGCCGTACATCCTGGCTACTGGAGCAAGTTTTCGGATAGCCAGTATTTCTAGTTTGTCGGCTCCAATTATCGCTCCCCACTTCTTAAGTATGTAGTCGAGAAACGAATGCCTGGCTGTAGCGATACCAAGCCTATCGCTAATCGAGAATACCGGGTTTGATGAGTTGCCTTCGTTGCGAAGGTCTTCTGCTACTGCTATGATCGACTGAAGGAAGTCACCAACAGGAGGAATCTGCTTTTTTTCACGGCTGGTTGCGAGATTGATTTGAACTGCCTCGGGAAAGTTAAAGTCTTGTTCGCTGTAGCCGTAAGGTGTAGACCTCCCCTCCGGATCCTGAGTCGCAGCTCGGTAGCGATACCGTACGTCGACAAGGATCAAGTCCGCACTGCCCCCGAATGTTTTGACTCCAATTTTCTTGAGGGCACTACGACATTTCCGGAATGATTCGAGATCAAACATGATCCCTTTTGAGCGGTCTGCATTATCGCGCCACTGCCAGCCAAGAAAGTAGAAATCTATGGCTTTATCAGACTCTGCGTGCAGCAGATGAAAACGGCGCACAAGCTCATCAGCAGTTACGTCCCCACCATTCGCTTGGTCCACCACAAGCAAGAGGCCAATCGGCATAACAAAATCGAAATCCTCTCGTTTGCCGGTCCTGTCCTCGACTTCCTGAGCAAGAGTAAAGAGACGATTGGTCAGGGTTTCTATAAATCCTTGGAATCCCTCTCCCCCTGGAAAATCAGCTGGCATCCATCTGTCCTTTCTTCTTCCTTGAGCCGTCTAATCGGGATAGGGGGGGCCCTCACGGGCCCCCTCCTCCCACACCACCGTGCATACGGGTCACGTACACGGCGGTTCGGCTGATTGGGTCGGCCTCTCTTGCCATTCACCTCGCGGCGAACTGCCATCGCGGGAACTCATATTGGATGGCTCCAACTCCCGCTCCTGCCGGTTCGAGTGGCAAACCGGAGCGTCCCTCCCCGTACCCCAACCCCGGCTTCATCCTCTGGACACGCCAGAGGCAGCTTGCGCTGCTTGACAGATGCACTGCCGGACCGTTCGGCACGGAGCAACCACCCCCTCTCATTCACCCCGATCTTAACGGGGCACCGTTCGGGCCTTCAAGGCTTACGCCTCTACTATGCCCTCTGCTGACTTCTGCCCGGCGGTCAGGAGGGATTGCTCCCCCCTCAGTTCGGCTCCCACCGAACACCGAGCAG
>DASWME010000375.1:0-25472 GCA_036399915.1 Thermoanaerobaculia bacterium
CCGGCAGCTTTACCAGCAGAACGCCGGCTCCGGGGGGAGCCGGCCAGGATCTCACCGAGAGCGCGTGGAAGTTCTTTGGCGCGGGGCGGAGAGGCCGAGAGTTCGTGTCCGTTTCGAACCCGGTTAGACTAGAGCCATGACCGAACCGACCGAAGTCAGCTTCAAGCCGGAAGCGCCCTCCAAGCCCGCCACGCCCGACAAGTCGCCCGGCAAGCCTGCCGCCGCTGCGGCGGCCGCCGTCCCGGCCCGCGCCCTGCCGTCGCCCGAGGAGATCGGCGAGTGGATCCACGGCGCCGAAGTTCCCACCCTCGGCAACCTCTTCGAGGGGCTCCCCGTGGCCAAGTTCGACGCCCTGGTGATGCAGGTGCGCAAGGAGGAGCTGATCCCCCAGCATTGGCAGGTGCTCACTGACCCGGTGCCCGCGGACGACCTCGCCTTCGAGCGGCTGGCCGAGGTGGGGCGGCTGCGGATGCGCTACAAGGACCAGGAGCTGTCGCGCCGGCGGGTGGCCCAACTGCGCTGGGGCTGGCGCGAGCTGCGGGGCAAGCGGCCGGCGCTGTGGTCGGTCTCCGATCTGTTCGCGGCCATGCGGCGGATCCTCGAGAGGAAGCACCCCGTCGACTGGACGGAGTTCCTCACCGCCCAGCGCGACGTCTGGCGGGAGATCAGCCTCCCCTTCGGCCGCGAGCAGCTCGAGGTGCTCTGGAACTGCCTGCTGCTGATGCGGAAGAACACGAAGTAGCGGCGGGCCTACGGGCCCGCCGCCCGGACTGCCGCCGCCTTCTCGATCACCACCGGCTCGGCCGGCACGGCCTCGGAGATGCGCCCCGGGGCCGTGCGGACCCGGGCGATCCGGTCCACCACCTCCATCCCCTCGATCACCCGGCCGAACACCGTGTAGCCCCAGCCCTGGGCGGTCCTGCCGGAGTGGTCCAGGAACGAGTTGTCCTTCAGGTTGATGAAGAACTGGGCCGTGGCGCTGTGGGGATCGCCGGTGCGGGCCATGGCGATCGTTCCCCGCTGGTTGGCGACGCGGTTGTGCGCCTCGTTCTCGACCGGCGGCCGCGTCGGCTTCTGCCGCTGCTGGCCGTCGAACCCGCCGCCCTGGATCATGAACCCGGGGATGACGCGGTGGAACAGCGTGCCATCATAGAAGCCGGCGGCCACGTAGTCGAGGAAGTTCCGGACGGTCTTCGGCGCCTGCTCGGCGTACAGCTCGAGGACGATCCTCCCGTGGTTCGTGTCCAGGGCGACGGTGGGGTTCTCCATGGGGCCTCCCGAGTCTCTCCCGTGACGTCACTTCTTGGGGGTGGTGGTCTTGGCGCCGGCGGGCAGGACGGTCGCCTTCCGGATCACGACAGGCTGGACGGGGACGTTCTCATAAGGACCCTTCGTGGTCGTCGGCACCGCGACGATCGAGTCCACCACGTCCATGCCCTCGACCACGTTGCCGAACACCGCGTACCCCCAGCCCTCGGGGGTCTTGCTCCGGAAGTTGAGGAAGCCGTTGTTGGCCACGTTGATGAAGAACTGGGCCGAGGCGCTGTGGGGATCACCGGTGCGGGCCATCGCCAGGGTGCCCCGCTGGTTGAGGACGCGGTTGTCCGCCTCGTTCTGGATGGTCGGCCGGGTGGGCTTCTGAGTCATGTCGGACGTGAAGCCGCCCCCCTGGACCATGAAGCCGGGGATGACCCGGTGGAAGATGGTGCCGTTGTAATGGCCGGACCTGACGTAGGCGAGGAAGTTCTTGACGGTCTTGGGCGCCTTGTCGGCGTACAGCTCGATCACGATCTTTCCCTTGGTCGTGTCCAGCAGCACCCGCGGGTTCGCGGGCGCCGGGCTCTTGGCCTTGGGCGCGGGCTGCTGCGCGGCCGGACCGAAGATCGCGAGAAGGCAGATGAGAGACGCTAGAATTCCGTTCATTGAAGAATTCTCCTTCACCCATGAATACAGCCGCGGATGGTAGCACGGGGCGGCGCCCGGCGGCTCCGGTGGGGATCGTCCTGGCTGGCGGCGCCTCGCGCCGGCTAGGACTTGACAAAGCCCTGCTGGAGCTCCGGGGCGCCAGCCTGGCGGCCGCCGCGGCGGAGCGGCTCGCGGCGGTCTGCGCCGAGGTGGCGGTGGCGGACCGCGGCCGCGGGGTGCTGCCGGGCTTTCCATCGCTGCCCGACGGGCTGGGCCGGGGTCCGGCCGCCGGCATCCTGGGCGCGGCGGCGGCCTGGCCGGGCCGGCCGCTGTTGGTGCTGGCCTGTGACCTGCCGCGGGTGCCGGCCGTCCTGCTGGCGGAGCTGGCCCGCTCGGAAGGTTTCGACTGGGCGGTGCCCCGCTGGAGCGGAGGCGTCGAGCCGCTCTGCGCGCTCTACGGCCCAAAGGCTCTGCGCGTCCTGGCGGAGAGAGTCGGGCGGGGCCTCCTGGCGCTGCACGGCCTGGTGGACGAGGATGCCCTCGCCATGCGTTATCTCGAAGGAGACCGCCTCGCCCGCTTCGGGGAACCTGAAGAGGTTTTCTTCAACCTCAATACGCTCGAGGATCTGGAGAGGCTGCGGCGGATGCTATAGCATCGCCGTGGCGTATTCATCGATCATGGAACCAGCCGCCCTGTCGCCGCTCGCCGCCTGGGAAAGCTTCTACGTCATCATCGGCTCCTCGGCCGCTGCGCTGACGGGTCTGCAGTTCGTGGTGATTGTCCTCGGCGCCGAGGTGAACGCGCTGAGCGATATCTCGGCGACCCGCGCCTTCGGCACCCCGACGATCGTCCACTTCTGCGCCGTCCTGTTCATCTCGGCGGTCCTGAGCGCGCCATGGGCTGCGCTCGCGAGCGCCGGACTGGTCCTCGGCGCCTGCGGGGTGGCGGGAGTCGTGTACGCGGTCATGGTCGTTCTGCACATGCGGCGGCAGACGGACTATGCGCCGGTGCTCGAGGACTGGCTCTGGCATGCTGCGCTTCCACTCATCGCGTATACGACCCTTCTGGTGGCCGTGAGCGTGCTCCGGCGCCATCCCGCGCCGTCCCTGTTCGTGATCGGTGGGACCGCCCTCCTGCTCCTGTTCGTCGGCATCCACAACGCCTGGGATGCGGTCACCTACCTCGCGATCGAGCGGCGGCAGCGGCCGGAGGGACGTGAGGATCGGAAGTAGACGCTTCGACGTCGCGGTGGTCGGGGCAGGGGTCGCGGGGCTCGCGGCGGCCGGAGAGCTCCACCGCGCGGGCTTCCGCGTCGCCGTCTTCGAGGCCCGCGACCGCATCGGCGGCAGGATCTTCACCCAGCGCGACGAGCGGGTGCCGGTGCCCATCGAGCTGGGCGCCGAATTCATCCACGGCGAGGCGCCCGAGACCCAGCGCATCCTGGATGCCGCGCGGCTCCTCGCCTGCGAGATCCCGGGCGAGCACTGGCGCGCCGGACGGGGCCGGCTGCGGCAGGCCAGCTCGCCCTGGGAGAAGATCGACCGCATCCTCAGAAGGATCGATCCGGACGGACCTGACCGATCCGTCGCGGATTTCCTCGCCCAGCGGCCCGGCGGGCGCTCCCTCGCACGGGACCGGACGGCGGCGCGCGAGTTCGTCCAGGGGTTTCACGCCGCCGACCTCAACCAGATCGGGATCCTGTCCATCGCACCCGAAGAGGGTGAGGGCTCCAGCGAGTCGGCCGCGCACATCGGCCGCGTCGTGCAAGGCTACGATGGCGTTCCGCATTTCCTGGCGCGCGGCCTGGAAGGCGCCATCCACCTCGGGACATGCGTCGCCGAGATCGCCTGGGAGGCGGGCCGGGCCGAGCTGACCCTGCGCGCCCGATCGGGCCGGACATCCCGGGTCGAGGCGGGCGCTGTCGTCGTCACGCTTCCCCTCGGCGTGCTGCAGGCCGGCGCGGACGAGCCCGGAGGCTGCCGGTTTCAGCCTGAGCCGCCGGGCTTCCGCAAGGCCCTGAGCCAGCTCGCCATGGGCTGCGTGACGCGCCTCGTCGTCTGGTTCCATGAGGTGCCCTGGCAGGCGCCGCTGCCCGGTCTCGCCGCCGGCCGTGGCCTCGACCAGTTGAGCTTCCTTCACCTGGGAGGGGGCCCGTTCAACGTCTGGTGGACCGCCTACCCGTTCCGTTTTCCTCTCGCCGTGGCCTGGAGCGGCGGCCCACCGGCGGCGGAGCTGACCGGGAAAAAACCCGAGGATGTCGCCGCCGTCGCATTCCGGGCCCTGGCCGAGCAACTGGGGATCTCCCGGCGCCGCATCGAATCGCGTGTCGAAGGCCTGTGGCTCCACGATTGGAGCGGCGATCCCTTCGCCCGCGGCGCCTATAGCTACGCCAAGGTGGGCGGCTCGCAGGCGGCAAGGATCCTCTCGCAGCCGGTCGAAGGGACCCTGTTCTTCGCCGGCGAGGCGACCCACGCCGAAGGGCGGACGGGGACGGTGGAGGGGGCGATCGCGACGGGACTGCGCGCGGCGAAACAGATCGGGAAAGGGAGAGGTGGGGGAGGACGCGGCCTGGAACGCTAGGCGTCGATCGCTTCCGGCACCTCGCCGCAGCGGCCGCAGGGGCAGATCTCGCGCAGGAAGTCGAAGCGGTAGATGCCGGTGCCGTGGCCGTCCGACCAGACGATCGAGATCGCGTAGTTGCCCACCGGCTTGATGGACTCGGCCGTGACGGGGTGGGGCGGCGGCTGGTAGCGGATCTTGAGGCCGGAGTGCCCCTGGCAGCCGGCGCAGGGGCACCAGCCGCGCAGGTAGTCGTAGCCGTACTCGGCAGCGTGGCCGTCGCTCCAGGTCAGCCGCAGGCGGCGCTCCTCGGGCAGCCGACGCACTTCGGTGAGGACAGGGTTCATGGGTCGGATCGTAGCACCCGCCGCTGAGGCAGTGCCCGCGTGGCCCAGCCTCGCTCCTTCGTGTGCGCGCCTGCGGCGCTGCCAGTCGCTCCGCTGAGCCAACCGGGCCACTGCCTCAGCGGCCGTCTCGTGATACAACCAGGGAAGGCTCCCCGGTCTTCCGGACCGGGGGAAATTCAGCAAGGAGAGTCCCGTGCGCCGAGCCTTGTTCGCCCTCGCCCTCCTCCTCCCGGCGGCCGCCTTCGCCCAGCCCGGCCGCTTCGAGCTCACCCCGGTCGCCGGCTACCGCTTGAACGGCGACTTCGACGCCAGGAGCAGCGACGCCTTCGACCGGGACCTGAACGTGGAGGTCGAGGAGAGCCCGGTCTTCGGCGTCATCTTCGATATTCCCCTGGCCCCGTACTGGCAGCTCGAGCTGCTGGCGAACCGCCAGGAGAGCTCCTTCATCGTCGATCCCGGGCTGCTGGAGCCGGAGACCGAGCTGGGCGACGTGACGCTGACGTACCTCCACGCCGGTATCGTCCTCCAGTGGGGCCTGGGGCAGGTCAACCCCTTCCTCACCGCCTCGGCGGGGCTCGCCCGGATCGATCCGAAGTTCCGAAACCTGGACGCGGACAACCGCTTCTCGGCGAGCTTCGGAGGAGGGGTGAAGATCTTCTTCGCCGACAACGTGGGGCTCCGCCTGGAAGCCCGCGGCTACTGGACCGACCTCGACACCGGATTCGACGACCGGTTCGACCGCTACGACTCGGGAGACGGCCTCTACCAGGGGGAAGGGAGCGTGGGGCTGATCATCGCTTTCTAAGTTCTTGGGGGGGCCTTGCCTTCTCGACCTCACCCGAGCCCCTCTCCTAAAGGAGGGGGGCTCGAAGCTGGCCGTTTTCTCCCCTCTCCTTTAGGAGAGGGGCCGGGGGTGAGGTCGTAGGAGCAAGTCGGCTGAATCGGGGCAAATCCTTCACGCCACCCGCGGATACACCCGGTTGCGCCCGGAGTTCTTGGCCTCGTAGAGGGAGCGATCGGCCGCGGCGATCAGGTCGCGGCCGGTGACCTTCTCCTCGCGGGGGCCCGCGGCGTCGGCCAGCGAGGCCAGGCCGATGGAGACCGTCACGCGCGTCGGCGTGCCGTCCTCTGCAGGTACCGTCGTCCCCTGCACCAGGAATCGGATCTTCTCGGCCACGGCGGCGGCGCCCTCCATCCCGGTCTCGGGCAGGACCAGCAGGAACTCCTCGCCGCCGTAACGGCCGATCCAGTCGGCGCTGCGCAGCTCGCCGGCGACGACCTGGGCGATCCGCCGGAGCAGCGAGTCGCCCGCCAGATGGCCGTAGCGGTCGTTGACCTCCTTGAAGTGGTCGAGGTCGGCCATGGCGATGGTCAGGGGACGATGGTAGCGGAGCGCCCGCTCCAGCTCGCGGTCGAGCTGCTCGAGGATGGCTTCCCGGCGGAGCAGCCCGGTCAGGCCTTCGTAGGTGGCGGACTCGAACAGCCGCGCGTTCTCGAAGACGGTGGCGACGTGGTGGGCGAGCAGGTTGAGGAGGTCCAGCTCCTCGGCCGGCCAGGCCCGGCGTCCCTCCTTGCCGCTCAGGATCAGCAGGCCGATGAGCCGCTCCTGGCTGAGCAGCGGGACGGCGAGGCCGCCCGGCTCGGTCACGTGATGGGCGAAGACGGCGCTGCGCAAGGCGAGCTGCGCCACGGGCAGGGGGCGCCCGGCCCGCCGGAGGTGCTGGACGGCCGCATCGTCCAGCTCGACCAGGAGCGCCGGGTCCACGCCGCTGCCGGTCGAGGCGAGGACGCTCAGCAGCCCGGTCTCCGGATTGGCGATCAGCAGGGCGGTCGAGCGGGCGAGGAAGATCGACGCCAGGCGCTCCACCAGGTACCCGCCCATGCGCGGCAGCTTGCCCAGGGCCGGCAGCTCTCCCGCCAGGGCAATCAGCCGCTGGCGCAGGGCATAACGCTCCGGGAAGAACCGCCGGTCGATGAGCCGGTGCAGGAAGCGGCGGAGGGGAGCGAAGAGCAGGCCGAGCAGCAGCGTGGCCCCCGCCACGGTCCACACCGACTCGCGGCCCTCCACCAGGCGCGAGAAGACCGCGCCGCCGGCGCCCAGGGCGGCGTAGAACACCAGCACCAGCGTGCCCGTGAGGGTGGTGTAGATGAGGCCCCGTCGCACCACCAGCTCGATGTCGAACAGGTGGTAGCGGAAGATGGCGGCGAAGAAGGCCAGCGGATAGCAGAGCAGGATCAGCGTCTCCAGGGTCCCGGTCCAGCCCGGCATCCCGAACCCCGCCCGTTCGAGGGCGGTGCTGAAGAGGACGAAGAGCATCCAGGGGATCGCCGCGGCCAGCACCAGGCCGGCCTGGTGACGGCCCCGGGGCTCCGGATGACGGAGGGCCTGCGCGGCCAGCAGCGCGGTGACCGCGACGGCCCACACCGGCAGGACCCACTGCTGCAGCAGCCGGTCCACGTCGCCCATGCTCCAGGGGAAGATCCGGTGGCCGAGCACCTCCTCGGCCAAGTAGGTGGCGCAGCTCGCGAGCCCCAGGCCGAGGCCCGCCGCGTAGTAGAGCGGCACGATCCAGGGACGGGCGCGCAGCCAGTCGGCGCGCCCGGGGATGAGCGAGGCGAGGTGCAGCTCGAACCCGATCTGCAGCCCGGTCAGCAGGTAGTAGCCCGAGCTCGCGAAGACGCTCAGGAGCGGCCGGCCGATGGCGTTGATCGGCAGCGCGATCTCCAGGGCCACCGCGGCGGCGAACATGGAGAGCAGACGCAACCGCAGGTCGCCGGCGCCCCGGGTCAGGGCGAGCAGCGCCACGGCGAGGAAGCCCAGGGCCGCCACGCAGTTCATGAACAGCAGGAACCAGCGAGGCGGGACTCCGGGCACGACTTCGAGATCGAGGATCTCGCCCCCGCGCTCGATGCGGAGCGACACCGGCCTGCCGCGGTGGAACGCCGCGGCCGCCGTCTCGTACCCGGTCAGGTTGAGGATGGGCCGGCCGTTGACGGCGAGGATCTGGTCGCCGGCGCGGAGACCGGCCTGCGCGGCCGGCTGGCCGGGGTTTACCGAGGTCACGAGCAGCCCGCGCTCCCCCTCGTCCGGCATGATGCCCAGCCGCCGGTCGGCGCTGCGCCAGGCCTCCACCCCCTGCAGGGCGAGCAGGCTCAGTACGCCCAGCAGGAGCGCCCAGGCGAGCGTGGCTCGGGTGACTCGATCGACTCGCAATTCCGATTCTCTCGAAGGATCAGATGGGAAATATTACCTCAAACCGTGTCGGATTTCCCATCCGGTAGCTCAAAGAAGTGTTCGCTTCTCTCCTCCCGACAATTTCCAGGGGACGCTCGCAGTTGCGGTAGGATCTGCGGGTCCGTCCGAGGGCCCATGCCGCGACACCCCCGCTTCTCGCCTTCCGTCCAGGACATCGCCGGCTCCGTCTACTCGGCCCTGGCCCACCGGCTCGCCACCTACCGGGGCGAGGTCTACCCCCTACACGTGGGGGACACCTGGATGGAGCCGCCCGCGGGGTGCCGCATGGAGGACCTGCGGGTGGCCGAGTATCCGGGTATGCACCGCTACGCAGCGCCCCAGGGAATGCCGGCCCTGCTCGACGCCATCGTCGAGCGGGTGCGCGAGCGCACCGGCGTCCCGACCGAACGTGACAACGTCCTGGTGGCGACCGGCGCGACCGGCGGCCTGGGAGCAGTGGCCGGGGCCATCCTCGCCCCGGGCGACGAGGTGCTGCTGCTCGCGCCCCACTGGCCGCTGATCACCGGCATCGTGAGGTCGTTCCACGGCGTCCCGGTGGAGGTTCCCTTCTTCGGCGCCGCCGACTCGCCGGAGACCGCGGTCGAGGTCGCGCGCGAGCGGCGGACGGCCCGCACCGTGGCCCTCTACCTCAACACGCCGAGCAACCCCACCGGCCGGCTGATCCCGCGCTCATGGATCGAGACGCTCGTCGAGTGGGCGGTCGGCGAGGACCTCTGGATCCTCGCCGACGAGGTCTACGAGGACTACGTCTACGAGGGGGAGCACACCTGGTGCAGACCGCTCGCTCCCGAGCACACCATCGCCGCCCACTCCTTCTCCAAGGCCTACGGCATGGCGGGGAACCGCTGCGGCTACATGATCGGCCCGGCCGAGGCCGTCGAGCAGATGAAGAAGATCGGCATGCACAGCTTCTACAGCACGCCCACGGCCTCGCAGATCGCCGCCCTGCGGGTCCTCGCCGGCCCGGGGGACGCCTGGGCCGCTCAGGCGCGGGAGCAGTACCGGCAGACCGGGCGCCGGGTGGCGGAACGCCTGGGCCTCCCGCCGCCCCAGGGGAGCACCTTCCTCTTCTTCGACGTCGCCCCGTTCCTGGACGAGACCGGCCTCGCGGGCTTCCTCGAGCGCTGCGTGGACCGCGGCCTCTTTCTCGCCCCGGGCGCGAGCTTCGGCCCCTACCCCACCCACGTCCGGCTCTGCTTCACCGCCGCTCCGCCGGACGTGATCGAGCGTGGCGTCGAAGCGCTGGCACCGCTGATGGGAAGGTAAGAAGGAAGAGGACGGCAAGCGCCGAGACCGCGAACACCGCGCATCCGGCGACGAACCCCGGCGGCAGGAACCGGAGCTCGACGCGCTCCACGCCCGCGGGGACGCGCACGCCCAGGAAGGCCCCGTTGACGAGGAGCGTCTTCAGGTCCCGGCCGCCGGAGCGGGCCGACCACCCCCGGGACCAGACCATGGAGGTCGCCAGCAGCCGCTCGCCGCTGGCGGGCACCTCCAGGACGATGCGGCCGGGCAAGGAGGCGAGGGGCCGCGGCGCCAGGATCCCGGGCCAGGCCGGTGGCTGCCAGGAGCCCACCTCGTCGCGGAAGACCGCCACCCGGCGGGCCCTCTTCATGCCGGCGATCCAATCCCCGATCTCCTTCCGCCCGATGACGTCCACCTCCGCCGGCAGGAACCAGCGCGGCATGGGATGCGGGTTGCGGAAGAGGATATAGGGGCGAAACCGGCCGCCGTCGACGGCCTTCAACGTGCGGGTGGGGGGCATGGCGGGGCTGCTGAGCACGGACCGCACTCCCAGGAAGTCGAGCAGCGGGTGGTCGAGGTTCCCCAGCCGCGAGAAGTACTCGGTGATGGACGGGTGGAATCCGAAGGCGATGTCGAGCACCCGGAGGTAGCGGGCCGGGGCCAGCGGGTTGTGCGGCCGCAAGTCGGCCACCCCGTAGACGGGGAGCAGGTGGGGATAGAGGAGGTAGTCGCCTCCCGCACCCCGCCACAGGTCCGGCGGGCCGGCCTCCTGGACGATGCGGTCCATGATCGCGGTGCGCGGATAGAAGAGCGCGGGATGGCCCCGGGGGAGCAGGCTCCGGGACCAGGGGACGAGGTCCATCAGCAATACCGCCAGAAGCGCGGCGGCCCCCCAGCGCGGACGCAGCCGCGCCAGCCCGCAGGCGGCGGCCAGCCCGGCCCAGAGGCCGATCGTCCACCCGTCCGCCGCCGCCGCCAGGCTCGCCAGGGCCGCGAGCCCGAGCCCTCCCCAGGCGAGGACCTCGCGGCGGGAGCGGGAACGCAGGCGGCAGAGCAGGAGGTCGGTGCCGAAGGCTCCGGCCACGCACAGGGCGAGCGCACCGGGCGCCAGGCATCGCGACCACGCGGGGACCCGCAGCGGCGGGATGGCATGGAACAGGATCGCCAACGGCAGCAAGCGCCCCGCCAGAGCCAGGCTCGCGATGGCGAACCCCAGGAAAGGCCAGGCACGGCGGTCGCGGACCGCCAGCAGGGCCATGAAGGCACCTGCGAATGCCACCAGGCCGGTGTAGCCCGCCTCGGATTCGGCCCAGTTGAAAGGTCCACGGAAAGGGTCGCGGAAGGGCCTGCCGAAGACGTGCGGACTGACCGGCGCCAGGACGAAGGGCCCGTTACCCGGCACGAACCACGACAGCGGCTGGAGCGGCGACACGGGGCCCCGGGGGAGCGCGTGGGCCATCGTGTCCCGGGCCCGCTGCGAGTCCCGGACGATCGCCAGGAACGGCAGGATCTGGGGGGCGGCCAGCCCCAGCCCCAGGAGCGCGGCGAGCGCCGCCGCGGCGAGGCCGTGGCCGGGACCGGCCGCGCGCCGGCGCAGGCCGAAGCCGCAGACCGCGGCGAAGAGCCCGCCGAACGCCGCGGTTTCCGGATGGCCGGAGAGCAGCAGGGCGGCAGTGATGACGGCTGTGGTGGCGATCGCGCGGCCACCGGGGTGGCGGAAGAGGCGGATCGTGCCGGCCGCGAGCCAGGGCACCCAGGCCACCGTCGCCGTGATCGGGAACAGCGCCCAGGAGAAGAGGGCGCCCCCCAGCGAGAAGCCCGCCGCCGCCAGTAGCGAGGAGGCGCGGCTCCGGCCGGCTAGGCGGGCGAGGAGCCATGTCCCCTGGAAGGCGACCAGGAGCTTGAGGGCCTGGGCCGCCAGCAGGTGGTGCTGGATGGGGACGGCGCGCGCGGCCATCGCCAGCGGTGAGAGGGCGCCGGCCTGGGGGTTCGCCCAGGGCGAGCTGCCGCCCTCCAGAGCGTCCGACCAGAAGGGGAGGCGCCGCTGAGCGAGCGCGTGCCGGATCTCCAGCTCCCAGGGCAGGAGCTGGTAGACCGCATCGTTCAGCAGGTTGTGCTCATCATCGAGCCGCTCGATCCTGGGGGCACCGGGCACCCCCTCCTCCAGGATGTCGCAGGGGACCAGGAGAGGATTGCCGGCGAGCCAGGGAGCGAGCACCAGCAGCGGCGCGATCCATCCGCCCAGGACAGCACTCTTCTCCAGCCGCAGCCGCAAGCCCCGGGCCAGCAGCCAGCAGACGGCCTGCAGCAGCAGCATCACCGCCAGCAGCGTGCCCACGAGCTTGAGGTCGATCCAGGGCATTCGCGCGCCCCCGGACGCGTCAGTCGTCGATGTGCGTCATCGCCCCGCTCGGCCCGAAGGAGAAGCCGCCCTTCTCCTTCTGCCAGAAGAACGGCTGGCGCTTGACCTTGTCGGGCGCGAGCTGGTCGAGGGTCATGGCGTCGTAGACGCGCCCGTTCTGCACCACGAGCGAGATGTGGTCCGAGTTGCGGATGTCCGCGAGCGGGTCGGCGTCGAGCACCACGAGGTCGGCGAGCTTGCCGGGCTCGAGCGAGCCGATGTCCTTGTCGAGGCCCAGGTAACGGGCGCCGTTGATCGTGGCGGAGCGCAGCACCTCCATCGGCGTCATGCCGCCCTGGGCGAGCATCCACATCTCCCAGTGGGCCCCCAGGCCCTCGCGCTGGCCGTGGGCCCCCATGTTCACCTTGACCCCCTCGCGGGACAGCTCGGTGGCGATGCGGGCGATGTTGAAGTGGTTGTACTCCTCGTCAGGCGCGGTCACCCGGCGGCGCGAGCGCTCGTCGAGGATCTCCCGCGGTACGAAGCGGAGCAGCCGGTCGTTCTCCCAGACCTGGGTCTTGTCGTACCAGTAGTTCTCGCCCCAGATGCCGCCGTAGCCTACGATGAGCGTGGGCGTGTAGCCCACCTGGGTCCCCTTCCAGAGCTGGCGCACGTCGCCGTAGATCTTGGCCACCGGGATCGTGTGCTCGACGCCGGTGTGGCCGTCCACCACCTGGGCCATGTTGTGCTCGAAGAGCGAGCCGCCCTCGGGCACCACCATCATCCCCAGCTCGCGGGCGGCGGCGAGCACCTGCTGGCGCTGGTCGCGCCGCGGCTGGTTGTAGCTCTTGACGCTGAAGGCGCCCACGGCCTTCAGACGCCGCAAGTGGGAACGGGCGTCCTCCAGGTTGTCGACGGTGGCCGTGAACGGCGCGTTGGCGCCGTAGAGGACGGTGCCCGTCGAGAAGATCCGCGGCGCGGTGATCATGCCGGCGCGCTGCAGCTCCGAGGCGGCGAAGACCGTGTCCGTGTCGTTCGACGGGTCGTGCAGCGTGGTCACGCCGTAGGCCAGGGTCGCGTAGGTGACCCAGTTGCTCTGCGGCACGATGCCGTCCGAGCCGAAGGGCCCGTGCCAGTGGACGTCGATCAGGCCGGGGATGACCGTCTTGCCCTTGGCGTCCACCACGTAGGCGCCGGCCGGGACCGGCGTGTTCGCCCGCGGGCCCACAGCCTTGATGCGGTTGCCCTCGACGACGACCGTGCCGTCCTCGATCACCTCGTCGCCTCTCATAGTGATGACCCGCCCGCCGATCACGGCGACCCTGCCCTTCGGAACGTCGCTCTCGGCCGGGAAGCCGATGTCCTGCCCCGAAGCCGGCGGATCGGGGAGCGTCTCCGGCGCGCCCTCGAGGAAGGTGAAGGCGTTCTTGAGCTCCAGCGTGTACAGCTCGGGACCGAGCGACCAGTGGAGCCGCTTCGAGTCGCCCGACCAGTGGAGGTACTCGCCGGCGTCGCGGGTGACCCGGCGCAGAGGGAGCGAGGCGGCCTTGGGGCCGACGTCCACCGCCTTGCCGGTGGGGACGAACGGCATCACATAGGCGTGGAACCGCTCGGTGAAGGCCACCCAGCGGCCGTCGGGCGAGACCTGGAACTGGGTCGCGTTCTCGCTGATGAGGTGCTGGCGCTCGTCCTTGCCGTCCAGGCTGAGGGAGACGAGCTGGCGCTTGCCCTCGCCGGGGAAGCGCAGCAGGTAGACGCGGTCGCTCTCAGCGCCGAAGCCAGGCTGCTCGCCCTCCTCGGTGATCAGAGTGGGCTCGCCGCCCGCGGCCGGCACGCGGTAGATCCCCGGCTCGAGCGACCAGGCGTCGGTGCGGAGGAACCCGCCCTCGATCCGGCGGTAGACGACCTGCTTGCCGTCCGGCGTGAAGGCGGGCTCGACGTAGTGGCCGGGCTTCGAGACCACCACTTTGCCCTCGCCGCCGCCGGCCGGGACCACGCGCACCGTGCCCAGCTTGTCGTCGTCCCAGGTGGTATAGACCACCGAGCGGCCGTCGCGCGAGAAGGAGGGGTAGTACTCCCAGTGATCGTTCTGCCGGGTCAGCCGCCGCGGCTTGCCGTTCGGCAGGTCGCGGATCCAGAGGTGGCCGAGGGCCTGGAAGACCACCCGGTCCCCCTTCGGCGCGACGTTCACCCAACGCAGCATCCGCGTCTCGAAGGTCTTCGGCGCCACCTCCACCGGGTAGCGCAGCGCCTGCTGGACCTTGCGCGTGGTGCGCACGTGGAAGGGGATGTCGGAGACCTTCTTGCTCGCGGTGTCGATGTGCCGGATCTTGCCGCCGGCCCAGAAGACGATCGACTTCGAGTCGGGCGTCCAGGCCATGCCGGGGTAGACGCCGTGGATGGACCACGTCTCCTGCATGTCACGGTCGAGGCCGTCGTAGATCGGCCAGGCCTCGCCGGAGCGCAGGTCCATCAGGTGGATCACGCTCTTGCCGCGCACGCGGCGGATGAAGGCGAGGGTCTTGCCGTCCGGCGATGGGGTGGGCCGGACCGCGCCCCCCGGACCGCCGACGAAGCGCTGGGTGGTGCCCTTCTGCCGGTCGAGCCGCTGGATGACGAAGATCTCGGTGTTGGGGTCCTTGTTGTACTCGAAGATCGGCCCGGGCGTGATGTCCTGGCTGAAGTAGAGATAGCGGCCGTCCGGCGAGAAGACGGGCTCGCCGGCGTCCTTCTGGTCGTTGGGCTTCTTGGTGAGCTGCAGGCCCTCGCCGCCGCTCCGGTGGTAGAGCCACATCTCGCCGGCGCCAAGCGAGCGCTGGGCGGTGAAGTGCTTGCGGGCCACGATGTACTCGCCGTCGGGCGTCCAGGCCGGCTCGTTGAGCAGGCGGAAGCTCTCCTTGGTGACCGCCCGCGGGTTGGAGCCGTCGCGGTTCATGAGCCAGATGTTGTCGCCGCCCCCCTGGTCGCTGGTAAAGGCGATCGTCTTGCCGTCCGGGCTGTAGCGGGGCTGCATCTGCCAGGCGACGTCATGGGTGAGGGCCTTGGCCTCGCCGCCGCCGATCGGGATCACGTAGATATCACCCAGCAGGTCGAAGGCGACCTCCTTGCCGTCGGGGCTCACGTCCACGTACATCCAGGTCCCCTCGGTCACGTCGATGGGGACCTCGGTCGAGGGGCCCGGCGGGTTGTTGACGTCCCACTTCTCCTCTTTCTTCTCCGAGATTTCCTTGGGAGCGCCCTTGCCGCCCTCCTGCTGCTCCTTCTTGAGCTCGGAGGGGTTCTCCTCTGGCTCCTGCTCCCGCTTCTGCTTGTCCTTGAGCTGCTCGTCGGGAGGCTTCTGCTGCTCCGGCGAGGGCGCAGGGGCTGGAGTTGGAGGCTGGGGAACCGCCACGACGGGGAGGGCGGTCAACAGGAGGATCAGGAGAAGGGAGCGGATTGATTTCATCGCACAATATCCTTTTTGGTTCAAGAACTTGACGGCTCGGCAGAGCCGGGGGCAGACTATGAAGAGGAGACGGGGGTGTCAAGGAGGCGTTGGCTTCGGCAGCGCCTCAACCACGATCAAGAGCGGCCTTCCATCTTTTCGATGAGCGAGTCTCGGCTGTCCAGATCCACCCCCTGGGCTGGAGCTCTCCCGCGACTGTCACCGTCGGAGCTTGAAGGGCTTCTCGGGTTTCTTTTCCAGGAGGGCCTCACGCAGGACGCGCTCGATCGCCTGGTCCGGAGTCTGGCCAGTGTGCCGCGCCTTACTCTCGACCGCGTGGATAAGGTCGTCATCAAGGGAGAGGGTCGTGGTCTTCATAGGTAAAGCATAGTCGCTATCCCGGATCTGTTCAAGCATCGGGCGGCAATCGCCAGTTCCATGAGGCCGCCGAACGTGTTATAATGACTTTCTAGAACGGTTCTGCAATCTGAGGCGCGGACCGCAGGCTTGGTGCCTCCCGCCCGCGCCGCCGAGAGCAGGCCACCTTGACCGAGAGGCCGCTCCCCCTGCCTCTCTCGAAAGGAGAGATCTTGCCGCGCTCCTCTTCTTCAAAGAAAACCCTCCCTTTGTCTGTGGACAACATGGGTTTCATGTTGGACCGCCTAGGTCGCGATTGCGCACCTCTTCAGTTCCTGCGGGAGCTCACCCAAAACAGCATAGAAGCGATCCTCCGGACTCCGGAAAAGGAGGGCGAGATCCGGTGGGACGTGGATTGGAATCGCTTCGACTTAGCTGGTGACGGAATTTTCAAGCTCGCCGTGATCGACACTGGCGACGGGATGACCGGACCCGAGATGGTCAAGTACATCAACCAGCTTTCCTCCTCGATCAATCCTCAGTCGCACCAAGGGAACTTTGGCATCGGGGCCAAGATTGCTGCAGCGACAAGGAACCATGCTGGTTTGATCTATCTCTCGTGGAAAGATGGCCAAGGCGCAATGATCCATCTCTGGCGTGATCCTGATACTGGGCAGTACGGCCTCCGTCAGTTTGAGCGTCCCGACAACACCTTCGACTACTGGCAGGGAGTGGAATCTTCGGTAAAGCCTGATCCCATCCAGGATCATGGAACCATGGTCGTTCTCCTCGGGAATGACGAGGAAGAGCACACAATGAAGGCGCCGGAAACAGCTGCTAGCCCTTCACGCTGGATAGCCAAGTATTTGAACACCCGGTACTTTCAGTTTCCCTTGGGCATCCTGGTTAGAGCTCGTGAGGGCTGGGAGAATCCTCGGAGCGACAGCGACAGGAATCTGCTCCGCACATTGAATGGTCAGCATGCCTACCTCGAACAACATTCGGTTGTCTCGGGGCAGGTACCGCTTTCGAGTGCCGTTGCCCGGTGGTGGATCCTTGCGGATGAGCCGGCCCTCAGCCAAAACTCGGGTTTCATGAACTCCAACGGCCACGTTGCGGCTCTGTTTAAAGAGGAGCTTTATGAGATCGAGACTGGGCGGGGCGGTGTCGCGCGCCTCCAGCAGTTCGGTGTGATCCTCGGCTACAACCGGGTGGTTATTTACGTCGAGCCACGACCCGCCAGAACCGACGAACTGAGCACTAACACGGCCCGTACCCAACTCCTCATCAACGGCGAAACCCTCCCGTGGGCAGAGTGGGCTGCCGAATTCCGCGAGAAGATGCCGGGGGAGATCAAGCAACTGATTGAGGACGCGGCGTCTGCGTCGACG
The DNA here is from genome assembly GCA_036399915.1 of Thermoanaerobaculia bacterium. GTDB lineage: Bacteria > Acidobacteriota > Thermoanaerobaculia > Multivoradales > UBA5704 > DATARR01. The sequence goes on from DASWME010000375.1 coordinate 16,827, forward strand.
GGCCGCGATCATACCGAGGCAATACGCGAGCGCCTCAAACAGATTAGCGATCTCTTCAAGCTTAGCCGGTACCGTCCGACTCCTCTCGGCGATTTCCTTATTGACGAGGAGGTCCCTCGCAGGGGAGGCAAGGCTCTAATTGAGGAACTGGAGAGGCGCAGCAGCCGCACTCCGCGATCTGGCGGTAAGGGAGGGCGCGCCGGAGATGTCTACGCGGTCTTTGCTACAGAATCCGGACAGCCTGCAGGTAAGGTGAAGGCAGATCCATTTCCCGAGGTTCTATGGGTTAGCGCGGAGGACGAGACTCGCGCCCCGGGCTTTTTGGAAGATCGGGCAGCAAAGTTTCTTCCCGACCAGAACCTGCTGCAAATCAATGCTGACTTTCGCGTTTTTCGAGACATGGTCGAACGCTGGTGCAGGCGATACTCAGAGGTTCCTGGCGCTCGGAACGTCGTTGAGGGTGTCGTGCGAGAGTGGTTTGAGCAGAGCTTAGTTGAGGCTGTAGTTGGAGTGCAGGCACTAGAAGGCGCACGCGAGTGGTCAGTCGAGGACATCGGCAAGGCACTTTCCGAGGAATCACTAACTACAGCAGTAATGCCCCGGTATCACTTGGATTTCTCCATCAGCCGGAGCCTCGGCTCCAAGCTTGGCTCGCTCAAGCAGAAGGCGGGATAGCAAGCGGGTGATATAGCTGTCTCTCAGAGATAGCGGTCGGCCAAGGCCATCACTGAGGGGCGGGAACATTGGGAACACCGAACTGGCTGGCCCGTGGGGAGACTGAAATGAGCCATGAGCGTACCGTTGAGCAGTTCGCCAGGGAAGTCGAGCACATCACCGGCATTAAGATTCGGGTTGGGTGGATGCCGTTCTACGGGATCTACCTGGAAGACAGTGAAACTTGGAACAGGTACGCTCTTGGCAAGATGCATAAAAAAGAGATTCTTTCACCCGCCGACCAGGAAAGCATTTGTCGCGGTCTTAGCCGCGAACACTGGATTGTACTGTTGGGGCTTGGATCTCCGGAGGACTAGGCCGTAGCTAAAGCGATGTTCGCTTGGACCCGGCTACCTCCGCGCCAAATCCGGAAGAGATTCCCCAGCCAAGATCCGCGAACCTGGACCACCTCCTCAGGCGTGCTGCCCGAGTACATCTCCCAGAATCTCTGCGGCGCGCGAGGGAGGTCCTGGAATGGCCGTTTACCTCTATTGAGATCGAGGATCATCTGCAGGCGCAACTGGGAGGCGAGCTTTCGAGTAAGTTCCTTGCGGTCCTTGGCCGACGTGCAAAGGTCGTATTCGAGGCACTGGGCGACCCACCATCCTCTGTCCTGGAAGACGACAGCTCGGATAGACAGCGATTCGACCATAAACCCCTCCTCAAGATGCATCCTAGCACACCGGCCGGCCGGCTAGAAGTCGGGCCGGCTCCAATACTTCAGCCACTAGCGTTCGGCCGGCTGCTCTGTAAAGGGAGTTAAAAGGGAAGGGAGCCACGAGCGGAGGAGGGTCCCCAACCGCGGAAGACCCTCCTCACGCGCGGAGGAGGGTCCCCAGCGGCGGAGGAGCCTCCTCCGGCTCTGGGGAGGGTCCCCCGGCGCGGAGGAGGCTCCCCAGGCAATGGGGAGGCTCCCCAGGCGCGGAGGAGGGTGCTCCCGGCGTGGGGAGGCTTCTCCGGCCGCACGGACCAATATGTGACTATATGGGTCAAGAACAGAGAAATTCTTGAACCTGCCTATTGACACAGTCCTGCGAATATGGCAGAGTACCCCTGTCGATCGATGCATGTCAGACTCGTAGCTGTAGGAACGCTGTGGTTGGAGATGTCCTCCGCGGGCTCTCCGGACGGGCGGGATACCCGGTCGGGTGAGCTGTGTCCCAACGGCAGCACCGATGGTCAAACCAGAAAGGAGAAAAAGACCATGCGCAACAAGAGGACGTTTGGAGACAAGATCAGCAACTGGAAGGTGACCGGCACCAACATGGCGCCGCATCTGCAGGAGATGCCGCACCTCCAGGCCATCCACACCGAGCTGCAGGCCGTGATCGCCGAGGCCGAGGCGCACGACGCCGAGCAGGAGACCGCCCGCGGTCGCCTGCGCGAGCTCACCGCCAAGCGGCGGGAGATCGAGCGGCGTGGGGAGAGGCTCCGCGCCCGGGTGGCCGCGCACCTCAAGGGGACGTTCGGCTACACCAGCGAGCAGCTCATCCAGTTCGGGCTGAACCCCCTGAAGACCGTCGGGCGGAAGCGGCCGGAGCGGAAGAAGAAGTCCGCTGAGGCTCCGGCGCCGCCGCAGACCCCGCCGGCCCAGTAGTCGCAGTCTGTAGGACCCGATGAAGTCGAGGAGAGGGGTGGCTCCGCGGGGCTGCCCCTCTCTGGCCTTCCTGGTCGCGGTCCATGGGAATACGGCACTCCTGAGCGGGACTTATTACCAGAAGGCCGCGCCGGATGGCCGGCTCGACCTGATCGCTGGCTCCTCTCCAACGGGAAGAACGAACCTGAAGCTCCTCTCCTCTGGGACAGGAGCTGGAGTGAGGTCGGCGAGGGCAGGACGTCGAAACCGAGCCTCAGCCGTCGACTACCGGATAGAATGGCTGTTCGGGCTTCGCCCGCGCGGCGGCCAACTTCGCCCGCTTGAATTCGTATTGGATCTGTAGGTGCAAGGGAGACCCGTCGTCATGAAGAAGCGTATGTTCCTGATGCTGATCGCGGTGGCCGTGTTCGTCGCGGCCATCGGTGCCATAAAGGTCCGCCAGGTCCGCGGGGCCATGGCGCAAGGTGCGTCCTTCCAGCCGCCTCCGGAGTCCGTGACCACGGCCACGGCCCGCCAGGAGGAGTGGCCGGCCACGGTCGCCGCCATCGGCACGGTGACCGCCGTCCAGGGCGTCATGGTGAGCGCGGACCTGCCCGGCATCGTCGAGAAGATCTCGTTCGAGTCCGGCCAGAGGGTCCGCAAGGGCGACGTGCTCGTCACGCTGGACACCAGCCAGGAGGAGGCGCAACTGGCCGCCGCCAATTCCCGGCGCGACCTCGCCCGCCTCAACCTCCAACGGATGCGCGAGCTGCGGGAGAGCGGCGTCATCTCGCAGTCGGAGTACGACCGCTCCGCGGCGGAGTCCAAGCAGGGCGAGGCCGGCGCCGGCGAGATCCGCGCCACCATATCGCGCAAGACGATCCGGGCGCCGTTCTCGGGGCTTCTCGGCATCCGGCAGGTCAATCTCGGCCAGTATCTCGCCGGCGGCGACCCCATCGTGCAGCTCCAGGCTCTCAACCCGGTCTACGTGAACTTCTCGGTACCGCAGGAACAGATGAGCCGCTTGCGCCCCGGCACCCCCGTGCACCTGACCGCCGAAGGCGGCATCCGCGCCACCGGCACGATCACGGCTCTGGACTCGGTCGTCAACGAGGCGACGCGCAACGTCCAGGTGCAGGCCACCTTCGCCAACTCCGACGGCCGGCTGCGTCCCGGCATGTTCGTCGAGACCCAGGTGGTGATGGGCGCGAGCAATCCGGTCATCACGCTCCCCGCCTCGGCGATCAGCTACGCCCCCTACGGCGATTCGGTGTTCGTCGTCGACGACCTCAAGGGCCCGGACGGCAAGCCCTACCGCGGCGTGCGCCAGCAGTTCGTGAAGCTGGGCGGCTCGCGCGGCGACCAGGTGGCGGTCGTCTCCGGCCTCAAGCCCGGCGAGGAGGTCGTGACCTCGGGGGTCTTCAAGCTCCGCAACGGCGCCGCTGTGCGGGTGAACAACCAGATCCAACCGGCCAACAGCCCGGCGCCCCGCCCCGCGGACAGTTAGGAGGATAGTCAGCGTGAAGCTCACCGATCTCTTCATCCGCCGGCCCGTGCTGGCCGTGGTGGTCAATCTGGTCATCCTGATCGCCGGTCTGCAGTCCATCCGGTCGCTCAGCATCCGGCAGTACCCGCGCAGCGACGTCGCGGTCATCAACGTGACCACCGCCTACGTCGGCGCCAACGCCGACCTGGTGCGCGGCTTCATCACCACGCCACTCGAGCGGGTGATCGCCAGCGCCGACGGCATCGACTACATGGAGTCGTCGAGCGCGCAGGGCGTGAGCACGATCACCGTGCACCTCAAGCTCAACTACGACACCAACGCCGCTCTCACCCAGATCCAGGCCAAGGTGGCGCAGGTGCGCAACACCCTGCCGCCGGAGGCGGAATCGCCGGTCATCTCGCTGGAGACGGCGGACAGCCAGTTCGCGGGGATGTACCTCGGCTTCTCCTCCCCCGACCTCGACCAGAACCAGATCACCGACTACCTGGTGCGCGTGGTGCAGCCGAAGCTCGCCGCCATCAGCGGCGTGCAGCGCGCCGACATCTTCGGCGACCGCACGTTCGCTATGCGCATCTGGCTCAAGCCCGAGGAGATGGCGGCGCACGGCATCTCGCCGTCGCAGGTGCGGGACGTGCTGGCGGCGAACAACTATCTCGCCGCCCTCGGCCGGACCAAGGGATCGATGGTGTCGGTGAACCTCACCGCCAACACCGACCTGCAGACGGCCGAGGAGTTCCGCCAGCTCGTGGTCAAGGAGGAGAACGGCACCGTCGTGCGCCTCGGCGAGATCGCCGACGTGGTGCTCGGGGCCGAGAACTACGACCAGGACGTGCGCTTCAACGGCGAGACCGCGGTCTTCATGGGCATCTGGGTGCTGCCCACCGCCAACACGCTCGACGTCATCGGCCGGGTGCGCGAGGCGATGCCCGGCATCCAGGCGCAGTTGCCGGCGGGCATCAAGGGCGGCATTCCCTACGACTCGACGGTGTACATCCGCGACTCCATTCGCGAGGTGCTGAAGACCCTCTCCGAGACGCTGCTCATCGTCATCATCGTCATCTTCCTCTTCCTGGGCTCGGTGCGCTCGCTGATCATCCCGGTCGTCGCCATCCCGATCTCGCTCATCGGCGCGGTCTTCATCATGATGGTCTCCGGCTTCACCATCAACCTGCTGACCCTGCTCGCCGTCGTGCTCTCGGTCGGCCTCGTCGTCGACGACGCGATCGTCATGGTGGAGAACGTCGAGCGCCACCTGCACGAAGGCAAGAGCCCGTTCCAGGCGGCCATCGACGCCGCCCGCGAGCTGGTGGGGCCCATCATCGCCATGACGATCACGCTCGCGGCGGTCTATACGCCGGTGGCGATCCAGGGCGGCCTGACCGGCTCGCTGTTCCGCGAGTTCGCCTTCACCCTCGCCGGCGCGGTGCTCGTCTCCGGCGTGGTGGCGCTGACCCTCTCGCCGATGATGGGCTCGAAGATGCTGCGCGCCGGCGACACCGAGCGCGGCTTCGCCGGCGTCGTCAACCGCCAGTTCGAGCGCATCCGTGGCGCCTACGAGCGGGTGCTCGCCGGCACGCTCAAGTACCGGCCCGTCGTGCTCACCCTGTGGTTGATCGTCATGCTGCTGATGGTGCCGTTCTACATGTTCTCGCAGAAGGAGCTGGCGCCGGCCGAGGACCAGGGCGTGGTCTTCGGCATCATTCAGTCCAGCGCCAACGCGACCCTCGACCAGACCAAGCTCTTCGCGGATGAGATCGACAAGACCTTCCGAAGATTCCCGGAGACCGACGCCACCTTTCAGATCGTCTTCCCCTCCGGGGGTTTCGCGGGCATGGTTCTCAAGCCGTGGAGCGAGCGGACGAAGACCAGCGCGCAGATGCAGGTCGAGGTCTCGGGGGCGCTGTCGAAGCTCGCGGGCGTGCGGATCATCCCCATCACTCCTCCTTCCCTGCCTGGCGGCGGCGGCGGGCTGCCCGTCGACTTCGTGATCGCCTCGACGGCCGAGCCGCAGCAGGTCAGCGAGCTCGCCAACCAGATCGTCATGAAGGCTTTCGGCAGCGGCCTCTTCATGTTCGCCGATACCGACGTGAAGTTCGACCAGCCGCAGACCGAGGTCGTCTTCAACCGCGACAAGCTGCGCTCCCAGGGCGTCGACCTCGCCCAGGCCGGCCGCGATCTCTCGGTGCTCTTGGGCGGCAACTACGTCAACCGGTTCAGCATCGGCGGCCGCAGCTACAAGGTGATCCCGCAGGTCAAGCGCAGCGAGCGGCTGACGGCCGATCAACTGTCGGACATCTACGTCACGGGCTCCGGCGGCAAGCTGGTGCCGCTCTCCACCTTCGCCACGCTGCGCACCACCACCGAGCCGCGCGAGCTCAAGCGCTTCCAGCAGCTCAACGCCGTGCGCATCACGGGCGCGATCCCGCCGGGAGTCTCTCTGGACACCGCGCTGCGCTTCCTCGAGGACGAGGCGCGGAAGGTCCTGCCGCAGGGCCAGGGCTACAGCGTCGACTACGCCGGCGAGTCGCGGCAGCTTCGCGTCGAAGGCGGCAAGTTCCTCGGCACCTTCCTGCTGTCGGCGATCCTGATCTACCTCGTGCTCGCGGCGCAGTTCGAGAGCTTCCGTGACCCGTTCATCATCCTGGCCGGCTCCGTTCCCCTGGCGCTCTCCGGCGCGCTGCTCTTCTCCTTCCTGGGCTTCACCTCGCTCAACGTCTACAGCCAGGTGGGACTCATCACGCTGGTCGGCCTGGTGGCGAAGAACGGCATCCTCATCGTGCAGTTCGCCAACCACCTGCAGGAGACGGGATTGGACAAGCTGCGCGCCGTCCTCGAGGCATCCACCACGCGGCTGCGCCCGATCCTGATGACGACCGCGGCCACCGTCGTCGGCCACCTGCCGCTGGTCTTCGCCCATGGTCCGGGAGCCGGCGCGCGCAACAGCATCGGCATCATGCTGGTGAGCGGCATGATCATCGGCACGATGTTCACGCTCTTCGTAGTACCCTCGATCTATACGCTGGTGGCGCGGACGCACCGGGCCGCGGAAGCGCGCGAGCCGGAAGCCGCCGAGCCCGAGGTCGCGGCGGCGGCGGTTTAGGTCTGGCGCCGGCTCCGGCGGCATCGGCGCGTCCACTTCCGCAAGGAAAAGGGCCGGCGGAGCCTGAAGGCTCCGCCGGCCCTTTTCGCTGCAGGCTCGCCCGCTAGCAGATGAACGTGCCGGTATCGGCAAGCGGGCAGCTCGCATTCGGGTAGCGGACCACGATCCCCCTCACATGATCCTGAATCGTGACGTCGTAGGAGAGGCTCGTCGCCCCGGCGGCGAACACCCAGTACCTGCCGTTGGAAGCGCACCCGTTGAGCACCTTGACGAGGACCTCCCAGTTGGTGGAAGAGAAGGTCCAGAAGACCGCGGACTCGGAGCTGGTGCTGGAAACCTGGGACGTGTTGCCCCCGTGGGTGACGCTGACCGAGAACCGCCCTCCTTGGAGGCAGGCGGTGGTGGCGCTGGGAGCGCAAGCCGCTTTCAGGACCTGCCCTCCGGAGGTTCTGGGTCTTGGGCGCCTCGCTGAGCCGATGGCCAGGACGTGGGGATTGTCGAGGAGGGTGAGGAGGGCGGTGGCGTTCATGGTGCCGGTGAACGTCTGGACATCGCCGAGGCCCTCCAAGCGCATGTCGCCGGAGGCCGCCATGCTCACCAGATCGAAGATCAGAGGATTGACGTCCGTGCTCCAGGCCGGGTGGCCGGCGTAGGCGGGGTCTTCCCGCGAGGGCGGGGAGAAGGTGATGCTGACGTAGGCCTTGCCGGCGCGCTCCAGGGTCGCCACCAAGGCGGGGGAGATCTTGGGGGAGCTGCTCAGGCGCTCCAGGTCGCGCTCAGGCAGCGCCGCCTCCGCCGGCGCCATGGCGCCCGCGAGAGCGAGGCAGGCTAGCGCCAGCACTGCAGGGAGCCTGCGGAGAGGGGGCTTCGACAGGGAGTGAGTGACCATCGGAAATTTCCTCCTTTCATGGCTTGACAGCCAGCCGTGGTGATACAGGACCTTTTCCCAACTCCGTCAACCGGACGGCTCAGTTCAGACAGAAGCTATTGTTGTGGGTGTGGTTGTCGATCTGGCTCTTCGAGCACGAGGAGAAGGTGTTGGTGCCGTTGCCCTGAATGACCGAGCACATGATCGGGCCGAAGCCGTTGCAGTTGACGCCCGGACAGACCGGTGACTGGTCGTCGTGAGTGGCGGACAGGTTGTGACCCAGCTCATGCGCCATCAGCTCGACGCGAATGAACTGGGGCTCCAGATCCTGGGATACGCTGTAGGACCTACCTGGGTTGTTACAGACGACGGCGATCCACGCGTACCCGATGAAGGTGGAGAAGCTCTTACCGGAGAAGAGGTGGGCCACGTCGCGGTTCACGTTGGCCCGGTTGGCGTTCCACCAGTCTGTAAACTGGTTGATCGTCGCAATGATGTCATTCGGGGACGTGTAGGGGTCGGTCGCGGGATCGGTCCAGAGCTGCTGGAAGGTGATCCGCAGGAAGAGGTTGATCTGGTTGCGGTAGATCCCGTCAACGCCGTTGATGATCGCGGCGATCCGGTCGAACCCGCCGACGCCATAGCGCTGGTAGTACTCTCCATCGCCGTCGGTGGCGATGTCCAGGCGGCGCAGCGTGGTGTGGTCTTTGGCGCCGCTGTAGCCAAGGCCGAGGGCGCGGCCCGCCTTGCGCAGGTGCTCGAGCCCGCACTGGCCACCTGCCTCAGGCCGCACATCGGCTTCACGGTAGACGACGGCGAGCCGTGCGGGAGCGCCGGGAACGTATTCCCGGAGCGGATCGATGAAGAGCCACTCGTCGCCG
>DASWME010000376.1:0-53178 GCA_036399915.1 Thermoanaerobaculia bacterium
TTACCGCCCTCAAGTACCCGTAAACCTCTGACCTGCATTGCCTTAGCTGTACGGATCTGTACCGGGACGTCCCGGTACGTACCGACGTTGAACCGCCGATCCGTTACAGGCTAATTACCAGGAGCGGAAAGTGATAGGTAAGGCAATGCGGTTGACTGAGGCGAAGATCCGCAGCTTGACCAGCCAGGCAGGGAGTACAAGGAGTACTTCCACGAGCCGACCCCGTCCGCAGGGATCAGGGTTCGGGGAAGGTGTGCCGCCTCCACTGAGGGTGCACAGCCTGGGTGGGGTGGCCGCTTCGCCTACACGGGCTCCCGCTCGGCGAAGACGGCTTCGACGTCCAACTCTTCGGCCCTCTGACCGTGCTGCTCCATCTCCGCCAGTATGAGTGCTTCGTTCAGCTTGTCGAGCTGGTCTTTGTAGGCCTTATCTCGCGAAGAGGGTGGCGCCTACTCCCACCTACTCCAGGGCCTACTCCGGGCGGTCAATTCAAATTCTGACCATTACAACACATGTCACACCCCTGCAGACAACATGCTAACGTTCCTTCGCACCAGCAATCTCTGACACACCCAGGTCCGGGCGAACAGACCGAGGCCGTCCCCGAGCAGTCTGCCGATTGAGATTGAGATTGCGCCGTGAAAAGGCTGCCCGATGCCACCAGGCACAAGAAGAAGAGACCCATGAGGCGCAGGAGCCGTGATGCTGTCTTTGCCATTTCCTTTCTCCTCCTATCGAATGGCCGAAGCAGTACGGCCAAACATATAAACCTCACCAGACCGCGTGCCACAAGGCTGGCAGGTTACCCTGCTCTCGCAGTGCTTTCATCATACTGCAGCTTCGCCAAGATCACAACTCCCCACCCCACTCCAAACCGCCCCACCACTCACGGCCTTCCCCCTCTCCCGGCCCGGCGGGTGGTCGGCCGACGCGGTTGGGTGACGCGAGACAGGGTCGATCTCGCAAGGCAGGCTGGGTGGTCGTCGCCACAGAGGCAGCTTCTGGGCGAGGAGCCAGGGGACCACAGCGCCGTCGAGGTGAGCACAGTCACGTACCTGGCACGCTTTTGAGCGGTCTTGCCTTTCTCCCTACTCTCCCTCTGGGAGGGTCGGGGTGGTGAGGGCTCCCCATCCCCCGCCTCCGGGGGTCTCCAGGATCAGTCGGTCTCCCGGCCCGACCTCGCGGCCGTCCACCGGGGCAAGCTCTTCTACCTCGCCCGCAGCGCGCACCAGCCGCTGGCGCCCGCGCAGGCCGGGCCCGCCGCCATCCATCCCGTAGGGGGCTTCCACCCGGTGCTGGGTGAGGAGCGAGAGGGACATGGGTTCCAGGAAGGTCAGCTCGCGGATGACGCCGTCGCCGCCCCCGTACGTCCCCTCTCCGCCTGAGCCGGCGCGGACGGCGAACCGCTCCAGCCGCACCGGATAGCGGTGCTCCAGCACTTCCGGGTCGGTGATGCGCGTGTTCGTCATATGGGTGTGGACGGCGCTCGCACCGCAGAACCCCGGGCCGGCGCCGGCGCCGCCGCAGACGGTCTCGTAGAAGCCGAAGCGCTCGCTGCCGAAGAGGACGTTGTTCATCGTCCCCTGGCTGCAGGCGGCGAGCCCGAGCGCCTTGAGCAGGGCGTCCACCAGGCGCTGGCTGGTCTCGACGTTGCCCCCCACCACGGCCGGCGCTTCCGCCGGGTCTTCGGGAAAGGGAGGGTTCAGCATGCCGGGCGGGATGTGGATGTCCACCGCCTCCAGGATGCCCTCGTTGAGGGGCATGGGCTCGGCGATGAGCAGGCGGAGGACGTAGAGGATGGCGCTCCGCACCACGGCCGGCGGCGCGTTGAGGTTGCCGGGGTGGACCCCGGCCGAGCCGGCGAAGTCGATCGCGGCCACGGGACGGGCTCCCGGCCCCCCGATCTCGATCCGCACGGCGATGGGCGAGCCGTCGTCCAGCCGCTCCGTGGCCTCGTAGCTTCCGGCGGACAGGCGGGCCAGGGCCGCGCTCAGCCGCGCGCCCGCCTGGGCCTTGAGGGCCGCCATGTAGCGGGCCACCGCCTCGCGTCCATGCTCACGGGCGAGGGACACGAGCGCTTCGGCCCCCCGGTGGTTGGCGGCCGCGGCGGCGCGCAGGTCGGCCAGGTTCTCCTCCACGGCCCGCGTCGGGAAAGGGGCTTCCAGAAGGAGCCGCCGGGCGGCGTCCCAGCGGGGCTCCCTTTTTCTGATGAGGTAAGCCGGGGGGATGACGACCCCTTCCTCGATCAGCCGGCGCGCGCCGGGGGGCATGGAGCCCGGGCGTACGCCGCCGATCTCGGCGTGATGGGCCCGGCTGGCGACGTAGCCGAGCAGGGGACCGCCGTCCTCGCCGAACACGGGCGTGACCACGGTCACGTCCGGCAGGTGGGAGCCGCCGAACGCGGGATGGTTGGTCACGACGACGTCGCCCGGCTCCATGGCGATCGCCTCGCGCAGGCTGCGCACGCAGAGGCCCAAGGCCCCCAGATGGACCGGGATGTGGGGCGCATTGACGACCAGCTCGCCCGCGGCATCGAGCAGGGCGCAGGAGAAATCGAGCCGCTCCTTGACGTTGGTGGAGACGGCCGTGCGCTGGAGCCGCTCCCCCATCTGCCGCGCGATGGCCGCGAAGCGATGGGTGAACAGCTCGAGCTGGACGGCCTCAGGGCGGGGGTTGGGGATCGGGAGACCCTCCTCGGGTCGGGATTATACGAGCCCCTTCCCGATGCTCCACCGGAAGAGGGTATGATCCGCCCCGACAGTGTGGAGCGTTGCCGGGCGCAATCGATCGCGCCTACTGGCTCACCTCTTGCACCCGAGCCCCGAGCGACCATGCCCAAGCGCCCGAAGACCGCAGAATCGACCGCAGACGCCGAACACGGATACCCCCGCCCCCTCCTCCAGCGCGACTCCTGGACCTCGCTCAACGGGCCGTGGGACTTCGTGCTCGATCCCCGCGCCCGCTGGCGCGCTCCCCAGGACGCGGTGTGGAACGGCACCATCCTCGTTCCCTTCTCGCCGGAGACGAAGGCGAGCGGCATCGGCAACACGGGCTTCTACCGCCGGTGCTGGTACCGCCGGACGTTCGAGGCTCCGTATCTGCGCCGCGGCGAGCGCCTGCTGCTCCACTTCAGCGCCGTGGACTGGGCGGCGACCGTCTGGGTCAACGGCTCGCTCGCGGTATGTCACGAGGGGGGCTATACGCCCTTTTCGGCGGACATCACGGACCTGCTCGTCTCACCCGGTCCCCAGACGGTCGTGGTGCGGGTGGACGACGACCCGGCGGACCTCGCCAAGCCGCGCGGCAAGCAGGACTGGAAACGCGAGCCTCACTCGATCTGGTACCCGCGCACGACCGGCATCTGGCAGACGGTGTGGCTGGAGAGGGTCCCCTCCACCTGGATCGGGAGCCTCCGCTGGACCCCCAGCCTGGAGCGCTGGGAGCTGGGCTTGGAGGCCTGGATGGAGGGCGAGCCCCGGGAGCGGCTGCGGCTCGGCGTCAAGCTCCGGGCGAACGGCCAGCTCCTCGCCGACGACGCCTACACGGTGATCGCGGGCGAGGTCCATCGCCGAATCGCCCTCTCCGACCCGGGTATCGACGACTTCCGCAACGAGCTGTTGTGGAGCCCCGAGAAACCGAACTTGATCGAGGTCCACCTTCAGCTTTGGGCCGAGCGCGGCGATCTGCTCGACGAGGCCAGGAGCTACACGGCCCTGCGCACCATTGCCTCCCAAGGGAACCGGCTGGTGCTCAACGGCCGGCCCTACTTCCTGCGCATGGTCCTGGACCAGGGCTACTGGCCGGAGAGCGGCATGACGGCGCCGGACGACGCGGCCCTCCGGCGCGACGTGGAGCTCGCCAGGGCCATGGGCTTCAATGGCGTGCGCAAGCACCAGAAGATCGAGGACCCGCGCTACCTCTACTGGGCCGACCGGCTGGGGCTGCTCGTCTGGGAGGAGATGCCGAGCGCCTACCGCTTCACCAAGCGCTCGATCCAGCGCCTCACCCGCGAATGGATGGAAGCGGTGCGGCGCGACTACAGCCACCCCTCGATCATCGCCTGGGTGCCCTTCAACGAGTCCTGGGGCGTGCCCAACCTGCCAGACAACAAGACCGAGCGCAACTGGGTGCGCGCCCTCTACCATCTCAGCAAGACGCTCGACCCGACGCGGCCGGTGATCGGCAACGACGGCTGGGAGAGCGTGGCGACGGACATCATCGGCATCCACGACTACGATGGGAACCCGGAGCGGATCGCCGAGCGCTACCACGCCGAAGACGTCCTCCCGCGGCTCCTCAAGCAGGAGCGGCCGGGAGGACGTCTGCTGGTGCTCGAGGAGCACGCCCTGAGCGAGCTGCCGATCATGCTGACGGAGTTCGGCGGCATCTGCGCCTCCAAGGAGAAGGGGGCCTGGGGGTACTCGCGGGCTGAGAGCAGCGAGGATTTCGCCGAGCGCTATCGGGAGCTGCTCGCCGTGGTGAACTCGCTCCCCCTGCTCTCCGGGTTCTGCTATACGCAATTCGCCGATACCTACCAGGAAGCCAACGGCCTGCTGACGGCTGACCGCACACCCAAGTTCCCCCTCGAAGAGATCTACGCCGCAACGCGCGGGGCGGCAGTCCCGCGGCGGGCGAAGGTGGCAGCGGGGCTTGGCGGCGTCGGCACGCGCCACGATCCCCATGCTCCCGACGACTGAGACGGAGGGATGTACAAGAAGGCTCTCACCAAGCCCGACGGCCGCGCCCTGATCCTCTACTCGCAGCGGCCGATCGCAGAGGGGATCGAGGCCACCAGCCCGGGCAGCGATCCCCCAGGCGCCAGGACGCACCTGCGCTGGCACCCGTTGCGCGGCGAGTGGGTGGCCTATGCGAGCCACCGTCAGAACCGCACCTTCCTGCCGCCTCCCGAGTACAACCCCCTGGCGCCGACCACCGACCCCGTGCACCCCACCGAGCTGCCGGCCGGCGACTACGACGTGGCGGTGTTCGAGAACCGCTTCCCCACCCTGACCGGACGGGCCGAGGAGCCGGCGCCGCCATCCATCGTCCCCACCCGGCCCGGCAAGGGGGAGTGCGAGGTGGTGGTCTTCACCCAGGACCCCGCCTCCTCCCTGGGAGCGCTGCCGCTCTGGCACCTGGATCTGCTGCTCCAGGTCTGGGCGGACCGCTACCGCGAGCTGGGGGAGCGCGAGGACATCGACTACGTCATGCCGTTCGAGAACCGGGGCGTCGAGGTGGGAGTCACCCTCCACCATCCGCACGGGCAGATCTACGCCTATCCCTTCGTTCCGCCCGTGCCGGCGCAGGAGCTCGCGCAGCAACGCGCCCACCGGGAGGAGCACGGGAGCGGCCTCTTGGAGGAGCTGATCCGCAAGGAGCTGGAGGACGGCCGGCGGACGCTCTACACCGGCGAGCGGGCGGTGGCCTGGATGCCGGCCTTCGCCCGCTACGCCTACGAGGTCTGGATCGCGCCGCGCCGGCCCGCTCCATCGGTGGCGGACCTGGACGAAGCCGAGCGCGCCGACTTCGCCCGTGCCCTGAAGACGGTGCTCCTCAAATACGACGGCTTCTGGGGAAAGTCCTTTCCCTATGTCATGGTCTTCCATCAGGCGCCTACGGACGGGCAGCCGCATCCGGAGGCGCACCTGCACATCGAGTTCTATCCTGCCTACCGCATGCCGGGCCGGCTCAAGTACCTGGCCGGGAGCGAGTTAGGAGCGGGAGCGTTCACCGCGGATACCCTGCCGGAAGAGAAGGTGCAGGAGCTGCGGGCGGTGGAGGTGAAGCTTGAATAGATCGTTTGCCGACCTCTTCGGCCGGCCGCCGCAGGTGCGGGCCGACGCTCCCGGACGGGTGAACCTGATCGGCGAGCACACGGACTACAGCGGCGGGTTCGTCCTGCCCCTGGCCATTCCGCAACGGACGCGGGCGGAGCTCGCGGTGCGCGACGACATGCTGGTGCGCGCCTGGAGCGCCAACATGCAAAGGCACGAAATCGAGGAGTATCAGGTGGGCGGCGAGACGCCCGGGAACGGCTGGCTCGACTACGTGCAGGGCATCACCCAGGTGTTGCGGCTCGCCGGGCACACGCTCCGTGGGTTCGAGCTGCGGATCGAGTCCGACGTCCCGCCCGGGAGCGGCCTCTCCTCCAGCGCGGCGCTCGAGGTCGCGCTCCTGCGGGCCCTGCGGGAGGCCTTCGGCCTGGAGATGGACGACGTCGAGCTGGCGTTGGTGGGCCAGAAGGCGGAGAACGACTTCGTCGGCGCGCCGGTCGGCATCATGGACCAGATGGTCGCGAGCCTGGGCGACGAGACGACCGCCCTGTTCCTGGATACCCGCAGTCTGGGTTACGAGAAGATCCCCTTGCCGGGCGCAGCCGAGCTGGTGGTGATCGACTCAGGGATCTCCCACCGCCACGCGGGAGGCGAGTACCGGACCCGGCGCAAGGAGTGCGAGCGGGCCGCCGAGCTTTTGGGCGTCTCGCAGCTCCGGGACCTGGACGTCCAGGACCTCTGGCGTCTTCCCTCCCTCCCGGAACCGCTGGACCGCCGCTCCCGCCACGTCATCACCGAAAACGCCCGCGTCCGCTCCGCCGTGGCGGCGCTGCGGCAGGGCGACCTGCCGCGCCTCGGCAAGCTCCTCTACGCCTCCCACGAGTCGCTGCGCGACGACTACGAGGTCTCCATCCCCGAGATCGACCGCCTCGTCGAGCTGGCCCGCGAGGAGCCGGACGTCTATGGCGCCCGCATCACCGGCGGCGGCTTCGGCGGTGCCGTCGTCGCCGTGGCCCGCCACGGCACCGGCCGGGGGATCGGAGAGCGGATCGTCGAAAGGTACGCAGATGAGATGGGAGAGGAAGGAACGGTGCTGGTGCCGGCCGCGGGATCTCCCGAGCCGGTGATCTCCTGACGCGATTTCCTGGCTCCTCCTGTTCCCTCCACGGACGACCCGTTGTGAGGTATCATATTGAGGCGAACCGCGAGAGCGGAGGACGCCATGGCGGAAGCACTCAGGAAACCCACAGCGGAGACCCGGTCGTACGCGGAGCGGATCCGGGAACTCGTCGAGCAAGATCGCGTCGGCGGGGCTCGCGCTTTGCTCGCTGAGGCCCTCGAAAAGGGGGACCATGACGAGAATCTCTCCTATTGGCAGAGTGTCCTCGCTCCGGCGGAGATCCTCGGTACCAGTCCGGAGTTGGATCCGGACCGGACCCCTGAGTTCGAATGGCTGGCAGCCCATGGCAAAGGATATCGCGGCCAGTGGGTCGCCCTCGCCGAAGACCGCTTGCTCGCCCACTCCCAAGTGTTGGACGAGGTCCTCTCGGCTTTGAAGACGATGAAGCCGAGCCGACGCCCTCTGCTCCACTATATCCAGCCATAACTCTTCAGTGATGCTCAAACTCGGTGGAGCTGACTTCTCCCAGGGGCGCTCTACCTTCCGAGATCACCTGGATAGCTTTCCAGAAGCGACGGCGAAGGTGTATGTACGCCTCCTCGTAGGGGATGTGGACTCGATCGTCTACGCCCAACTCGACACGGGGGCCGCTTGGTCGATCCTGGATTCCTCCATCGCACATTCCCTCGGGCTCTTCGAAACCGACGATACCTCGACGAAGCTTGATACGCGCTTTGGCAGGATTGGTGGGCGTCTGGTTCGTATCCCCATCCGGTTCGTGGCCGACCAAGGGACCTCTCTCGATGCCAATAGCACTTTTTTCGTCTCGCCCGACTGGCCTGCTGGTCTCACGTTCCTCGGCTACTCCGGCTGCCTCGACTCGATCCGCTTCGCGCTCGACCCGCGGCTGAACCACTTCTATTTCGGTTCCGGAGCCTGAGCCTTCCGGCTCACGGCTTTGCCCGGCCCCGGACGAGGCGGTCCACCTCGGCCGCCCGCGGCCAGCGGGTGAGCATGCCGAACGCGCTGGCGATGCAGAGCACGATGCCGTAGGTCGCTGATCCGGAGCTGATCGCCACCAGGAGCCCAAGCAGGGCGGCGGTCTCCAGAATCGCGAAGCTGATCAGGGTGGCCCGCCCATAGGCGGCGAGCACCGCGTCCGGATTGACCGCCAGGGCCGGCGAGCGGGGAAAGGCCCGCCGCAGGATCATCGACCGGAACCGCGAGGAGAGCAGGATCAGCACCGCGGCGAGCAGGCTCAGCGCGACCGGCACGGCAGCCGGCAGTCCCGGCAGGGAGGTCTCCCGAACCAGAACCCAGCTCAGCACGGCGAACAGCGCGACCGCTGCGGCCATGGCGACGCAGAGGCGGTTCACACTGCGAAGCTGTCGCGCGTAGCCGGGGACGGGATCGTCGCGCCGCCTGCCGGAGAGGTCCAGGTCCACGGGCTCAATCTACCCCACGTGCGCCGACTCCAGCACCAGGTTCCCGGCGCCGTCCACCCTCCCTCGCCAGCCCTCGCCTACAAAGGTGGCGCTGTGGCTCTCGAAGATCAGGGTGGGCCCCGTGAAGGTGGAGCCGGAGCGCAGGCGAGCGCGGTCGAAGAAGGGGATCTCCTTCCAGGTCTTCCCCGTCCAGCAGCGGCGGAGCCCGGCGGGCGCCGCTTCGAAGGGCTCGGAGATTGGGGCCGGCTTCGCGGCCTCCCCGGAGGACCGGGAAGAGGCGATCGCGCGGACCGACTCCAGCTCGATGGCCCGGCCTTCGGGCGCATAGCCATAGATCTCCTGGTAGGCGGCCGCAAAGGCGGGCTCGATCGCAGCGTCGCTCGCGTACTCCACGGCGAGCGTCGCCTCCTGACCGGCGAAGCGAAGGTTCAGCAGCCGGCGGCGGACCTCGATCTCCCCCGGCGCGATCCCCTCGGCCGCCACGGCTTCCGCGGCCTCCCGACCCAGTTCATCCAGCCAGCCGGCGAGACGGGCTCTGGCCCCGTCCAGCGGCTCGAGCACCTGCCTGTGGGCGAAGCGCTCGACGACCGCGGCTCCCAGGCCGAGTGCCGAGAGGAGGCCGGCGTCCGCCGGCACCAGGACGCTCGCAATCCCCAGCAGCTCCGCCAGGGCGCAGGCGTGCTGGGCCCCGGCGCCGCCGAAAGCCACTAGGGCGTAGCCGGCCGGGTCATATCCCCGGCGCAGCGAGATCGAGCGGATCGCCTCCGCCATCCGCTCATTGGCGATGTCGAGCAGGCCGGCGAGCACCGCCTCGGCGCCGGGGTCCCTCTCCCCCATCCGCGAGCGCAAGGCTGCGAGGGCCCTCCCGGCCGCGGCAGGGTCGAGAGGGATCTCGAAGCGGTCCGGGTCGAGCCGGCCGAGGAGCAGGTTGACATCGGTCAGCGTAAGGGGTCCGCCCGCGCCGTAGCAGGCGGGGCCCGGCCAGGCTCCGGCGCTCTCCGGGCCCACCTTGAGCTGGGCGCCGTCGAACGAGCAGATGGAACCGCCGCCGGCCGCCACGCTCTCGATGACGAGCGCGGGTGCCACCAGGTGTGCGTCGCCCACCCGGTGCTCGAAGAGGTACTCGAAGTCGCCCGCCCAGCGGGCCACGTCCGTGCTGGTGCCTCCCATGTCGAAGGCGATCACCCGCCCGAAGCCGGAGCGCCGGCCGGACAGGGCCGCTCCAACCACGCCTCCAGCGGGGCCGGAGAGCAGACCGTCCTTGGCGCGGAACGACCCGGCCCGCACCAGACCGCCGGCGCTGGTCATGACGTGGAGCGAGCCGCGGCCGAGCGCCCCGGAGACCCCGGCGAGGTATTCCTTCAGGACTGGCGAAAGATAGGCGTCCACCACCGCCGTCTCGGCGCGCGGCAGGAGCTTGATCAGGGGCGCCAGCTCCGAGGAAAGGGAGACGTGGCGGAAGCCCTCGCCGCGCAGCACGGCTCCCAGCTCCTCCTCGTGGCGAGGATTGCGGTAGCTGTGCATCAGGGCCACGGCGGCGGAGCGGAATCCCTTGGCCAGGAGCTGCCGGGCGGCCTCGCGGACCGGCTCCGTGGCGAGAGGAATCAGGACCGAGCCGTCCGCGGCGAGCCGCTCCGGGACCTCGAAGACCTCGCGGTACAGGGGTTCGGGCTTGACGATCTCCAGGGCGAAGAGGTCCGGCCGCTGCTGGGTGCCGATCGCCAGGAGGTCCGCGAAACCGCGGGTGATGAAGAGGGCCGTGGCGGCTCCCTTGCGCTCCAGCAAGGCGTTGGTGCCGCGGGTGGTGGCGAGCCGCATCGCCACCTCCGGCAGCTTGGCGCCGAGCGGCGTGCCGGTCACCAGCCGCGCGGCCAGCACCGGCGCCTCCTCCGGCGAGCGCAGCTCGAAGGCGGCGCCGGCGCCGATCTCGGGAAGGGAGCGATCGACGCGGAGGACAGGCCCGCTGGAGTCGTACTCCACGACTGTCGCGTTCTCTCCCGGCTTCAACAGGGTGAAGGTGAACCCGCGGAAGAAGCCCTCCGGGACCGGCCAGCTCGCGGCGAGGCGGACGGCGTCCGGAGCGATCCGCTCGGCGATCCGGCCGCGGACCGCGCTCGTGGAGAGCACCTTGGCCCGGCGCAGGCCTCCCCCGGGATCGACGGCCACGCAGTCGGTGAAAGTGCCGCCCGTGTCGATCCAGATGCGCCAGGCTCCTCCTCTCCGGGCGGTGGCGTCTTTCCCTCCTTCCCTCGTTCTCGGTACCACGGGGAAAACGCCGTTCCCTCCTCAACCGCCCCTGCGGGACTGGAGGGAAGGCGCCGTTCCCTCCTTCCCTTCTCGCGAGAAAATCGAGGGAAACTGGGCAGGATCGCGATCTCCGGGCCGGCACGGATGGTACACCACCGCGACGCCAGTAACCATGGCGATCGATCGCCGCGCGGCTGGCGAACGGGCAAGGACAAGCCTTGGAACCGAAGGCGCGTTGAGGACACGGGTGGCCCTCATGGTTCGATCCTGGAGAGGAGCTCGGGGTTGGACACCAAGTTCCTCACTCCATGGGCGTGGTCCTCGTCGAAGGGATTGTCGTCACACCACTTATTGAGGCTTTCCAAAGTCAACCGCCGGCAATCGGGCCTGACTTTCCAGGTCGCCTGAAAGGGGGAGCACTTCGCGCCGTCGTAAGCATCCCCGGTGGTGGAGCCAAGGTATTCCACCGTCCCGGGGCCAGCCCCGGGCGGCAAGCTGGGATATCCCGCTCGAGCCCAGTCCTCGCCGTTCGGAGGAGTCGTCAGGTAAAAAACCTGGGTTTCCACGCGGAGCTCGGGATTTATGCAGGCAGCGCTGAAGCAACTCGTAAGGCACGGAGCCGGTTCGACGTTACAAGTGGTGAAGACCCAATGGACCTCGATGGTATCGCCGAGCAAGATTCCCCCGCAGCCGTTGTGATGAGGTTCCGCCTTCACCGGTTCACGAGGACTGGAAGGCGGCATTGCACGGCAGACGTAGCCTTCCTGACCTCCCGGAGCCGGTTCGGTGGCCGGGATCTTGTGCTCGGCGAGCTTGTGAAAATGAATGTCGCAGAGCCGCATGTCAGCGACAGGCGGTGCCTTGGAAAATTTCACCTTATTCCTACCGGAGGTGTTCTCGATGTCCCGGGGCGATTGAGGGCCGGTCAACTCACAGGACGCCACAGGGGCAGGCGGGCATTCTGCCGCGAGGGCCGCGCCGCTGGTCCCAGCGAGCACCACGACAGAAAGAATCGAGACGACAACAGAGTATCGCTTCGACATGATACCTCTCCTTGAGCCCAGCTCGGGGAGCTTCGTTGTATAGACAGATGACAGATGGCCGTGAATCAACGGGCTGAACGTCTGGTTGGCAGCTCATTATACGGGAAATAGGGGACCATGCAAGAAGAGAGCGTATAGCTCGCAACGGCGCCGAGGCTGGGCTGGTCGCGTCAGATTTCCATCGCCTACGAGATCCACGCTCGGCTCTCCGAGCGGCCTCGCGACGAGTGGCGCAAAACGAGATAGGCGTAGGAAGCCGCTATTCGCCGATGATCTTGATCATCACCCGCTTGGGGCGCCGGCCGTCGAACTCGCCGTAGAAGATCTGCTCCCAGGGACCGAAGTCGAGACGGCCGTTGGTGACGGCCACCACCACCTCGCGGCCCATGACCTGCCGCTTGTGGTGGGCGTCGGCGTTGTCCTCGCCGGTGCGGTTGTGCTGGTACCGCGGGCTGGGATCGAAGGGCGCCAGCTCCTCGAGCCAGCGCTTGTAATCCTCGTGCAGCCCGGGCTCGTCGTCGTTGATGAAGACGCTGGCCGTGATGTGCATGGCGTTGACCAGGCAGAGCCCTTCCCGCACGCCGCTCTCGGCCACCGCCCGCTCGACCTCCGGAGTGATGTTGACGAAGTCCATTCGCGCCGGGACGTTCATCGTCAGGTGCCGGGTGAAGGACTTCATCACCTCCCCTCCGAGCGGGGGGGCACCGCCGCCGGATCGGGACCGGCGAGCCGGCTCCCGAGCTGCCGCACCCGCTCGTTGGCACGGTCCCGGGCTTCCGCCCGGCGCAGCCACTTGCTGGCTTCCGCGGGGTTGCCGGCGGCCAGGGCCACCAACCCCAAGGCCGCGTAGACCTCGGCGTCGTCGCCGCGCAGGCGGAGGGCCTGCCGGTAGAAGCGGCGGGCCTCTTCCAGCCGGCCGTGCGCCAGCGAGAGATCGCCCAGGGCGATGAGACTGAAAGGATTGCGGCGGTCCACGTTGGCCGCGAGCGCCAGCAGCCCCTCGGCCTCGGCGTCCTTCCCCCGTACCCGCAGGAGGGAAGCCAGGTTGGTGTACGCGGAGGAGATCTCGGGATCGATCTCCAGGGCCTTGCGGTAGGCGGCCTCGGCGCCCGCCATGTCCCCCGCCCGCCGCAGCGCCACGCCGAGGTTCACCCAGGCCCCGCCGAACTCAGGATCGATCTCCACCGCCTTGCGAAGCCAGCCGAGAGCCTCGCCGGAGCTGCCGGCGCGCAGGGACTCGGCGCCCCGGTTCGAGTAGAAGAGGGCGACCGCCCGCAGGTCTGAGACCCGATGGACGCGGCGGTATCCCGGATTCGGAGAGGGCGAGAAGTCGAGGATCTTCACCTTGCCGCCGCCGATGTCGTAGCCGGCGCTGACGTGTCCGGAGACGACCAGCAGGTCCCCGTCCTTCTCGAACCTTTCGATGTCCTCCACGTCGAGGTAGTAAGCCGGCACGCCCAGCTCCCGCGCCAGGCCCACGAACAGGCTGGTGAAGGCCAGGCAGTTCGCCCGCCGGGTCTCGAACGCCTCCCGGGCCGTGGATGTGCGGCCAGCCTCGTATTTGAGCTGCAGGAACCGGGGGTCGATCATCGCCGCCAGCAGTCTGTCCAGCCGCTCCTCCGAGGGCGTGCCGTCCGGCACCCGCGCGTGCGCCCAGGCCCGCATCTCGTCGGTGATCTCGAACGGCACGATCAGGGATGCGGGATCGAGCCCCCGTGAGTGCAGGGCCCGCGCCAGATCCGGGGAGCCTACCGGCCCCCGCGAGGCGCAGCCGAGGACGAGCAGGGCCCCGGCCATCCAGGCGAAAAGGGCGGTTCGTCGTCTCACAGCGGCCCTCCTTCCGGGGCGGCGCGCTCGCGTCTCGTCAGGCGGCCCGCGCGGCCGGCCGCCGGAACAGCAGCTTCTTCACTCCGACGTAGAGTAGCCCGAGCACGAGCAGGAACGCCAGGACGGGGACCGTGATGGCCAGCACCGCGAGCAGCGCAGAGCCGCCCGCTTCGGCTGTGGCCAGCACGGGGTTGCCGAGGCCGCCCGTGGTGAAGGAGGAGACGTGCCGGGCCATGGCGGTGATCCCCTGGAAGACCGCCGTCGTGCCGCCGCCGGCCAGCACGGCCAGCGTCCATTTGAGGAACGGGCTGGTGTCGCCCATGGCTGACGCCGTCACCAGGATGCCCGCGATCACCGCGGTCGGCGTCGCGATCGTGTCGAGCAGGTTGTCCACCCAGGGAATGTAATAACCGGCGATCTCCAGCACGGTCGCCACTCCGAAGGCGATCAGCGCCGGGGTGGAGCCGATCCAGGCGAAGTTGTCGCCGAGCACGAGATGGCCCACCTCGGCCCGCGAGGCGAGGCTCATGATGAGCAAGGGGACGAAGACCCGGAAGCCGCACGCGGCGGCGAGGCCGAGGCCGATCAGGATGCTCAGAACGGTGTCCATCTCCCCAGCCCTCCTCTTCGAGTCCGGTCGGGTGGCGGAAGGCCACCTCCGGACATGTTAACGCAGACGCCTCCCCCCAACTTCCCCCGGCTCTTACCTTTTTAGACGGACGCGGAGCAACGAAGGTTCCAGCCTCCCGCTATGTCCACGCTGGCTCTCCACTCTCCCGTCTGGGCGCCCAGACAAGGTTGAGGAAGTGGACCTCGACGTCCGTCTTCCGCGGCTTGAGGCCCAGCACCTCCAGCTCTCCGGCCTCGGGATCGAAGCGCTCCTCCAGGTTGTCCACCTCGGCCTCCAGCTCGGCGTTGAGATCCGCGAGCTGCTTCTGGAGCGCCTCGACGGTCTCCGCGGCGCGGTCGACGTCCTTCTTCTCCTGATAGGTGCGTCCGGCGCCCCGCAGCGCCGTCCCGACGCGGCCGAGGCTGGAGCGCCGCCCGCCAAAGAGCACGGTGGCCAGGGCCCCCCCGGCCGAGAGCACCGTCTGCCAGGTCTGGTGCTGGGCCTGCTCCGCCTGCTTTTCCCGCGTCTGCTGAGCCCGGCGGATGCGTCCCTCGAGCACGGCCACCTTGGCGCCGTACTTCTTGCGCAGGGCCGCAACCTGCTCGTCCCGCTTCTCGCGGGCCCTCTCGCCGAGGCGGATGCGGAAGTCGCGCTCGGACTCGCCCGGCTGGGAGACCTCGCCCAGCGTGTCGCTGCGGAACAGCTCGCAGCGGCGGGTGCGGTAGAGGCACTCCTGCAGGGCCTTGCGCCAGGAGTCGTAGCTCTTCGCCTTGACCGCCGCAGCGGGCAGCGGAGCGAACCGGGCGCCGGGCACGGCCACGGTCTCCAAGTCCTCCTTCGCCACCCCGGCGTCCTCGGCGGCGTACCAGTCCACTCCCTCGTCCGTGAGGGGGGCGAGGAGGGACACCTTCTCCGCGTGATCGATGCCGCGCCTGGCGTCCTGGTAGTGGACCATCGCCTCGGCGAACAGGGCCGGCTCGTAGGAGACGCCCTCCGGCCTCGTGCGGACAGGGAGGAAGCGCTGGGACACGTCCGGCGGCAGCACGGGCGGGGCGTTCCCCGCCTCCGCCGCCACGGGGGCCGCGGCCGGCGCCGGCGCGGAGGCCACCGGGGGCGGCGCGGCGTTCGCCACCCCGGTGGGCTGCTGGGCGGCGACCGGAGCGGCCGGCGGCGCCTGCTTGACCGGATCCATGAGCCGCTTGATCTCGGGCCGGGTGAGCGGACCGCGCAGGTAGGAGAGGGCCCAGCGGGTCTGGAAGAGCACCGGCTCGTCCTCGTGGACGTCGTGGAGCAGGAAGACGCGGTTGCCCAGGCCCGAGAGGATCCGCTCCATGCCGGCGCGGTCGAATTTGCCGCCGGTCGCCGCGCCTTCGAGGCCGTCCATCAGGCGCTGCTTGTCGCGCTCGGTCTGCAGGCGTCCCAGGAACCAGGTGCCCACGTTGGCGAGGCCCTTGTAGTCGAGGTCCACCGGGTTTTGGGTGGCGAGCACGAGGCCGAGGCCGAAGGCGCGGGCCTGCTTGAGCAGCGTGAGCAGGGGCCGCTTCGACGGCGGCTCGGCCACGGGCGGCATGAAGCCGAAGACCTCGTCCATGCAGAGGATGGCCCGCAGGCTCGTGGTGCCCGGCTTGCCGCGCATCCAGCCCAGGGTTTGGTTGAACAACAGGGAGACGAAGAACATCCTCTCCCGGTCCGCGAGGTGGGCGATGGAAAAGATCGCCACCCGCGGCTTGCCCGCGGCCGTGTAGAGCAGGCGGTCCACGTCCAGCGGCTCGCCGCGCAGCCAGGCCGCGAAGCCGGGCGAGCCCAGCAGGTTGTTGAACGCCATGGCCAGAGCGAAGCGCTCCCTGGCCGGATAGAAGGATTCGAGGTCCATCACCCCGATCCGCTCGATGGGCGGCTTCTGGATCTGCTGGATGAGGCCCGCGAGGTCGAGCCCGCGACCCTCGCGCCAGGAGGCGTCGAAGATGTTGGAGAGCAGGATGTGCTCGCGCCCCTGGATCGGGTCGGACTCGAGGCCAAGGAGCGAGAGGAGGCTTGAGACCAGGGTGCCGATGCGCTCGCGCAGCAGGTCGCCGTCGGCGATCACCTCCGGCGGCGGCGCGGCCAGCGAGGAGAGGATGGAGATCTGCAGGCCCGCCTCGCTGCCCGGAGTGTAGACGGCGAACTCGGCGGCCTCGCGCAGGCGGGCGATCCGCTCGCCGCTCTGGTCCCAGCGGGCGAGCCCGCCGCGCCAGGTCTCGGCCTCCTTGGCGGCGAACGCCTCGGGCGTCAGGCCGGCCCGGGCCGCGGCCTCGGGGTCGATCCAGGGCGCGAAGTCGGCGGGCCGCAGCTCGGGAAAGGTGAGCAGCAGGTTCGCCAGGTCCCCCTTGGGATCGACGACCAGCGCGGGGATATGGTCGATCGCCGCCTCTTCCAGCAGATTGATGAGCAGGCCGGTCTTGCCGCTGCCGGTCATGCCTACGGCTACGGCGTGGGTCAGCAGGTCGCGGGAATCATAGAGCAGCGGCACGGGCTCCGCCTCGCCCCGGGCCGGATCGTACGGCCGCCCCAGATAGAACGCCCCCAGCTTCTCGTAGGCCGCGATGTCGTCCGTCATGATCCTCTCCGATCCTGGTATGGGAGGATCGCGACGGTGGCGTCACTCCCAGGCCCGCGGATCGAGATCGTACGGCAGCGGCGTGAGGGTTTCCAGACCTTCGGGTGAGAGGTGGACCAGGTCCTCGAGGCGGACGCCGTAGCCCGCCTCCGGATCGTAGAGGCCGGGCTCCAGGGTGAAGACGTCGCCTTCGCGCAGCACTCCTTCGGCGCCCGAGGCCTTCTTGAAGGTGGGGAACTCGTGGAGGTCGAAGCCCACGCCGTGGCCGAGGTTGTGGACGTAGCCGCGGGTGGCGCCGGGCTCGGAGATGGGGGTGGGGTACCCCGCCGCGTCGAAACGGGCGCAGACGGTCTCCTGGACGGCCCAGCCGCGCACGCCCGGCGCGGCCCGCAGGTGCGCCTCCGCGAGCGCCTCCCGCACGGCGGTGTGGGCCCGGAGGAGCGGCTCCGGCGGCTCGCCCACGCAGAAGGTGCGGGTGCAGTCCGCGAACAGCCGCCCGCGGGGGAAGACGTCCACGACCAGCGACTCGCCGGCGCGCAGCACCCGGTCCGGCGTGCCGGAGGAGTGGGGGATCCCCCCCTCCTCCGCCGGCGCGATGAGGTTCCCCCGCGGCTGCTCCAGCCCGCGCTCCGCGAACAGGCGGCCGACCTCGGCGCGCAGCCGGGCCACCGTGAGGCGCTCCCCCTCCAGCCACAGCTCGCGGCCGTTGCTGGCATCGACGGCGGCGGCCGCCAGGAGGCGGGCCACGGCGCGCAGAGCGTCGCCGGTCACCCGGGCCACCTCGCGGATGGCGGCGACCTCGCCCGGCTCCTTGCGCTTGCGCGCCGCGAACACCAGGGCATTGCCGGGAACCCAGGTCCAGCCCTGGCCAGCCAGCAGGGAGCACGCCCCCTGGATCACCCCGGCCGGGCCGTGCCCGGCGAGGGCGACCCGCCCCGGCGCCAGGCCGCAGCGCTCCAGGGCGCGGCCCGCCACCCGGGCGAGGAACGTCGCCGGCTCGGGCAGCTCGCTCGCCCAGCGCGAGACGTCGAGGTCGTCGGGAGTCAGCAGCGCGAGGCCCGTCTGCGCCGCCTCCTCCCGCTCCATGGGCGTCAGGAAGCCCAGGCGCGGCTCGCCCCCGCGGGGGAGCACCAGCAGGCACTCCCCCAGATGGGCGGTGCCGGGCAGGAAGGGCGCGAGGTCCGTGTCCTGCGCCGACGGGGCGAGCACGAGCAGGGCCTCGCAGCCCAGCTCGTCGAGCCCGGCCGAGAGCGCGTCGAGGCGGTCCCTCATCACGCTACATGTTCCGTTCGATGAAGCTCTGGAAGGCCTTCTTGGGCAAGGCGCCCATCATGCGGTCGGCCATCTGACCGTCCTTGAAAAGGATGAAGGTCGGGATGCTGGACACCCCGAACTTGAAGGCGAGCTGCTGGTTCTCGTCGACGTTCAGCTTGGCGATCCGCACCTTGCCGTCGTGCTCCTCCGCCAGCTCGTCTAAAACCGGCGCCACGGCCCGGCAGGGGCCGCACCAGACCGCCCAGAAGTCCACCAGCACCGGCTTGTCCGACTTCAAGACCTCGGTCTCGAAGTTCTGCTCGTCGACGGTCACGATCTTTTCACTGGCCATGTCTTTCCTCTCCTGATCGAGGCGCGGCGACAACGCCGCTGCCCTGGATTCTGACGAAAGGGCCGCGAAGGCGGCCTACTCCCCTTCCAACCCGGCGGACGGCACCTCTTGTTCCACCCGCCGCCGGGCGACGAAGTACTCCCGCGTTGCCTCTACGTCCCGGCCGATCTGGGATGAGAGGTCCATCACCGTCGGGAAGATCCGCTCCTCCCGCAGCCGCTTGTGGAACTGCAGCTCCACCCGCTGGCCGTAGACGTCCGCCTTGAAGTCCAGGATGTGGCTCTCCACCACCCGCTGGTAGTTCTCATAGACCGTCGGCCGCGTGCCGATGTTGGTCACGCAGTCGAAGGTGGCCGGATAGCTCGGGAAGAAGACCCGGCTGGCGTAGACGCCGTCGGCCGGCAGCAGCTTGTTGTCGGAGACGACGTTGATCGTCGGCCACCCCAGCCGCTGCCCCATGCGATCGCCACGGGCGATGGAGCCCGCGAGCGCGTAGGGGCGGCCCAGCATCTCCGCCGCCTCGCTGACGTTGCCTTCCGAGACCGCCCGGCGGATGCGGGTGCTGGAGATCCGCTCGCCCCGGTGGACCACCTCGGGCACCGCGAAGGCGGCGAAGCCCAGCTCCTTCCCCATCTCCTGCAACAGTTCCAGATTCCCTTCGCGCCCATGGCCGAAGACGAAGCCGTCGCCGACGTGGATCTCCTCGAGGTCCAGCCGGCCGTGCAGGAAGTCGCGCACGAACGAGCGGGCCGTCACCCGCGAGAACTCGGGCGTGAAGCGGATGACGAGCATCGCGGAGATCCCCGTCTCCTCCAGCAGCTTCTCTTTCTGCTGCGGGGTGGTCAGGGAGACCGGCGCCCGCTCCGGGGCCAGCACGGCCAGAGGGTGGGGCTCGAAGGTGATCACCACGGCGGGCACCCCCAGCTCCCCGGCCCGCTGTACGACCCGGTCGAGGATGGCGCGCTGGCCGCGGTGGACGCCGTCGAAGTTGCCGATCGTGCCGACGCCGCCCCGCGGCAGGTCGCTGCTGTTGTACGCGTCCTGGACGACGTGCATGGAGGTCGTCAGATCTGACTCAGGCGAACACGGCTTCGGCGGCGGTCACCAGGGGCGCGTCCTGCGGGCGGGCGGCGCCCACGATGTGCCCCACCAGGTCGTCCGCGAACGCCTCGGCGATCTCCACCTCGGCGAGCGTTCCCGCGGGAGCGGAGCCGTCGTTGATCAGCACGCGGCCGTCGATCTGCGGGGCCTGCCCGAAGTGCCGCCCCTGGAGCAGGTGCTCCGACTCCTCGCACGCCCCTTCGACCAGCACCGTCATCCGCCGCCCCACCAGCCGCTGCCGGCGCTCCAGGGCGATGGGCCTCTGCGCCTCCAGGAGCTGGCGCAGCCGGCGGCGCTGGGTGCTCTTCGGGACCCGGCCGCCGAGCGCCGCCCCAGGCGTCCCCTCCTCGGGACTATAGGCGAAAGCGCCCAGATGGTCGAACCGGGCCCGCTCCACGAAGGCGAGGAGGTCGCGGAAGTGCTCCTCGGTCTCGCCGGGGAAGCCGACGATGAAGGTCGAGCGCAGGAAGACGTCCGGCGCCAGCTCGCGCGCCCGCTCCAGCAGCCGCAGGTAGCGCTTCGCGTCGCCGCCGCGCCGCATGGCCGCGAGCACGTCGCCATGGCTGTGCTGGAGCGGCATGTCGAGGTAGGAGCAGAAGCGCTCCTCGGCGCCCATCAGCCGCAGCAGGTCCTCGTCGAGGGTCGTCGGGTAGGCGTAGAGGAACCTGATCCAGGGGATCGAGGTCGCTGCGAGCAACGCCTCGACGAGCCGCACCAGGCCGTGGCGGCGCAGCCCTAAGTCCTCGCCGTAGCGGGTCGTGTCCTGGGCGATGAGGTTCAGCTCGGCGATGCCCGCCGCCTCGAGCTGCTTCGCCTCTGCGACGAGGCTCTCGAGGGTGCGGCTGCGGAAGCGCCCGCGCCAGAGCGGGATCGCGCAGAAGGTGCAGGGATTGTTGCACCCCTCGGCGACCTTCAGGTAGGCGTGGCCGCGGGTGGTGAGCAGGCGCGGCGCCGTGTGGTCGAACACCAGGTGCGAGGGGGCCGGCAGCGGCGGACCGCCGCCGATCTGCACCACCTCCCCCACCTCGCGGAGCTGGTCGAGCCCCACGAAGCCGTCGATCTCCGGGATCTCCCTCGCGAGCTGATCGCCGAAGCGGTTCACCATGCAGCCGGCCACCAGCACCTTCTCGACGCCCCGGCCCTTGCGGCCCACGGCCTCGAGGATCGTGTCGATCGACTCCTGCTGGGCCTCTTCGATGAAGGCGCAGGTGTTGACCACGACCGTCTCGGCGCCGTCGAGGTCGTTGACCACCTCGTAGCCGCGCCGCGCCAGCTCGCCGAGCATGATCTCGCTGTCGACGAGGTTCTTCGGGCAACCGAGGCTGATCATGCCCACACGAGGGCGGCGGACGGGCTCAGACATCTCAGACATAGGCGAGGAAGTCTAACAGATAGAGCGGAAAGGAAAATCCCGCGCCGGCGGCGGAGTAGGATAGCCAAACGCCATGAGCCAATCCCTCCAAGCCGTCGAGCGGACCAGAGGCGCTGCGGGCCCGGCTCCCGCCGCCGCTCCCGCAGGCCGCCGCCGGCTGGTCATGGCGATGGCTCTGGCCCTGGCGATCGCTTCGGTGCTCTCGGTCCGGCTGTCCCACCCGGAGTTGCACATCGACGAGGTCACCTACATGAGCCGGGTCTTCGAGTCCATGGTTCAGGAGTCAGTCTTCCCGGTCCAGGGGAGCGGTACGCTGTTCATGAACAAGCCGCCGCTGGCCTTTTGGCTCATGCGGCTGTCGTTTCACCTCCTGGGACCGGGTCCCTTCGCCGCCCGCCTGCCCAGCGTTCTGGCCGCCGCCGCGACCGCCGCGCTGCTTTACGCCTTCGGGTCCGCCCGCTTTGGCGAGAGGGCCGGGATCCTGGCCGCGCTGCTGTTCGCTCTGACTCCCGGCCTCCTGGCGCTGCACGGCATCCGCAGCGCCACGACCGACGCGCTCGACATCCTGCTCGTCACGTCGGCGATCGTCGCGCTCGAGTCCTGGCGCCGCCGCCGCCGTCCGTGGATGCTCGCATGCGTGGTGGTCCTTGCGGGCGCGACGGCCTGGGTGAAGTCGCCGTTCGCCCTGATGGTTTTTATGGCGGTTCTGCTGGCCACGGAATGGCCGGCACGCCGCGCGGGCCAGGGAACGCCACGGTTCGGCGCCACGGTGGCGTGGGTCGTTGGGGTCTGGCTGGTGTTCTTCGTCCTCTGGCTCGGCACGCTCAGCCTCGCGACTTCGGCGCGGGTGGTGAGGAACCGGCTGCTGGTGCAGCAATACGCGCGTCGAATCGAGGGCCGGATCAGCGTCTATCACAGTCAGGGCCCGGGCTACTATGCGCGGAGCGTAGCGCAGGATTTCGGTCCTCTTCTGCTGTTGCCGGCCGGCGCTGCGGCACTGGAACTCTTCGCCTCCCGCCGCCGGGGCTGGAGATCCCCCCGATATGAGGTCACGCTGCTCCTCGTCTGGTCGCTGGCGGCGCCGGTCCTGGGGACGGCGTCGATCAGCAAGCTTCCCTGGTACGCGTACACGAGCTACCCTGGGATCGCCCTGCTCCTGGCCGTGAGCGCGGACCGCCTGGCGCAAGCCGTCTCCGGCCGGCGCGCTGTACAGTCCGCCCTCCTGGCGGCGATCGCCCTGGTCCATGCAGGACGGATTCCCGTCGACCGCGTGTGGCCGGCGGAAGCCCAGTACCACGGCCTTGCAGGGCGGCTCTGGGAGATCGCCAGCCGCGACTCCCGGATCCGGGTCGTCGCCGGGCCTCACTTCCGGCTTCCTCGCCAGATCGACATCCGCTACCGCGAGGCGCGGCTTTACGTCCGGTTCCTCTTTTGGAAGTCATCCCGGGACGCGCCGGCGCCGGGCTCCTGCCGGGTGATCCTGGTGAGCTCTCTCGAGGCGATTCCAGCAGGGACGGACGCGCTGCAGTTGCAGCCGCCGACCCGCCGGGACACTCCTCTCTTCCTTATCGACGACTGCGGCGGAAAAGTGCGCGACCAGCTCCTCGGCCCGTAGCGTTTTCAGGCCCGGCCTGAGTCAATGCCGGCTAAGGGAGGAACAGGTCGCCCACCTTCACCCGGAAACCCGGAAGGACGGACGACCAGACCGCGTCTCCGACGCCACCGCGGACACGCTCGATGTACCGGCCGTTCTCCAGGACGTAGACCACGATCGTCCGGGCATCCGGATCAGCGAGCCAGTACTCGGGGACGCCCGCATCCTGGTAGGCCTGGGGCTTGATGGTCCGATCCCGGCGACGGGTCCTCGGGGAAAGGACCTCGACGATCAGGTCCGGCACCCCCTCGAAGCAACCCACTCCCGGACGAGGCTCGTTGCCCTTCCGGAAGAACGCTACGTCCGGCTGCACCGGGCTGGCGATACGCGCAGGGAGCTTGATATCCAAGGGAGCCGGCAGAACGATCCCGTAATCGCCTTCGGAGGCAAACACGTCGAAGAAACGGATCAACTTTCCGACCGAGAACTGGTGCTCGGGGAAGGGCGCCGCCGTCACGTAGAGGATCCCTCGAATGACCTCATAGCGGTTGCCGTCGTCGGGCAGGCGCAGGTAATCCTCATACGTCCACTCGCCCTGAGCGGGCCAGCTCTGTCCGTCCTCCCTCCCGGGAACTGTGTAGGCGGGTTCGGTCATCGGAAAACCTCCTGGACGCCGATATCGAGGCTACCGGTCCGCGACGGAACCGTCACCCGCATCCCTGGTCGCAGATTATCGTAACGCAGAGTTTCCGTTGGACGCACGCCGGCCCGGCGCACCATGGATGAGGCTTGGCGATCGTCTGTTCCCCACTGCGGGCTTTCCGTTCCCCAGAACGGATCTTCCATTCCCCGGAACGGGGCTTCCGCTCCCCGGAGCGGACCAACTTTTTACCGGAACGAGCCTTCCGTTGCGGTAAAAAGTAAGTTCCTTCCGCGGAGCGGAGGGCTCGCTCCGGTAAAAGGTAAGTTCGTTCCCCGGAACGGACCAACTTTTTATCGGAACGGGACTCCGTTTTGCCGGAACGGGATTCCATTTTACCGGAGCGGAACTCCGTTTTACCGGAGCGGAATTCCGTTTAACCGCAGCGGGACTCCGTCTGACCGGAGCGGGACTCGTTTTTGCCGGAGCGAACCAAGCGCTGACGGCTGTAGTGAAATGAATTACGGGCACGGATGGACATTCGGCGAATCGCGGTTGTCAAATTGGTGAGGCCCCACCTACACCTCCGCCGCGCGCAGCCGCTCCTTCTCCATCTGAGCGGCCACCAGGCCGGCGTAGACGCCGCCCAGGGCGAGGAGGTCGTCGTGGCGGCCCTGCTCGACGACGCGGCCCTCCTCCATCACCAGGATCAGGTCGGCGTCGCGGATGGTGCTCAGGCGGTGGGCGATGACGATGCGGGTGGCGCGCAGGGTGGCCAGCTCGCGCTGGATCTCGCGCTCG
The DNA here is from genome assembly GCA_036399915.1 of Thermoanaerobaculia bacterium. Classification (GTDB taxonomy): domain Bacteria; phylum Acidobacteriota; class Thermoanaerobaculia; order Multivoradales; family UBA5704; genus DATARR01. The sequence goes on from DASWME010000376.1 coordinate 23,777, forward strand.
GTCCTGGTGTCGAGGGAGCTGGTGGCCTCGTCGAGGAGCAGGATGGCCGGCCGGTGGACCAGGGCGCGGGCCAGGGCCAGCCGCTGGCGCTGGCCGCCCGAGAGCGAGGCGCCGCCGTCGGCGAGGATGCTCTCGTAGCCCATGGGCATGGCCAGGACGTCCTCGTGGATGTGCGCGAGCTTGGCCGCCTCCACCGCGCGCGACAGCGGCAGCGTGGGGTCCGAGAGCGTGATGTTGGCCCGGATGCTGGTGCCGAACAGGTAGGGATGCTGGGGCACGACGCCCACCTGCCGGCGCACGGAGCGCAGGTCCAACTCGGCGAGGTCGAGGCCGTCGAAGAGGATCCTTCCCTCGGTCGGCGGGTAGAGCCCCACGAGCAGGCTCGCCAGGGTGGACTTGCCCGCTCCGGAACGGCCCACCAAGGCGATGAAGCGGCCGGGCGGGATCTCGATGCTCACATCCTGCACGGCCAGAGGGGCGGACGGTCCGTAGCGGAAGCTCACCCCTTCGAGCCGGATGCCTCCCTTGAGGCGCGGCGCGGGCTTGACCGTCGCCAGATCCTGCTCGCGCGGCGTTTCGAGCACGTCCTCGATACGGTCCAGGTAGCTCCCCAGGAGCTGGAACTGGAAGGCGTTGGTGATCAGCGTCGAAAGGGGCGTCAGGAACCCGGCGGCCAGAGCGTTCATGGCCAGCATGGTGCCCAGCGACAGGTGCCCCTGGAGCACCTGCACCGCCCCCCAGACCAGGATCACCAGCGGCGAGGCCGTGCCCAGGGCGGCGAGCGTCGAGTCCACGAAGGCGGAGAGCCGGCCGCGGGCGAGCGAGACGTTGAGCACGTCCACGAACAGGTGCGACCACTGCTCGACGGCCCGGTGCTCGGCCCCGGCCGCCTTGAGCGTCTCAATGCCGGCCAGCAGGTTGACCTGATAGCTCTGCGAGCGCGCCTCGGTCTGCAGCGAGCGCGACATCAGGTCGCGCGTGCGCTTGCGGGTGAAGAGGAAGAGGCCCACGCGGAAGGCGCCCAGGGCCAGGACCAGCAGCCCCATCGAAGGGCTCGCGACGAAGAGCAGGATCAGGTACAGGGTCACCAGCAGGCCGTCGAGCACGCCCGAAAGGGCGCCCGAGGTGAGGATCTCGCGCACGGTGGCGTTGCTCCCCATGCGCATGATGAGGTCGCCGGCCGAGCGCTGCTGGAAGAAGGCGTACGGCAGGTCCACCAGGTGGTCGAGGAAGTCGAGGGTCATCCGCGTGTCAAGGTGGGTGCGCAGATAGAGCAGGAGATGGGAGCGCAGCAGCGAGGCCAGGAAGTTGAAGCCGACGATGGTCACCAGGCCGATCGCCAGCACGCCCAAGAGCTGCACGTCACCGCGCGGGATCACCCGGTCCACCAGGACGCCGATGAGCAGCGGCACGGCGAGCGCGAAGAGCTGCACCATCCCCGAGGTCACCAGCACGCGTTGGAGGACGCCCGAGTGCTCCCGCAGCAGCCTCAGGAACCGGCCCAGGCGGCGGCGCTTCCCCTCCTCCGGCTCGAAGTCCTCGCCCGGCTCGAAGGTGAGGGCGACGCCCGTGAAGGAGCGGCCCAGCTCCTCGCGGCCGACGCGCCGCCGGCCCGCCGCGGGATCGACCAGCTCGGCGCCATCCGGCGTCGTCCTCTCCAAGACCAGGAAATGGTTGAACTGCCAGTGGAGGATGGACCCCGGCGGCAGGAACCGCAGGTCGTCCACCTCCTCCACCTTGACGCCGCGGCCGCGCAGGCCGAAGACGCGGGCGGCGGAGAGGATGGCCAGGGCGTCTGCGCCGTCGCGGCCGTAGCCGGTGATCTTGCGCACGTCGTCGAGCCGCAGGTGCTTGCCGTGGTAGCCCAGCACCATGGCGAGGCTGGCGGCGCCGCAGTCGCTCGCCGTGGTCTGCTGGACGTAAGGCACGCGCCGGCGCCCACGGGAGAAGGAGAGCTTCTCCAGCGCCGGGAAGCGTTTCTGAAGCGGAGTCAGCGCTGGGCGCTCTTCCGGCTCAGGCATCGCCGGCTGCCTCCCGCGGCTCGAAGATTGCCTTGAGAGCCGGGACGAGGGCCACCAGCACGCGCTCGGAGCGGACGCGCACCTCGGCCCGGCCGAGCATGCCGTCGTGGTAGCGGCGCACGCGACCGTCGGCCTCGAAGGTGTCGGACGCGAGCCGCGCCGAGACCCGCACCACCGGACCGGTGAACTGCACGGCGTCCGCGATCTCGGCGCCGAGATAGCGCTGCGCCTCCGCGGGGCCCACCACCTCGTCGCCCACCGAGTCCACGATCAGGTGCCGGTAGGCGTAGCGGTAGCCCTGCAACTCCAGGCGCAGGGGCATGCCGGGCTTGAGCAGCGGCCGGTACTCGCCGGGCACGAAGGCGATCACCTCGGGCTTGCCCTGGCCGCGGGCGAGAGAGAGGAGCGACTGCCCCGGCGCGATGTGCTGGCCCGGCCGCACGTGGATATCGCTCACCACGCCCGCCGCAGGCGCTCGCACCTCGCGCTCGGCCAGGCGGGCGCGGGCCAGCTCGCGCTCGGCCCGCAGCGAGATCAGGGCGCTCTCGGCTCCGGCGTCGGAAGGATCGCGCAGCCGGTTGATGAGCTGCAGCTCGAACTCGCGGTCGAGGCGCGCCAGCTCCGCGGCCTCCCGCGCGCCGTAGAAGCGCACCAGCAGGCGCCCGGGCTCAACCCGCTGGCCCGGCGCCACGTCCACCTGGGTGACCGTGCCCTCGCCGGTGGCCGTGAGGTCGGTCCGCCCGCCCAGGCGCACCACCGCCGGCCCGGCCGCGTACTCGCGCACCCGCGCCAGCAGGCTGAACAGCAGGCCGGCCACCAGGGCCGCCACCAGCAGACGGTAGGTCCAGCGCATCCAGCCGGGATCGACGCGCAGCACGTCCCCCTCGCTGCGCAGCCCCACCTGATGGTGCTCCACCGCCTCCTCGCGGAAGAGCGCCGCCGCGGGGAGCCCGTCCGCATGCGCCTCAGCCATCCGGATCTGCGCGAAGGTGGGCGACGCCTGCTCGGCAAGGAGCGAGAGGCTCCGCAGATCCTCCTCGCCGAAGGGCCGTCCCTCGGCGGTCCGCACGGCGGCGAGCACGGCGAGAACGCGGCCGTCGGGCCCCAGCACGGGCACGGCCGCGAAGCGCTCGTCCCCCTGGGCCTGCGGGTCGTCCGCCTCGCGGTCGAAGCGCGGATCGCCGCCGATCCGCTCCACGGCGAGCGGCTGGCCTGTACGCACCACGAAGCTGACGAGCCCCACCGCGGCGCTCTCCCGCCGCTCCTCCTCGCGGTCCGCGTCTCTGGGCGGCTCCCAGAGCGTATCCGTGGCCGGATCGTAGATCAGGCAATAGCCGCGGTCCGCCTCGGCCACGTCCTCCACCCCCTCGGCGGCGGCCCGGGTCGCGCCCGCCGGCTGCCGCTGGGCGGCGATTGACTGGGTTGCCGCCAGCAGCCGGCGTGCGAAGGCAGCCTCGCGCCGCTCCTCCTCATCCCCCCGCAGGACAGCGGCGCGCCAGCGGCCGGCGGCGCTCCGCAGCAGGGCGATCAGGTCCGCGGACGGCACCGGCTCCTGGCTGAGGTAGAAGATGCGGTCGCGGTCGATCAGCTCCTGGAACAGGGTGGGATCGGGCCCGCCAGCGAGGACCAGATTGACCCGCTCGGCCGCGCCGGGCGCGGTCTCGGCGTCCTCCAGCAGCTTGCGGGCGCGCTCGCTGGAGACACCCTCCCCCAAGGCGAGCACCGCCACCGAGTGGGCGGCCAGGAGCCGGAGGGCCTCGGCCCCGGAATCGGCGACGAGGAGATGCAGCTCCGGCCCGAGCTGGCGCAGGCAGGCTTCCACCGTCTCGCCGTCGAAGCCGGCCAGCAACGTGATGGGGTGAGAGTCCTGAATGCGTGCTTCCATGTCCTGCCGCCCGATCTTGTTGGCAGGTCTCAGTTTAGAGGCTTAGAGAGGAGGGGTCAATGAGGCCTCGCCCCGGTCGGCGTCAAACGGTGAGCACCCAAGCCCCGGAATCGGCGAGGGGCCGTCAGGCGCCCTACTGTGCTGGCTCTCTCGTGAGACCCAACGCAAAAGCCAGCGCTCTATCAAGCAGGGCCTGCTTGGCCGGCGAGAGGGAGCCGATGAAACGGGTCAGAGAACTCTTGGGAAGGCTCATCAGCTCGTCGCAGTGGATGCTGCTTTCGTGCTTGAGGCCTTCGTCGATACCGATGTCGACCTGGGTATGCAGGCCATCGCGGCGGGAGTAGACCGGGGCGCACACGACTGAGGAGAACGCCGAATCGATGAGAAGCTGCCGGCTGACAACGACGAAGACACGCTGTTTCCGCGGGTCGCGCGACGAGGGATGCTCAACGAGGTAGAGTTCCCCACGCCTCACAACGGAACCTGGTACGAGAGCGCGTCCTCGGCCTCCGCATTGAGTTCGGCAGCGTGGGCGTTGATGATGGCCAGATCGTCGGCGTCCTCACCGGGGTGGGGCCAGGCGAAGTAGGCCCGAAGGGCTGCAGCGACTAGTTCATCGCGATCGGGTTGGTTGGGAGCTCGATGGTCCAACATTGCCTTGAGGTCATCCGGAAGCGCGACAACTGTCTCCACTTTCATGCCTGGGATGCTACAGCCGTAACCCAACACAGTCAACGGGTTAGGGTGCCCCAACGATAGGTGTCCCGATCGCCTGCCGTATCCGCGCAATCTGCCGGAGATGCACGAGGTCGTGGGCTGCGTAGAGCTTGATCATGTGGGCCAACGGTTCCTCGCCTCGCTCCGAGTGGCGCATCACGCGCCGCATGTCTTCGGGCGTGGCGCGCCGCAACAGCCGGAGATTCGCCTGCCGAAGTGTCGAGAACTCATTCAACGCATCTTGAATATCAGCGTCCTGATACGACAGGCGTTGAGCCCAGAGATCCTGGTCATAGCCGGGCAGCTCGGGGCCATCGTGAGCGAGCACCATCCGAAAACGGAAACCGCCCACCAGTTCGGAATCGGCCAGGTGCTGCACCACCTGGCGGACCGACCACTTTCCGGGAGCTTCGGGGACGGCGTCCTGCTCCGGGGTCAGGCCGGCCACCGCCTTGCGAAGGGCCGTTGGAGTTTCGGCGAGCACCTCCAGAGGGTCGCGCGAGCCGAGGAGTTGAAGGAGAGCCGCGACGTAGGCCTGAGCCTGGGCGGCTGTGTCGGAAGAGGGATTGGTGAACTCGGACATGAGATCTCCTGAAAGGGAACTGCCGTCTAAGATCTATGAAGGCAGCAGCGGGACCGCACGATAATGCGGTGTCCGTCCGCACAACCATGGAGCTATACGTCTCCTTTCCCTATTTCTCTCCGCTGCGGAACCTTCAAAATAGCGCTCCGCCCCGTACAGTCGAAAAGTAGTTGAGAGTCTCGCAGTATTGAAACCGATGTGAAGCGCCTCTCTGTCTGTTGCTGGCCTTGCCACTCCGTTAATGACGTCCTCAGAAGAGGCGCCAGATCCTCAAGCTTTGCAAATACAAGATGGCTGTTGTCATAGATAAGGAGTTCATAGAGGTCAACTGGCGCGAAATGGGGACGGTTTAGTTTAATAGTTTTTTCGGTGAGAGCAGTCAAAATAAGCTTAGATAGCTTGCGTTCCGGCTCGTCATCGACATAGCCCCGTCCCCGCAGAGGTTCTCCTGGCCGACGCAGGCCACCTTTGCCTTCCAGTAGCGTACCGACCGGACTTCTCTCAAGCTCCGTGGCCGAACGCTGGTGGAGTTCCGTTCCCGCCTCAGTGATCTCTAGCCCCATTACGTTCCCGTCAGATAAATGAAAAAGGAAATCTGGTGACTCTTCTTTAACCACACGAAGAGGGAAATCCAGCAAGTTTGCCGACGTCAGTAGGCGGAGGTACAGAGTAATGCAGTATCGCTCGCGATGATGTGAGCGCCGACCTTCAGTCCTCCCAGGTACGGAGGTATCCATACCGCTGAGCACCCTCTGCAGCTCCTCAACGTCAGCAAAGGATAGCTCGCTACCGCGTGTGGTGAAAATCTCCAATTGTGCACCTCTTAATAAAACTACCACGTGACTGTATGCCAACGATGGAACCCCGTAAGACACGGCATACCTCGCATCAGCCAGCACCGAGCGTGTACACCCTCGTCCCTGGATTATACGCCCGCCAATCGAACCAGTAATCTTTTAGAACAAAAACCTTCGCCAGTTTCTTCCCGGAGAGTGGCCCGCTCACAGCCTCGCCCGCGAAGGTCCACTCGCTGCCGGTCTCGGCGTCCACCAGCCGCAGGGGGGAGGCGCCCGGCTTCTGGAAGAGGCTCAGCTCCCGTCCGTCTAGGGTCCGCTCGAAGGCGCGCACGGACCGGCCGTCCTCGCCAAGCACGAGGAGGATGGGAACGCCTCCGACTGTGTCCGCCACCGGGCTCTGCTTCCGCAGCGCCGCGAGGGGGTAGGCCTTGGCGGCTCCTCGCAGGCGCACGCCCACGATGACCTCTCTGGGGCCGAGCGGGTCGCCGGCCTTCGCCGGGATCACCACCGGCATTCTCGCCGTCTCCTCCTCCCAGTTTTGCGAGAACTCCCGCCAGGGGACGCTGTCGTCCGGGCGCAGGACCCGTCCGCCGGGGTGCTCGCGCTTCCAGTCGGCGAAGGAGATCTCGTCGTGGAAGACGAGATCGAGGCGCCTGCCTTTGAGGGGGCCTTGCAGGGCCTGGCCCGTCACCTGCTGCCACCAGGACCCCGTTTCCCCGTCGTGCATGAGGAAGTTCTGGTTGTTGATGCCCGTGAGGTGGAAGCTCAGCTTCCGCCCGTCGATCTCAGCTCTCCACACCAGACCGGTGTGACAGAGCGTTCAGTAGGTGGCGGCGACCGGAACGCCGCCGACCTCGTCGTGGACGATGTGGTGATAGGCCACCTGGCGGACGGGGTACGCCGCCGCGTCGCCGTTGACAGTCACCGCCAGCACTGGATCGTCGTCCTCAACCCAGCGCGCCTCGGCGGCCGGAGCGAAGCGGGCTGTCTCGAGGGGCACGAACATCCTCTCGAACATGTCCTGGCTCTGGCGCGCGCGCCACACCGCGGCGGCCAGGACCACGAGCGCCAGGACGAGCGCCGTCCGGCTCCACCACCGCGCGCCGCGCCAGAGCCAGGCGGCCAGGGCCAGGCCGGCGGCCAGGACGAGGATCGTTCCCACGGGCGCCCAGCGGCGCAGCGCATACGCCATGGCGAGCCCCTCCGGCGTCTGGGGCGCGAACGGGCGGATCAGCCAGACCGGGAGGGCCACCGCGGCGACGGCCAGGACGGCCAGAAGGAAGAGGCCAGCTCCGGCCAGCCTGCGCCGGGAACGACGGGAAGGGGATGAAGTCGAGCGCATGACGATCTCCCTGGTCGAGCGCGATCATAGAGCAAGGGAGGGTCTGCTTTTCCGCCGCACAGTCCAAGGCAGGTAAGATGTCGCCATGCGCGGCCGCCCCCTCCTCCTGCTCACCCTCGCTCTGCTGACCTCTTCCGGTTGCGACCGCCGCGACGTGGCAGGGGAGATTCCGCCGGCTCCGGTGGACCGTCCGGCGCCGCGCCAGGCTCCCGCGCCTGCGCCTTCCCGGCCTGCCATGCAACAGCGCGAGGGCTGGCTCGGCGTCGTGGTGGCCCGCGAGTCGGTGGACGTGACAGCCGACTCCCAGGGGCGGCTGCGGGCCGTGCACGTGTCGATCGGGGACCGGGTCCGCCGCGGCGGTCCCATCGCCACGCTGGACACCAGCCTCGCCGCGCAGGACCTGGAGATGGCCCGCTCAGGCCTGAAGGGCACCGAAGCCGACGAGCGCCGGGCCGCGGACGAGTTGGCCGAAGCCCGGGCGCGCAACGAGCGGCGGCAGAGCAACCCCGACTTCTTCTCCAAGGAGGACCTCGCCGAGGCCGCGCTCCGCGCGAAGACCGCCGCCGCGGCCCTGGAGGTGGCGCGGTCGCGCGCCGCCGAGCAGCGGGCGCGCGTCCGCCAGCTCGAGACCAGCCTGTCGCGCAACGAGATCCGCGCCCCCTTCGACGGCCGGGTGGCCGAGCGCTTTGCCGATCCCGGCGCCCTGGTGGGCCCCGGCACGCCGGTGGTGCGCTTGATCAGCGCGGGCGACCTGCTGGTGCGCGCCGCGGTGCCTCCCGAGGAGGCGCGCCGCCTCGCGGTGGGCGCTCCCGTCACCGCCACGGTCCGGACCCTGGGGCTCCGCATCCCCGGCGCCATCCAGCGCATCGCTCCCGAGGTGGACGCCGCCTCGCAGATGGTGCTGATCGAGGTCCGCCTCGCTCCGATGCCCGAGATGGAGGGCCGCCTGCAGACGGGGCTGGTGGTGGACGTGGCGCCACGGCAAGGCTGAAGCGACAAAAAGGGCGCCCCTCACGAGGCGCCCCTCCAAAAGAAAAATCGCGCGCCTGAAAGGTTTTCTGCGTTCCGCCTACACCGCCGCGCTCCGCAGCGCCGGCTTCTCGGCCGCCTCCGTCTCCATGTGGGCCACGTCCACACTCTCCAGGAGCTGCCCCATGTAGAAGTAGCGGAGCGGGGCGATATGGGCCTCGGGCTTCTTCCACTCGCCAAAGAGGTCCTCGAGGAGATGGAGCTCCGAGACGAGCTGCCGGCCGCACCATCGCCGGATCACCGGGTGCAGGAAGACGCTCTGGTCCGCCTTGGCAGCCTCCGGGTTGCGGACGATGCTGAACGGATCGCCCTCGACCTTGCCGAACTCCAGGGTGATCGTGTAGTAGTGGCTGCGGTCGCCGATCTCGCTGTCGTGGACGTAGGCGAGGGGCATCTCCTCGTAATAGGTGGCGCGGGCCCAACCCTCGTCGACCACGATGACGTCGTGGAGGAAGCCGAACTGCTGCCACAGGGCGGAGCTGCGGTTGATGCGGGTGAGCGTGGCCTCGAGCAGCCCCTCGGGGGTCGGCTCGATCTGCCGCGAGGCCAGCCACTCGTGCTGGTGGTGCTTCTTCTCCAGCATCCGGAACAGCGACCGCACGTTGTAGCGGAAGCCGTGGATGAACCCGGAGGTGGCCTTCTTGAAGTCTCGCGCCTGCATCAGGGTGCCGGCGAAGTAGAGGCCGGGCACGTTGACCGATTCCCACTCGGAGGTCTGCGCCGGGAAGCGGCCGTCGATCACCAGCTCCGGCCGGCACTCTGGAGCGAAGATCGAGCTGTCGAAGCGGAAGCCGGTGCAGACGATCACCCGGTCGTAGACGAGCTCCTCGGTCTCGCCGTGGGCGTGGCTGTAGCTGACCGAGACCACGAGCTGCCCGTCGCGCCGCTCGATGCGCTCGACGGTGCAGTCGAGCACCGCGTTCTGGCTCTTCAACTGGTAGGTGTCGAGGAAGTTGTTGTTGACCGCCCGCAGGTGGCCCACGTAGTGGGTCTTCCACGCGAGCTGCACCGGGCGCGGGCTCGCCACGTGGATCAGCGCCGACGTCGGGATCAGGTTGTCCGCCGTCTCGAAGGCGGAGTTGCCCTTGCCCAGGATCAGCACGCGCTGGTCGGCGAAATCGTCCGGATCGACCGAGACGTCCACGTAGTTCTCGGCCAGCTCGATACCGGGGATCGGCGGCACGTAGGGCTTGCTGATGCCGGTCGCCACGATCAGCCGCCGGCAGGTGAAGACGTTGCCCTCCACGTCGGTCAGCCGGAACTGGTTGGCGCGCGGCTTCTCGACCCGCAGGACGCGGGTGTGGCAGCGGACGTTGAGGCCGTGGTACTCGGCGTAATCGCGCAGGTAGCGGACCAGGTCCTCGGCGGGCGGGAAGTAGCGGCGGCTGTAGTCCTTGAAGCGGAGCCCGCCGTCGTCCTCGTCGCTGAGGATCGAGTTCCAGTCGAAGCGGAGGTTGACCTCCGGATCGTCGAACCCGGTGAAGACCTTGTTGTTCGAGATCAGGGTGCGGTGCCGAGGGAACGTCTTGAAGAAGCTGCCGGGTCCGTCGCCGGCTTCGAGGATCAGGTAACTGTGGCCCGCGCGGGAAAGGTGGTGGCCCATCTGCAGGCCAGCGGGTCCAGCGCCGAGGATGAGGTATTCGTAGTCGACTGCCCCTCCAAAGCTTACGCTACGGTCCATCGTTCTCCCCCCATAAGATCGCCGCGGTGTCCGGGGGCAGCGTTGCCGTCCCCCCTGGATCGGCGCCTGGCCTCCCAGCCGCCGCGGCAGAAACGAATTCCAGCTACGTCCTCAGTGTCGGAGATAGGTGAGAGCGGGACACCTTTCGGGACACCGGCGCCCGGATTGTCACAACTTTGTAACATCGGGCGCCGTCTTCTGCCGCGACCCTGGAGGAGCCTGCCTGCTCGCCGGAGGGCCCGGGGGGGTGGTAGCATGGACGGGAGCCATGGTGCCAAGGCCGCTTCTGGGAAGGCTCTGGCGGGAGCAGACGATCCTGCGCCCTCCTCGCCCAGGAGCCGTAGCATCTGCTGGAGGGTGACGCGATGAGACGTTTCCTGCTGGCGGTGGATAATTTCTACCCTGACCCCGATCGCGTGCGCGAGCAGGCCCTGCGGATGGAGTATGTCCAGCCGGAGAGCCTGGTCGGGTGGCGGACGCGACCCTTGTTCGTGCGCGGCGTGAAGGAGCGCATCGAGCGGACTTTGCGCCTGCCGATCACCACCTGGCCCGACGACCCCGACGATGCCGAGCTCGGCAACGGCTCCTTCTTCTTCGGCCTCTCCACGGGCCGTCTCGCCGAGCGGGTCGGCGTCCACTTCGACACTCCCTCTGAGATGGTCACGATGCTCGTCTATCTGACGCCCGGTGCGCCCTACGACGCCGGCACCTCGCTCTGGCAGCACCGTCCGACCGGCCTCCTCGCCAAGCCCCGGCCGGCCGACGCGCGCCGCCTCGGCACGACCGTCGAGGAGCTGGAGGATCGAATCGACCGCGACAGCCGCAACCCGCGCCGCTGGCGCGAGATCGACCGTGTGGGCAACGTCTACAACCGCGCCACCTTCTACCGCTCCGGCATGCTCCACTCCGCCACCCGCCACTTCGGCAGCAACGTGCAGAACGGGCGGATCTATCAAACGTTCCGCTTCGGCGTGGACTGGGGTGGCAAGGGGCGGCCTACTTCTCGAACTCCGTGATCGTGGCTTTGATGATCCTAGCGATGTCGGCAAAACCGACCGGCCACAGCTCGACGAGATTCTGCCAGGCCACCACGTATCGCCGCCCCTTCGCGACCGGGGATTGATAGACGCTGACCTCTGACCTGACGTTCTTTCCCGACTTCAACGGCCCAAGCCCGAGCTTGTTGTGGGTGATCGTCCCGGGTTTGAAGATCCCCGTCCGCGCAACCCAGGGCGTGTCGATGCCCTTGGCAGCCCGGGCCAGCCTGCCACGCATCTCGCCGCAACTCTCAGCGTCGAGCACCCGGTCGGTCATGATCAGAGAGACGAGCTTGGCCATGTCTCTCGTCGTGCCGGCCTGTGCAACCAGGCCATCGTTGCGGGATGCGATCCGGACATAGGGCCATTTCTTCCCCTGCTGGAAGTCGCCCGCCACCCATAGACCCCGACCGATCGCAGGATCGAAGAAACCGCCCGCATCGAGAGAACCGTTCAGGTACCCGTAGCCGAGCCCGTGCACGCACGTGGCGGCATGATTGTTGTTGCTCGGCACGATCATTCCCTCGAGCGCCTTGTCAAAGGCGGGACTGAAGGAAACGCGCAGCTTCCCGAGGCCCGTCGCCGCGAAAACGTTCTGATAGGAGGGAACGCGGTGCTGCTCCATGACCAGGGAACGGGCGACGTTCCTCGATGCCGCAGCAATCGACGGGTTCATCTCGCGAGCGAGCTTGACGAACAGATCCCCTGCCGACCATGCGCCCTTGACTGCCGCAAAGCGCCGGACCATGTCGCGCAGGGCATAGGCGGCGTACATGACGGCGACCTTGGCCTCGCTCGCGATGTAGTCGGTCACCGTTTCGAGGTAACCGGCTGATGGGAAGGATCCGGACGCGTTCGTCACTTCGACGAACGTGAAGCGGACCGGAAAGGTGCCCGCCTTGAGCTTGCGAGCCTTCTCGGCCGCAGCGATGGCGTTGTCGAGCCCCCTTTGCATCTTGGGGTTGGCCGCAAGCGGGTCCGCCGGCCTGGGCGGAAACAGGGAAACGGGGGGAGAGGAGGGGCTCCCAGCGCGGCCGGCCGGCTTCGCTGGAAAGCGGGGACCGCGGCCCGGCAGCTCTCCTTCTCCTGCTCCACCGCCGGGTCCAACGTCCCTCAGAATGATCACGCCACCCTGCCTGACCCAGCGTCCAGTGTTCAGAGGTTCCATATCGTCTCCCATGCCAGACCCTGCCCAAGGGCAAGATGCATACCAGGGCGGAGAAGCCGGAATCAGGCTCCAGCGGCGAAACAGACTTCTCTCCGGCGCCTGTGGAGGCGAAGCGATCTTCGGCCGGACGCCTTCGAGAGTGAGGGGAAACCATGGTCCAGACCGTTCCATGTCTTGCCCGATGTTCACGTCCATAGGCAGAACGAAAGGAGCAGGACAATGCAGTCGATTCGAGGGATCGCCGATGTGGCAGAGCGAGGGCCGGCTGTTGAGTTTCGCCGGGATCCTCTGCGGTTCCTCGATCAGGCCTTCCCGGATGCCGGCGATGCCGTCTGGCTGCCGGGACGGCAGTTGTGCGTGGGCGAGCCGGCGGCGGCCCGGGCCGTCCTGGCCAATGGCGAGGATCTCTACGAGGACCACTCCGACTTCTTCCATACCCAGCGAGGCACGTTCGGCCCACGCTCGGCGCAGGAGCAGATCGGCCGCTCGTCGCGGGCGTTCCTGCGCGCCCATCTCGCCGCGCACGCGGACGAGCTGGCGGACGCGGTTGGGCGGGCCCTGGTGCCGGCCAGCGAGTGGCCGGACGCCGGCAACCGGCTCGTCTACCGCCACCTCGCGGCCGCGCTGCTGGCGCCGGACAGCCCGGCCCGGCTGCGCCGGACGGTGGACGAGGTCGTGGAGCGCGCGGTCCTGGCCGGGGCCCGGGAGCGCTACTCCCGCCTGCGCCGCGCGGCGTTCCGGTTCCGCGTGGCGCGCGAGCTGGCGCGGGCCATCGAGCAGCGGCGGACGCGAGGCGCCGGCCAGCCCGCCGACGTGCTCGACATCGTGGTGGGCGCGGCGGTGCCCGGCACGCCGGCGGCCGAGCTCGCCGAGGTGTTCCTGTCGTTCGTGTTCGCCGCCGCGGGCTCGGTCGGATTCGTCCTCGGCTGGTCGCTCTACCTGCTGGGCACGAACCCGCCCACGGACGCCGAGCCCGCCTGGGTGGTGCGCGAGGCGCTGCGGCTGTGGCCGGTGGCGTGGCTGCTGGGGAGCCGGCCGGCGCGGCGCCACGAGGTGGCCGGCGTCGAGGTCACGCCTCGGGATGAGGTGGTCGTCTGTCCCTATCTGGTCCACCGCCACCCGCGGTACTGGGACGATCCGGCCAGCTTCCGGCCCGAGCGGTGGGCCACGGTCGACAGCCATCGGGCGTACATCCCGTTCGGGTGGGGCCCGCATCGGTGTCCCGCGGCGTCGCTGTCCCTGCAACTGGTCGAAGACGTCCTGAAAGTCATGCTCGACGGTTACCGGCTGACCTTCAGACCCCTTGACACCCTGCCGTTCGTCGGCCCCGCGCTCGCCCCGCCCCGGTTCTGGCTGGGCCTGACGCCGCGACGGCCTTAACGCCAGAAGAAAGGAGGTGAACGATATGGCGAAGATCACCCGTGCCGTCATGGCGGCGCTGTCGATCCGGCGCAAGGACAATGTCTACCGCTGGTACCTCTATCACCACATCTAACCGGCACTTGCGGTGGGGAGCGGACTTGGGTTCCGCTCCCCACCGCGCCGTAAGGGGGACCATGGCCATGCCACCCGAGGAGCTGGAGATCGAATTCGTTCGCGACATGCGCGCCCGGAGCGCCGCAGAAGGCGGCCTCTTCTGGCACACCGACGACGTGCTGGCCGTGTTCGACGCCGAGGCGGCACAGAAGGTCAACGCCCTCAACTTCAGCGACCTGACCCTGCCCGACAAGCTCGCCGACCTCTTGCGCGGCCGCAGCGGCGAGCCGGTCTCCTGGCGGCAGGTGCGCGCGGCCTGGAGCGCGCAGCTCCGGAGCCTGTCGGGAGCCGCGGGCGTCGGACAGCTCGCCGCCCGCATGAGCGGCCTGCTCGACGAGCGGCTCGACCGCCCCCTCGATCTGGTCTGGGCGGCGCAGGAGGTGTGCACCCGCTCGCTTCTACCTGTCGTGGTGGCCGGCCTTTCAGCCGCCGACACGGCGCGCATCCTGCGCGACCAGACCTTCAAGCTCGCCCGGCTGCTGGCCTTCGAGCCCGTGCGCGAGTCGTTCTGGAAGGAGATCCACTCCACCCTGATCCAGGTCCGCGCCGGCTCGGTGATGCGCCGCGAGTTGCGCGGCCGCGCCGCCGGTCGCAGGCCCCGCCAGCTCGACCTGACCGATCCAGTGGTCGACCTGCTGCCGGAGCTGGGCATGGACCGCGCGGTCGACTCGGTCACCGCGGTGCTGACCGCCATTGCCGGCCCACCGGGGTCGGCGGCCGCGTGCCTGCTCTACGAGCTGACCCGCCGGCCCGACTGGGCCGCGCGCCTGGCCGCCGAGCTGACGCCGATCGCGCCGGAGCAGCTCGCGAACGCCCGCCTCGCCCCGGTGACCCACCGCTTCGTCAAGGAGACGCTGCGGCTCTGGAGCCCGCCGCTGTTCCTGAGCCGGCCGGTCCGCAAGGACATCGACCTCGAGCAGGTCTGCCTCAAGACCGGCCAGCGCTACTTCGTCAGTCCCTACCTCGTCCACCACGATCCGCGGCACTGGCAGGACCCCGAGACCTTCGATCCGGACCGCTGGCTCCCCGCAGCCGAGCACGGGCCCTGCACCGGCGCCAGCTACGTCCCGTTCGGCTGGTCTCCCACGACGTGCATCGGAGCCAGCCTGGGCATCTCGCAACTGATGCTGCTGTGCCACTTCCTGTGCACCCGCTACCGGGTCGAGGTCGCGGAGCCTGAAGCGGTCCGCATGGCGCTCTCCGCCGTGGCCCTGCCCCTGAACTTCCGCGGCACGATCACCCGGCGCTGACCGGCGTAGTTTTCCTGGTCATCTCACCAGAGGGGCGACACCATTTTAATTACCTCATCCGTCCTCCCTTTCCGCGCTTGGTCTGGCGCGAGGCACCTATCTGGGCCCTGCCGCCGACCCTCTCACCCTCTTCGATCGGTTCGGGATTTTCTCGCGTGTCTGACTATAGGACAGTCGATGCCCGCACCGTGCCTGGGGTCGGATGCCGGGCTCAGGCACACCCCGCCGCCTGTGCAAGGCACCTTCTTCGCGACGTCAGGGTCTTTAGAGAGCTTGTACAGGTGAGCGAAGTGGAAATCGCAATTTTTCTTCACCAGTGGGCGAAGCTGCAGGATGTCGAGCCAGGGCATGTTCTTGATCCAGACCTTGGGATTGACGTCATCTATGGGTTGGAGACGGATCCGTAGTGATGCCCCCTGAACTCTCTCGAAGATAGCATTCACCCTCCGGTTCGAGTATTTGCGGTGACCCTGATAGTCTGGCAAGAGGCTGGTCGTGAATTCGATACCTTTCCCCGTATCGAGATCAAAATGGACACCCACGACGGCGGCGATCGCCTGCTCGTCTTCTTCTCCCGGGTTGGCATGCTCCCTACGGCCAGCCCTGTCGATGTCATCGAAGTACCAGAGGAGAATCTTCCGCTTAGGGTCCGTCGCCTTAGGGTCCGTCGCCAGCTTGGCGGTAGTGATTTTTCCTTGGTACAACCAGAGGCGCGAGATAACGCAGGAGTCACACACGGGCTCGAAACAGCTATCCCTTGCCTCTTCTGACCCTGGATTAACCTTGGCGAGCGAAGACACCCAATGAAAGGAAGAAAGGTTGCTATCAGACGAAGGGCATTTCGTCACTGAAGCGAGGTCCACGTCCAGCTCGGTATTCTGATCCGGTTGAATGGTGATCTCCTGATCGTCCAGATAGAAGACAGCCATGAGCTGCTCAGCCTCCTGGTTTTCTGGGTAAGGCGTGGACTGGAACGTCGCGTCTGGAGACCGGAAACCGCTGTCGCGCACAACATACTTCTCAGGACAGACCAGGACCGGAACGTGCAGCTCATGTCCTTCGTGGGTATGACCGGCGTGACCCGGCAAAGGTTTGGCAGACTCCACCAGGAGGACCGTCATTTCGTTTTTCTTGTGCTTTTTCCATTTCTCCAGAGGGTATTTCGGAACGAACGAGCACAGTCCCGTGATCAGCAACTGGATTCCGCTCATCTTCTTCCTACCTTTCTTGTTTGGGGTGGCCTGAGGAGATTCCGAAGACTTGGAAGGCGGCCCAGGTGCCGTCCGAGCGGTCGGAACCAGAGCCGGAGAGCAGAGTAAGTTGCGCGTGCCGGAGAGCGGCGGTGGCATCGTCGCCCCGTTGGAGACGCTCATAGAAGATCTGGAGGAGCCGGGAGGTCTCCCGGTCGTCGACCTGCCAGAGGCTTGCGACTACTCCGGGGACTCCCACCGCCAGAAAGGCCCTGGCGAGGCTCAAGGGGCCTTCCCCGTGGACCGGGCCGTCGGCCGTGTTGCACGCCGCCAGGACGGCGAGACGCGTCCGCTCCAGGCGAGAAGCGTAGAGTTGATGGGCATAGAGCAGGCCGGAATCCTCGCTGTCCTCTGGAGTCATCAGCAGGTGAGAGAGCAGGGGGAAGTCCCGGTTGATGACGGCATGTCCACCGAAGTGGAGGATCTCGTGGTTTCCCGCAGCGGCCAGCAAGGCGCTCCTCGTGGCCCGGTCTCCTGACAGGATCTCCGAGCCGGGGAAAAGGGCCGCCACCGCAGCGGCTTCGCTCTCCGCCTGGGGCAGGTCCGGAAGATCAGCAGCCAGCCCGCGATTGAGGCGGGGATTCGCGACCAGGAGGACGGTGGGCTTGGCATGCGACCTGAGGGCGCGGTCCCGTTCCAATGCCTGGATGTAGACGGACGCGCTCGGCGCCACGGCCAAAATCCGGTCCTGTAGAAGAAAACGGCCGGTCATCCGGTCCAGGAGCGCCGCGAAGGGCACCGCGTTGAGGCTCCCATCGGGAACGAAGACGATGCGATCCTTCTCCCGGAGCCAGGGCAGGACCGGCCGGATCAGGAGGTCGTATAGAGCCGACGCCGAGGGAACCAGAGGCGTCACTCCGTTCCCGGAGAGGCCGGCGCGAAGAAGCTCGACGAGCCCGTCGAGGGCCTGGGACTCGACTTCCGTCTCCTCGAAGCCGATCCCCTCCGCCCGCACGACCCAGGCGAACAAGCGGTCCGGCAGCACGGCGTATTCCACCAGTGCCACATTTTCCGGAAGGCTCCGCTGGATCTCGCGGGCAGTCCAGGGCTCCACGGAGCCTTCGATCACGGGAGCCCGCTGCTGAGCCGTCAGAGGCCGGAGCCGGTCCAGCAAGGCGCGAGCGCGTTCCCGCTCGGCGTAGTCCAGGGCCTTCTCCGCTCCTCCCGGACGCCGCGCCTGCAGCCGTACCATTTCGTCGAACAGGCTGCCGGCCTGATCGAAGAAGGAAATGCGCAAGGGCTCTGCCGTTACGCCACGGCGCTCGAGCTCATATTCCTCGATGCCGCGCCGGAGGTCGTCTTCAGTGCGGTCCTCATGCCCGAGCGCCAGTTCGGCCCGCGCCCGCGCCAAATACAGGCGGCGCAGAAAATAGCGGTTCTCCCGTTCGTTGAAGAAATCGAGGGTCCACGTCAAGGCCTGGACGGCGGCGCGCGGATTCCGTCGGATGTCGATCTCGCTCTCTACGATCAACAGGTAAGCCTGAAGGCGGAGCCGCTGCGGCTCGTCACGGACCTGCTCCGCGATCCATTTCGCTTCCGCGAGGTCCTTCTCGGCTCCTCTCAGATCTCCCAGCCGGAACAGGGTCCAGGCCCTGTACAGCAGGGCGTTGGCGAGAGAGGCGGGCTCCCCGGCATTCCTTGCGGACTGGAGCGATGCATCGCGAAAGTAACGCTCGGCGGCAGGCTCTCCCGCCGCCGCGCAGGCCTCGGCCGTCTCGAAGAGGACGGCGGTCAGTCGCCGGGGAGTCCGGATCTTCGGGGTGAGCGCAAGCCCTGCTTGGAGGTGTCTCCAGGTCTCGGCCGGACGACCAAGATAGCGGAAACTCTCGGCGAGGATGGCATGAATGCCAGCGATGTCTTCCAGGGCTCCCGCCTTCCTGGCGGCGGCGAGGGCCTTCCGGTAGGCGTCCACCGCATCCGCAGGACGGCCGTCCACGATGAAAACGAGGCCTATGGTTCGGTAGACGCGGGCCAGAAGGCCCGGAGACCGCCGGCTCCTCTCCTCCCCGGCAAGCCGGCGCAGCGTCGCGAGGGCGGGAGGATAGAGGAAATGCTGAAACTGGCCGATGGCGAGGTGCAGATCCGCCAGGGATTCCGCCGGACTCCTTCCGAAAGCAAAGACCCGGTGAGCCCGCTCGAAGAGGGGGCGGGCCTCGGAGGCGCGCATCGATTCGTGCAGCGTCCGGGCCTTTCGGTAGGCGAGATGCCCCTCGACGAGCGCCCCCCGGCGCTCTGGATCTCCCGCGGCAGAGTCGATGGCGGCGACGGCGTCAGCCGGCATCCACTCTCCGTAACGCGCCGCCAGTGCCGCCCCGATCCTGCGGGCGACCGCCAGCGACCGGGCGGCGTCCCCGTTCCGCCCCGCCTTCACCGCGTCGGCCCAGGAGCCCAGGAGCGCCTCCTCCGCGTGCAGCCGAGTCTCCTGGGGAAACCGGGCGGCGATCTGGTCGATCTCCTGTTCGTCGCCTGTCATCGCGTCGAGTCTCTCCCGTTGCTCCTCCCACTCCTCTCTGGCCGAAGGTCCGGCGAGAGCCGCGTGCCGGGCTCGCGCCTCGCGGGCCCAATCAGACTTCGCGTCGAGCTTGAGATAGACCTCCCACGCCTGGCGGGCCGCGTCCCGAAGGTGGAGCTTCTCGAGAGTGAGAGCGTGGTTGAAGCGGGCCTCGAGAAGAGAGGGGGCCACACGCAGGGCCCGGTCGATGGTGGAGAGGGCAAGGATGAGATCGAAAGGATCGCTCCTTTCGCCGGCTCGGGCGAGATAAGCGGCGGCAAGATCGCTCAAGAGCCGGCCATCCTGCGGCTTAAGGTAGCTCGCCTCTTCGAGGTCCTGGACGGCCTGAGCGGACCGACCGAGGGAGAGGCGCAAGATACCCCGTCTCCTCAAAGCCTCGGGGCTTCGTTCGTCCGTCGCGGTCTTGATCGCCTGGCCGCTCTCGGCGCGATCACGAGGGACCTCCGCCGTCAGACGTCCTTCAAACCGTCTCGCCTCTCGCGAGCCGTCTCGCGCCAGTCGCCCGTTTCCCCAAACGATGACGCCGACGAGCACGGCGGAAAGCCCGATGCTCAGCAGGATATGACGGCTCGTTGGCATTCCACGTCGGAAGGGAAAAGCTGGATCAGGAAGAAGTATAGAGAAAGGCACTGCGTTCCGCCCCCTGCCCAACCTTAGACGGACGCATTTGTCAATTTCAGCTCACCTCGTTCTTCTCTCCTGATGCCGAATCCTGGACAATCGGGTGACGGCCGGAGGGGCCCACTCGGCCGCCACCTGATTACGATCACGCGGAACTGTGAGGATGTTGCTCCTCCATGCTGCGTGGGAGTTCAAGGGTCATGGGCCTATCCCTACGGAAGCATGAGGGCTTCTACAAGACCTCAGCGTGGCCTGCAGCTCTTCGCGTCAGATCAGCGCTCATGAAGCTCGTCTCTGGAGGGGCGGGGCCCGCCGAGATGCACTCACAGACTGGGTGCAGACTGGGTGCCAACCGATTCACCGCCCACCGATTCGCCGCGATGCGGCCTGGGATGTTTTGGTCCTCGACTCTTCTAAAAGCCTAGAAATGATCTAAAGCTCGGCCCGCAAATCCAAGCTGATCAACTACTTGCAAGGTTCGCCTCCGATTTTCCGTCTTATACGGGCATGGCCAGAAAAATTCGCTATGTCACTAAGGGAGGCGCCCTGGTCGAGGTCACCTGCCGGACCTTGCACGGGCGCCTGCTGCTCCAGCCCTGCCTGCAGCTCAACGTCATCATCGGCGGCATCCTCGGCCGCGCCCAGCGGCTCTATCCGCTCCAGATCATCAACTACGTCTTCGCCTCCAACCACTATCACCTGATCGTCTGGGTGGAGGACGCCCGGCGGCTCGCTCTCTTCGTCGGCTACCTCAACTCCAACCTGGCGCGGGAGGTCAGCCGGCTGACCGGCTGGTCGGGCAAGATCTGGGAGCGGCGCTACCAGGCGATCCTCATCAGCAACGAGGAAGAGGCCCAGGTGGAGCGTTTCCGCTATGTTCTCAGCCATGGGGTCAAGGAGAATCTGGTGGAGCGCCTCCAGGACTGGCCGGGGGTCCACGCTGTCGGGCCGCTGCTGAGCGGTGAGCCGCTCTCCGGCTACTGGTTCGACCGCACCCAGGAGTACGCCGCCCGCCGCCGGCGGCAGGAGCACGACCCTCTCCAGTACGCCACGCTCGAGACGGTGACGCTCTCGCCGCTTCCCTGCTGGGCGCACTTGTCGGCTGAGACCTACCGGGCGTGGGTCGCCGGGATGGTGACAGCCATTGAGGAGAACGCCGCCGCGGCGAGGGGGCGGACGGGAGCCAAGCCGCTCGGCCGGGAAGCCATCCTGGCCCAGCATCCCCATACCCGGCCGGAGCGGATCAAGAGGTCTCCGGCTCCGTTCGTCCATGCGGCGAGCGAGGCTGCGCGCCTCTTTCTCTACAAGCTCTACGCCGAGTTCGTGAAAGCCTACCGCGCCGCGGCCGAGAAGCTGCGGGCGGGGGATCTCGCTCCGGGCTTTCCGAAAGGGAGCTTCCCGCCAGCCTTGTCGTTTGTCAGCGGCTAGGTCCCGCGGCGAGCGCCTGAGACTCCGGCTCAGCACCTCCACTACCACGGGTGGAAGGGGGAGGTGTCGATATTTGGCGTCTTCGGCTGAGAATTCATGAACTCATTGTCCTTAGTTGGGCTCTTTCGAAGCCTTCGAGCCCTCTCCGAGCCGCTTCTGGGGACTTGACAAGAGTTGGATCGGCTACTCGGGGAGCGTCAGCGGAGGTGAAAAAGAGAACGGATCACCAGAAGGTTGGCACCTCTCTCCACAGAGCTCACCAGAAGGTTGGCACCTATCTCCACCGAAGGTTGGCACCTATCTCCGCAGTACCTCTCCCCCCGGCTCCCCCGCCCCCGGCCTCTCCCGAACGGATTCGGACCCGGCCCGAAAAGGCAGGACGCTGCAAGCGGGTTTCCCCCTCTCCCGCTTGCGGGAGAGGGGGCCTGGGGGTGAGGGCTTACCGGAACGCGGCCACGGTAGCGCGCGTGTTGTTCAGCACGCGGGTGTTGTCGCTCTGGGTCGGCGTGCCCATGGGCACGCCGTTGTAGAGCTTGTTGGGATTCGACCAGTAGTTGAGCCGCGGACAGCCGCCCGAGCAGTCATAGGCCATGATGGTGCGCCAGTCCGGACTCCCGGTGTAGCGGTAGCCGTGCCCATACGCGTAGGGCGTGGTGGACGGGTCGGTCGCCGGATCGTGGCGGGCGGACTGCAGGTGTCCGATCTCGTGGCCGAAGGAGTAGTAGCCGGTGGCGCAGTCCCAGTACACGGCGGCGAAAGCGGTCGAAGCGGTCGAGCCGATGCCCGAGGCGAGGCCGCAATATTGCGTGTTGTTGATGATCAGGACGCCGACGTCGGCCGCGACGGAGTTGCGCGTCGAGTGGATGCCATCCATGTAGCCGTCGCTGGTGCCGCGGTAGCGGCTGAGATCGGTGCTGAAGTTGCCGCTCTCCGTGTAGCTGACCTGCGATCTGTGGGCGAGGATGAGGTCGATGAACACCCCGCTGTTGGTGTAGCCCTGGTTGGTCTCCGCCACGGCCAGATCGATCAGACCGGTGATGTTGCCCGAGGCCGAGGCGGCGCGGGAGGTGTAGTGCACCATCACGCGAATGACGGTGTCCGCCTTGGTCGGGCGGCCGGCCGGCATGGGGATGGTGCGCAGGCGGCGGTACTCGGCCGGATGGTCAGGAGGCATGGCGCTCACGTCCACGGCCACGATGGCATGGCCGCCGGTCTTCAGCGGCCGGATCTTGTACCACTCACCGGCGTAGTGGACGTTGCCGGTGATCTGGCCTTCGTTCTTGACCAGCATGACCGAGTTGATCGGATCGAACTGCAGCGACCCCGGGGAGAACGGCACGACGACCGCGCCTGGATCCTCGATGACGCCCGACCAGATGAGCGATCCGGACTTCGCGAAGTAGGAATCGACCCGGTGGGCCCGCAGGTCGAGCCCCGGCCCGAGGTTGAGGACGAGCGACTCCGCCTTCTCGTTGACCACCTCCGGGTTGGCCTTCACGAGCCGCAGAGAGGCTGTCGAAGGATTTCCGGCCAGCGCGTGGAAGGACGGGTCCAGGGTGGCCGCCTTTTCGTACGCACCAGGCTCATCGAGAGCGGAGAACAGAGCGTCGCTTGCCTGGGCCGAGACGGCCATCAGCGCGAGGGTAAACAGAATTCCAAAGGGACGAACCCAGAACGACCTCTTCATTCCAATCTCCTTAATAAAAGGACGGTCGGTCTCCCTGGAGACCCGCGTTGGAGCCGCCAGGGGGCAGAAAGAGGGCGCCCTCGATAATGGAGGTGCGAAACGTGAGGGAAAGCGAGCCGGCTGGACGGCCATTGAAGAGGACGCTGCCGCGGCGAGGAGGCGGACGGGAGCCAAACCGCTCGGCCGGGAAGCCATCCTGGCCCAGCATCCCCATACCCGGCCGGAGCGGATCAAGAGGTCTCCGGCTCCGTTCGTCCATGCGGCGAGCGAGGCTGCGCGCCTCTGGGCTGGCGGGGGCGTCAGCGGAGGTGAACAAGAGAACGGCGGATCACCGGAGCACCACCAGAAGGTTGGCACCTATTTCACCCAGTCTATTTCGTGTCGCTTGAAGCAGGTCCAAGTCGCCGCTGTCTTCCGGCAGGCCTACCAGCCCAACCGCTCGAAACGGTACGCCAGCTCCGGCCCCTCGTTTCCCTCGTACGCCAGTTGGGCGACGAGCAGCGCGAACGGCTCGGTGTAGCGGGCAATCCGTAAGGGTCCAGCGTCCACAGGATCGAAACCCACGTCGCGGATCAGGTCAGCGGCCACGGCTTTGCCGCTCTCGTCGTCGCCGCAGTACACAAGGCTCGGTCGGCTGGCCTTGCGCTTGGCTTCGTACACGCCGAAAAGCACTTCGCTGGGCACGGTGTTGAACGCGGAGACGATCCGAGCCTGCGGAATCATCTTTGCAAGCTCCTCCGCGCCAGAGGCCGTGTGAGCGATGACGAGCTCGGTGTCCTCAGCATTCATTGGCAGCGAACAGCTTAGGATGACCTTTCCCGACACGTCGCCGGCCTGATTCAACACGTCGTCGATCCGAGACCAGTGCACGGCCAACAAGACAGCGTCCGCGTTCTGCGCAGCCTCGTGTGGTGTGCCGGCTCGCGCATTACCACCGGCGTCTCGCACGAGCCTGTTCAATTTCTCTCTGCTCCGCGCATAACTGAACACCACCTCATGCCCCGCACGCGCGAAGATCGTGCCGAGCTTTCCACCCATCAATCCTGAACCTAGAATCCCAACTCGCATCTTGCTCCTCCTCGCCGCTCAGCGGTCGACCATTCGCTGCGAGCTCTCGGAGTACCGGTCCCCTTGCACTGTGATCTGGGACGCGGCGCTCTCGATGTCGCGGAGATCGCCCGCGGTGAGCTCGACGGAGGCCGCCGCGACGTTCTCCCGCAAGCGATGCAGCTTCGTGGTGCCAGGAATCGGCACGATCCAGGGCTTCTGGGCGAGGAGCCAGGCGAGCGCGATCTGGGCGGGCGTCGCGCCCTTGCGCTGAGCGATGCTCTCGATCAGATCGACCAGCGCCCGGTTCGCCTTCCGTGCCTCGGGGGCGAAGCGGGGGACGGTGCTGCGGAAGTCGGTGCTGTCGAACGAGGTGTTCTCGTCGATCTTGCCGGTGAGGAAGCCCCTGCCCAGCGGGCTGAAGGGAACGAAGCCGATTCCCAGCTCCTCCAGGACCGGGATGATCTTCTCTTCGGGCTCTCTCCACCAGAGCGAGTACTCGCTCTGAAGAGCCGTGACGGGCTGGACGGCGTGCGCGCGGCGGATGGTCTGCACGCCTGCCTCCGAAAGGCCGAAGTGCCTGACCTTGCCCTCTTGGATCAGCTCCTTCACCGCCCCCGCCACGTCTTCGATGGGCACGTTGGGGTCGACGCGGTGCTGATAGAACAGGTCGATGGCGTCGATGTTGAGCCGCTTGAGCGACGCTTCCGCGACCTCTTTGATGTGCTCGGGCCGGCTGTTCAGGCCACCCTGTTTCCCGTTGGCGTCGATGTGGAACCCGAACTTGGTGGCGATCACCACCTGCTCGCGGATGGGCGAGAGCGCCTTGCCCACCAGCTCCTCGTTCGTGAACGGACCGTAGACTTCGGCGTGTCGAAGAACGTCACGCCGAGGTCGACGGCCGACCAAATCAGGGAGACCATCTCCTGCTCGTCTCCGGCCGGTCCGTATCCGAAGCTCATGCCCATGCAGCCGAGCCCGAGAGCCGAGACTTCCAGGCCGCTGTTTCCAAGTGTGCGTTTCTGCATTTTATCCTCCCAGGTCCCTCTCGATAGGGTAGTTTCATCTGCAAGATTCGTCCCTGCGCTTGTCAGCGCGAACGAGTCGGCGGTAATGGCGTATGGTGACGTAAGGTGGGGGAATACGTCGCCTCCGAGCAGGTTTTCTGAAATATCGAATGCTCTAAGTAGCCCGCTTCGTGCCGGCCGTCCTGCACCGTCAGAGCTAGCTTGGGTCGCGCCGAACCGCTGTAACCCCCGAATCTTCGTTTGAGAGGGACAAATGTTGAAAAAACGATTTCTGCCCATTTTGGGCTCCCTTGCTCTCCTCTTCACCCTCCTCGCTCCCTCCGCACACGCACAGCAATGCACCCAGGGGTGGGAGCGCGTGAATCTCAACAGCGGAGCCACCGAGTCGGTCGCGCATCCGCCAGACCGCTTCGACTACACCCACGGCGGCCAGGCAATCCTGTTCCCGATGGATGGCCGCGGCGTCATGTTCAGCCGGAACGACGGCACGTTTGCGATCGGCTTCCATCACGCGCGAACGCCTGTCGATCCAAGTAAGGCGTTTTACCAGGTGATGTTCTGGTGCGACGGTGCGGAGCCGATGAACGGCAGTTGCCCGTTCGCGAACCAGACGATCACCTTCGACTCGTTCGCAGTCCACGACCTCGGCCTGACCTACGACCCGGCGAAGCAGCAGAACACGTACATGGTGCTCGGCACGCGCACGGACGTGATCCGGCGGCTGCGGCAGATCGAGTGCGTTCGCAACGGCGGGGGCACGAGCTGCAACAGTATTCCCTGATTCCCGCCTGAATCCGCGTATCCGGGGAGCCTCTCGCGGCCAGAGCGTGGAACGCACCGGGCGTACGCCTACCAGGAGGAGTTGGCGGCTCGCATCGCCCGGGCTATCCCGGAGGACGGCACGGTTGAGCCGCTGAAGGGGCTCCACCTCAACCGTTCCTCCATCCCGACGGAGCCGCTCCCCTCGCCCATAACCGTCTCGGCCCCGGCCCTCGCTCCGGGATCGTACGCGCCCTGAAGGTCCGGCCTGAGTCGGGGAGCGAGGGCTCCTTCTGCCATACTCCCCTCGCCGATGAAACGCCATCGCCGCCACCGCTTCCGGCGCTTTCAGCCGATCCTCCGTCCGGCTCCCGGGCGCAAGCTCCCCCGGGAGCTGCGGGTCGGCCGCGTGGGACGTCTGGCCGCGGCGCTGCCCCAGGGGATCGAGGACCCCGGCTTCGAGATCCTGCTGCGCCGCATCGACGGCGCGCCTTTCCTCGGCGGCAACCAGGTCGAGGCCTACTTCGACGGCCGCGCCGCCTTCGTCGCCATGCAGAGGGCGGTTGGCGATGCCCGGAAGGAAATCCTGCTCGAGTCCTACATCTTCAAGGACGACTCGACCGGCCGGCTCTTCCTGAACGGCGCCAAAGCCGCCTGCGCCCGCGGCGCCAAGGTGCGGGTCCTCGTCGACGCCCTGGGCTCCAGCCAGACCCACGCCGAGTTCTGGCAGGAGATGGAGAGCTGCGGGATCGAGTTTCACTTGTACCATCCACTGGTCGAGCGCCTCTGGTATCAGCCGTTCCGGGACCACCGCAAGATCCTGGTGGTGGACCGCGAGGTGGCCTTCACCGGCGGCATGAACATCGGCGAGGAGTACGGCTCGCCGCGGCCGAAGCCGGGCACGACCTGGCGCGACACCCACGTGCGGGTGACCGGCCCGGCGGCGTGGGAGATGGCGGTGGTCTTCTCCGAAGGCTGGACGCACGCGGGAGGCGAGGAGTTCGAGATCGATCCGCTGCCGGCTGAGCTGAGCGAGGCTCCCGGGTCGCGCATCCTGGTGCTCGACTCCCGTCCCAAGCGCGGCCAGGCCGAGTCGGCGGCGGTGCTGGCCGCCATCGCGGCGGCGTGCCGGAGGCGGCTGTGGATCACCAACGCCTACTTCGCCCCGGGTCGCCGGGCGCTCAAGATCCTGGGCGAGACCGCCGGCCGGGGAGTGGACGTCCGCCTGCTGCTGCCGGGCAAGACGGATGTGCCGATCGTGCGCCACGCCGGCCACGGTTACTACGGTGCGCTGCTCGCGGCAGGGGTGCGGATCTTCGAATACCAGGACGCCATCCTCCACGCCAAGACCCTGGTGGCGGACGGCCTCGTCTCGGTGGTGGGCTCGACGAACCTGGACTTCCGCTCCTTCCTCTTCAACGCCGAGTGCGACCTGCTGATCCTCTGCCCCGCCACGGCGGCGACCATGGAGCGCGCCTTCCTGGCGGACCTGGAAGAGTCGGTCGAAGTGCGGCCCGACGATTGGCTCCGGCGCCCGTTGAGCATGAAGGTTGCGGACCGGGCGGCGCGGTGGCTGTCGCCGTTCCTGTAGGGCGGCGATAGGATGCGCGGAGCGGCCCCCGCAGAACCCGCGGGGCCGCTCCGCGTATCTCATTGAGGAATGAGCCCCGGCGCCCCTCCCCATCCCCGCAAGGCAGTGCTCCTGCTCGGGATCGTCGCGGGCCTCCTGGTTTTCGCGGCTGGCGTCGCCCTGGCCTCGGTCTTCCTGCCCGAGTGGCGGGCGGGCCAGCCGGCGGACGAGGCCCTCTTCCGCGAGCGCTACCGGGAGCTGGCGGCGCGGGCCGGATTCGTCCTGGAGCCGGGCGAGCCGCGGGTCTTCCTGACCACGGGAACCGGACAGTCCTACGAGAGCTTCCGGCCCCAGGGCGATGCGGGCTCCGCCTGGCTGCTCGCGTCGAGGACGGGATTCCGCGTCGAGGCCTTCCACGGCGTCCGCGGGCCCGGCAACTGGCCGGACGGCCGCCTCGGCATCGATTTCTCCCTGGACGGCAAGCCGCAACTGGTCTCGTGGTGGGACCGGCGCTTCAATCCGTTCAGGGTGCCGGAGCCGGCGGCGAACCTGCGCTTCGCCGAAGGGCTGATCCCTCTCCTGCTCCAGCCGGGGGAGTCGCTCGGCCCCAGACGGCAGGACTTCTTCGCCGGCATGCCGCGCCTGATGGTCCCGCTCCAGGGGGCGCCCCGGCCCGAGCACCTGCTGGTGTTCGCCTCGCAGAGCGTGATGGCCGGGCGCCGGCCCGGAAAGCTGACGGAAACGGCTGCGGAGGCGCTCGAGACCGCCATGGGCCAGGCGTTCACCGGCTGCTTCGGAGGAGTGTTCGGCTTCCTCCTCGTCGCGGGAGTGTTCCTGGTGCTGGCCGTGAGGGCCCGGCTCAGCGTGGTCAACGGCGCGCTCCTGGCGCTGATCGCCCTGGCCACCTTGCGCGCCGCGCCGACGATCTCGCTGGGCTCGCCGCTCCTGTCCTTAATGGCGGTGGCGAGCGTCGGCCTGTGGATCTTCCTGCTCTGGTCTTGCGCTGAATCGCTGCTCCGCTCCACCGATGCGGGCTTCACCACCAGCCTGGATGCCCTGCGCACCGGACGGCTCGGTCCCCGCGGCGGCCGCGCCCTCCTCCTGGGCCTCGCCTTCGGGGCGGCCCTCGCCGGGCTCCGTCTGGCCCTCCTCTGCCTCGCCGAGGTCCTGCCGGGCCTCTGGCCCACGGCTCCGAGCCTCACCCTGCCCCTGGCCGGCAACCACGGCAGCCCGGTCGCGGACGGCATCTCCCTGGCGGCCGGCGTGGCGCTGGCCCTCGCCCTCGCCTTCCGGATCCTGCCGCGCCGGTGGGCGCCGGTGGCGGCGGTCCTCGCAGCCGGGACCCTGCTCGCTCCCCTGTCGATCCATCCCTACGTCGCGCAGGCGGCGGCCGGCATCCTCATCGCCAGCGTGCTGATCTACGTGGCCCGCCGGCACGGCCTGACCGCCCTCCTCACTGCCACGGTCGTGGCCGGCCTGCTCCCCGCGGCGGCCTTCTCCGCCCTGCACCTCGCCTGGATGCCCGGCGCGTTCGCGGCCACCACCGCGCCGCTGGTGGCCGTGGCGCTGGTGGGCTGGCTCGGGCTCTCGCGCTCGCCCAGCGCCGAGATCGCGCGGCTGAGCCCGCCGGCCTTCGTCCGGCGGCTCGAGGAGGAGCGGCGGCTCAAGCACGAGATGGACCTGCTGGCCCGCATGCAGCGCGGGCTCCTGCCCCGTACCCTGCCCGGCGTCGAGGGCTACGAGATCGCCGCCCGCTCGGTGCTCGCCAACGAGGCGGGCGGCGACCTCTACGACGTGCTGCGCGACGAGGACGGTCACCTCTGGCTCGCCGCCGGCGACGTGGCTGGCCACGGCTACTCCTGCGCCATCGCCCAGGCGATGACCAAGGCGGCCCTCGCCAGCCTGATCGGCCGCGAGCGCACGCCCGCCGAGGTCCTCCGGCGGATGGAGCGGGTGCTCCGCGCCGCGGGACCGAAACGCACCTTCACCACCCTCGCCCTGCTCCGCCTGAAGCCCGAGACCGGCGAGGCTCTGCTGAGCAACGCCGGCCATCCCTATCCGCTGCTGGCGTCGAACGGCGAGGTCGAAGAGCTGGCGCTTTCCGGATTGCCCCTGGGACAGGGCCCGGCGCGGCGCTACGAGGACCGCGCCTTCCAGTTGCCGTCCGGAGGGGCCCTGGTCTTCTGCTCCGACGGCCTGTTCGAGGCCGCGGACGGCGAGGGCTCCCTCTATGGGTACGACCGCGCGCGGACCATCCTCCGGGTGGCCGCCGGCCGCAGCGCCGGCCGCATTCTGGAAGCCCTGATGGCCGATTGGCGCCATCACCTGCGGACCGCCCAGCCGCTCGACGACACCACCGTGGTGGTGCTGAAGCGGCTCCGGGAGGGCGAGGCGCGATGAACCCGCGGGAAGCCGCCGCCGGCGCGGGCCGCCTCGTCCAGGGGATCGGCGCGG
>DASWME010000377.1:0-8919 GCA_036399915.1 Thermoanaerobaculia bacterium
CATCGTCGTGGGGTCGACCTCCCGCTGGACCGGCTCGGCGACCACGGGGCGGTGACGGTGCTCGCCGTGACGCCGTTTGCGGGGCTGCTGAGGGCGTCCGGCGTGCGACGGCGGCTCGCCCGCGCGGTTGCCCCGCGGTGCGTGGGCCGGGCGGGCGTTGCGCTCCCCCTGCTGCCGCGCCTTCTGCTCGGCGCGGGCCTTCTCCTCGGCCTCGCGCTGCGCCTTCTTCTCTGCCTTGGCCTTGGCCCTCGCCCGCTCCTCGGCCCGGCGGGCGCGGAGGGCGGCGATGCGCTCCTGGATGGGGATCTCGAACCGCTCGGCCGGCTGGGCTTCGTAGTCGAAGCCGGCCACGGTGCGGCGGGGGAGCCGCCGGCCCACGGCGCGCTCGATGGCGTTGAGCTCGGCCATCTCACCCTCGGAGACGAAGGTGAAGGCGTCCCCCTCCATCTCGGCCCGGGCGGTGCGACCCACCCGGTGGACATAGTCCTCGGGCACGGCGGGCACGTCGAAGTTGATGACGTGCGAGAGGGCCTCGACGTCGATGCCGCGGGCGGCGATGTCGGTGGCGACGAGCACCGGCAGCTCACCGCCCTTGAAGCGGGCGAGGGCGTCCGTGCGCTGGGTCTGGCTGCGGTTGCCGTGGATGCGGTCGCAGGAGACGCCGTGGCGGGAGAGGAAATCGGCCAGGCGGTTGGCCCGGTGCTTGGTGCGGGTGAAGACGAGCACGTTCTTGATCTCGCCCCGCCGCAAGAGCTCGACCAGAAGGTACGGCTTCAGCTCCTCGTGCACCGGATAGATCGCCTGGGTGATGCCGTGCGCCGGCGCCAGCTCCCGCTCGACGTTCAGGCGGACGGGGTCGCGCAGCAGGTCCTTGGCCAGCTCGACGATCGGCGGCGGCAGAGTGGCGGAGAGGAACAGGGTCTGGCGCACCGGCGGCAGGTGCTCGAGCACCCGGCGGATGTCGGGCAGGAAGCCCATGTCGAGCATGCGATCGGCCTCGTCGAGGACGAGGATCTCCAGGCCACCGAGCTGCGCGTAGTCGTTCTGGAAGTGGTCGAGCAGCCGCCCCGGGGTGGCCACCAGCACGTCGGCGCCGTCGCGGAAGGCCTTCTCCTGCGGTCCTATGGCGACGCCGCCGAAGACGGCCGCGCCGGTCAGGTCAGTGAAGCGGGCGAGCCCCTCGAGGTGCTCGACGATCTGGGCCGCCAGCTCGCGGGTGGGAGCGAGCACCAGCGCCCGCGTGGTGCCGCGTGGCTTCTCCAGGAGCTGGTGAAGGATGGGCAGCAGGAACGCCGCGGTCTTGCCGCTGCCGGTCATGGCGCAGGCGAGCACGTCGCGCCCGGCGAGGCCCGGAGGGATGGCGTCCTTCTGAATGGGGGTGGGCTGGGTGAAGCCCATCTGCTCGATGCCGCGGAGGAGGTCGGGGTGCAGGCCGAAATCTGAGAAGTCGCTCAAGTCGTTCGCATCCTTCTGCGGGCGCGCACGCCTCCGCGCGGGAGGGTCCACACCCTCGATGTTTCCGGCTAAAAAGGTGGTCAGGGAACGGGGACTTGCCGGCGAGGCCGCCGCTCTGGGGCTCAGGAGCTGAGCCGCTTCATATGGGCCCGCCGGGGCGAGCCGGGATAGAGTCTCATACTTTGGGGTGGTTTGCCAAGTCAGGAAGGCTAATTCACCCACGGCCCCTTGCGCACGTTGCGGTCCCGGTCGCGGTCCCCCGGAATGACCTTGAAGCCCCGCCGGCGCCGCTCGCGGTCCAGCCGGCGCTGGATCCACCAGCGCTCCAGCCGCAGCCGCATCTCGCGGAACGACCTCTTGCCGCCGCGCAACGAGCCGCTCGACCGCACATACCACCAGGCGAGGCCCACCCCGGCGCAGATCCCGAGGAACCCGGGGAAGTCCCGCGTGGCGAGGAACGCCATGAAGGCGAAGAGGACCTCCAGCCCCAGGAACCACCGGGCGCGGATCGGCAGCACGAAGAACAGGTAGATCGTGGCGTCCCCGTGCGCCGTGGCGAACGCCGCGATGAAGATCGCCATCAGCATGCGCTGCCCCTGCATGATCAGGAACGGCGCGGCGACCTCCGCCCCGGAGAGGGTGAGCAGCACGTGCGCGGCGACGGCCACCAGCGCCGAGGCCACCGAGCACCAGACGATCAGCCGCCAGAAGTGCCGGCGGTAGAGGCCGAAGTACACGTCCCGGCCGAACATGTAGAGGATCAGCAGCTCGAGCAGGAACCAGATCCCCGGGCTCCCAAACCCGACGAAGGGATAGGTGGCGAGCTGCCACACGAAGCCGCTCCGCCACACGGCCGGCGTGAGCTGCAGCAGCGCCGGCACGATCGCCGTCGCCGCGAAGAACCGCAGCGTGAACGTGACGAACAGGACCGCGAGGATCACCAGCAGGTCCCGGGGGACCGGCCCTCCCAGGCCGAAGCCGCCGAGATCCGGCCGCCGGGGGAAGGGATTGCGGGTCACCAACGTCGGATACCTCTCACGGGGCCATCTTAGCGTAGGCACTCACCTCCCCGGCCCTCCTTCCAGAGGGAGAGGAGGGAGAACAGCAAAACCGCCCAGACACGTTCTCCCTCTCCCGTTCAGCGGGAGAGGGAGCCAGAGGGTGAGGGTCCTACGCGTACCGCGCCCACTTCCAGATCTCCTTGAACGTCGGCTTCTTGCCGTACATGAGGATGCCCACCCGGTAGATGCGGGCGCAGAGCCAGACCATGCCGATGACGAAGCCCACCGTCAGCGCGTAGGCCAGCGCGAGCTGCCAGGCGGGCGGCATCTCGATGGCGATGCGCAGCGGCATCAGGAGCGGCGTGAAGAGGGGGATCAGCGAGAGCACGGTGGCCATACGCGAGTTCGGATCGTTGATGATCGGCCACAACACCATCGCCGGGGTGACCACGAAGATCACCGCCACGCTCGCCGCCTGCTGCGCCTCCTGCAGATTGTTGAAGGAAGCCCCGATGGCGGCGTACAGCGTCGCGTAGGCGAAGAAGCCCAGGATGAAGAGCAACGCGAGGTGGACGAGCATCGCCGGCGTCAGCGAGGGCAGACCGTTGCCCTCCGGCAGCATCGCCAGCGCCACGGCCCCGGGTGCCGAGAGCACCGCGACCGTGCCGAGCCAGATGGCGAGCTGCGTCAGCCCCACCAGGCAGATGCCTACCAGCTTGCCCATCATCAGCTCGAAAGGCGTCACCGCCGAGATCAGCACCTCGATGACCCGCGACCCCTTCTCGTCCAGCACACCCTGCATCACCTGCTGACCCCACATGAGGATGGCGATGTAGAGGATGAAGAAAAGGATGAGGGCGAACAGCAGGCCGCCGAAGCCCCCGCCCGCCCGGCCCTCGCCCACTGCCTTCGGCGCCAACCGGACCTTCCGCGTCAGCTCGTCCACCCGCTCCGGATCGATCCCAGCCTGCTGCAGGCGCACCCGGCGCACCACGGCAGAGAGGTCGTCCTCCAATGAGTCCTGGGTGAAGAGGTTCGAGGTGTTGCGGGCGTGGTACTCGACCGGCTTGCCCTCCAGCACGCCCTGGCCGATCCACACCCAGGCGTCGAGCTCTCCGGCCTCCACCCGACGGTCCAGCTCCTGGCGTTGCGCCTGCCGGTCCGCCGCCGGTGCCGCGGGCGTCACGTTGAAATGCGCCATCCGCTGCCGCTCGCCCCGGCCCCGCAGCCGGTCCCTCGTCTTCTCCTCCTCTGTCTTCTTCTCCGCTTCTCGGGTAGCTTCCGTCCGTGCCATCTCCCGGGCCAGGTCGTGGGCGATCCGCTGCCCGACGGTCTCGTCCACCGCTACGATGTCCTGGCTGGTCCTCGACCTGGCGATCAGCATGCCGGGCAAGATGGTCATTCCTCCGGCAAAGAGGGGAAGGATCAACGTGCCGATCCAGAACCCCTTGGTCTTGACCCGCTGCAGGTACTCGCGCTTGAGGATGACGATCACGTTGTCAAGCCGCATCGCGCACCGCCTTCATGAAGATCTGCTCCAGCTCCGGCTCCTCCGAGCGGAACTCCTGGACCTCGAGGAACTCGACCATCCGCCGCAGGGCCGCCGGCCCCGAGGCGTCCGGCCGCAGCATCAGCTTCACGATCCCATCCTGCACCACTGCATGCTCCACCTCGGGCAGCGTCTCCAGCCGTTCCAGGTCACCCCGGGCCACCAGACGGTAGGAGTTTCCTCCCACCCGGCGCTTGATCTCCCGCAGGTTGCCGTCCAGCACGGCGCGGCCGTGGGAGATCAGGCATATGTGGTCGCACAGCCGCTCGGCCAGCTCCATGCCGTGGGTGGAGAGCACCACGCTCTTGCCCTGCTGCCGGTGCCCCAGGAGCAGGTCGCGGAACAGCTCCTGGTTGATCGGATCGAGGCCCGAGAACGGCTCGTCGAGGATCAGCAGGTCCGGCTTGTGGAGCACCGTGCCGATGAGCTGCACCTTCTGCTGCATGCCCTTCGACAGCTCCTCCACCTTCTTCTTCGCCCACTGCGCCAAATCCACCCGCTCCAGCCAGCGCTCGATCTCGGGCCGCAGCGCCGCGCCCTTCAGGCCGTGGATCTCGCCCAGGAAGACGAGCTGGTCCATCACCGTCATCTTGCGATAGAGCCCGCGCTCCTCCGGCAGGTAGCCGATCCGCAGCAGGTCGTCCGACGCGCGCGGGTGGCCGAAGACCAGCACCTCCCCCGAGTCCGGGGGCGTGATGTCCATGATCATGCGGATGGTCGTCGTCTTGCCGGCGCCGTTCGGCCCCAGCAGCCCGAAGATGCTGCCCGGAGGCACGGCCATCGACACGCCGTCCACCGCTACGAAATCACCGTAGGCCTTGCGGACGTTCCGCAGTTCGAGAATGGGTGTCATGGAGGTTTCCTCGTCGTCCACCTACTGTACGCAGCGGGGAAGGTGGAGGTTTAGAGGGAGATGGTACAGGGATTTGGAGCCGGCGCGGCCCCCTTCTTGCTTCCCTCATAGACTCGGGAACGGGAGGGACCATGCCAGACGAGACCGACGCCACCGCCACCTTCGCCACCCTGGGGCTTTCCGAGCCCCTCCTCAAGGCCATCACCGAGGTCGGCTACGAGGCGCCGACGCCGATCCAGGAGAAGACCATCCCGCCCCTGCTGGCCGGGCGCGACCTGATCGGCCAGGCGCAGACCGGCACCGGCAAGACGGCGGCCTTCGCCCTTCCCATCCTGGAGCACATCGACCTCAACCGGTCCGAGGTCCAGGCCCTGGTGCTCGCGCCCACCCGCGAGCTGGCCATCCAGGTGGCCGAGGCCATCCACACCTACTCCCGGCACGTCGGCCGCGTGGTCGTGCTCCCCGTCTACGGCGGCCAGCCCATCCAGCTCCAGTTGAAGCGCCTCGATCGCGGCGTCCACGTGGTCGTCGGCACGCCGGGGCGGATCATGGACCACCTGCGGCGGGGCTCGCTGCGCCTCGACGCCGTCCGCTTCGTGGTGCTCGACGAAGCCGACGAGATGCTCCGCATGGGCTTCATCGAAGACGTCGAGTGGATCCTCTCCCAGGCCCCGGCGGAGCGGCAGACCGCCCTCTTCTCGGCCACCCTGCCGCGGGAGATCCGGCGCATCGCCGAGCGCCACCTGCGCGACCCGGTCGCGATCGAGATCGAGCACCGCACCCTGACGGTGCCCGCCACCGAGCAGCGCTACTTGAACGTCTCCCCCCAGCAGAAGCTCGAGGCTTTGGCCCGCCTCCTGGAGACCGAGCCCACCGAGGCCGTGCTGATCTTCACCCGCACCAAGACCGGCGCCGCCGAGCTCGCCGAGCGGCTCCAGGGGCGGGGCTACGCTGCCGAGGCCCTGCACGGCGACATGGGCCAGGCGCAGCGCGAGACCGTCCTCCGCCGCCTGCGCGCCGGCCAGGTCGAGATCGTCGTGGCGACCGACGTGGCCGCCCGCGGCCTCGACGTCGAGCGGATCAGCCACGTCATCAACTACGACATGCCCAACGACGTGGAAGCCTACGTCCACCGCGTCGGCCGCACCGGCCGGGCCGGCCGCTCCGGCGTCGCCGTCCTCTTCGTCTCCCCCCGCGAGCGGCGGATGATGATCGAGATCGAGCGCTTCACCGGCCAGCGCATCGCGCCCATGAGGATGCCCACCCAGGCCGACGTGGCCGCCCGCCGCATCGCCCTCTTCAAGGACAGCATCCGCGAGACCGTCGAGGAAGGGGACCTCGACCTCTATCTCTCCCTGGTCGAAGAGCTGGTGGAAGAGGGCCTGGACCTGGCCGAGATCGCCGCCGCCGCCGCCCGTCTCGCCCGGGGGGACAAGCCGCTGGAGGTCGAAGTCGAGCCCGAGCCCGAGCAGATCCCCAGGACCGAGGACGGCATGGTCCGCCTCTTCCTGGCCGCCGGCAGCCGCGCCGGCGTCCGCCCGGGCGACATCGTGGGAGCCATCGCCAACGAAGCCGGCATCCCCGGCAAAGCCATCGGCTCCATCGACATCTACGACCGCTTCACCTTCGTCGAGCTGCCCGCCCAGTACCGCGACCAGGTGCTCCGCAGCATGGCGCGGGCGACGATCCGGGGACGGCCGGTGGAGATCCGGGTGGCGACGCCGGAGCGGGGAGAACGGGGACGGGGGCCGGAGAGAGGACGCGGACGGCCGCCGGGTGGGCGGGGGAAGGCCCGGGAGGAGCGGCCCCGGGGGCCTTACAGGGATAGGTACCGGTGAGAGCCGGGCTTGGTTACTGAGTCATCCGAGATTGTCCATCAATTCGTCAAATTTGCTCCAATTTCCAAATACAAGACGATAAAGATCACTTCCTAACCGAGAATTGCGATCAACATCCCGTGCCCTCGGTTTGCGACCAAGACTCCGCCAAAGTTTTCTGTATTCATTTACAAGGATCGGTGCAATGTTGTGCCGATTAGCATGTCGAGGATCCAACGTTTGGGACGCGAAAAGATCTACAACTCTGTCGTCGAACTCGACCCTACAACCCAGCGGTAGATTCAGGACTGCCTTAGGATTGAAATGCCTTTCCAGGGGATTGAATTCATCTGGATCAGTCAGCAGAGCTTGATATTCGATGATCTTGTGTGCATTCTTGAAATTACCTATAAAGTCGATCACCGTGCAATGCGACTTGCCAACGCAACGGCGCAATCCACGTCCGAGCTGTTGATAGAATATTCTTGCAGATTCCGTGGGGCGCAGAAACAGCAGACATTCGATGAAAGGGAAGTCTGCCCCTTCATTTAAGACATCAACAACACAAAGTACGCGCAGCTTGCCGGTCCGAAACCGCCGCTGAACTGCCTGACGATCCTTCATACTAGTATCAGATATGTAAACTTCCGCTAGCACCCCTTCCTCTCGAAAACTTTTCATCATCCTTCTCGCATGTAGACGCGAGCAGCAGAACGCGATAGTCGGCTTTTCGTCGGCCAACTCCCGCCACTTCTGGATAATAGCCCTATCACGTTCGGGTATTACAAGAGCCCGCTCAAGATCGCGAATATTATAGCTGGCTCCGTTATGCCTAATATTGGAGTAATCGATATCATCGAAGCAGCCATGGTAGTGGTAAGGAGTAAGCACGCCGCATCCGATGCCCGCTCTTAATCGTAGTTAGCAATAATGTTGCTCTGGCACAATTTTGTGATATCTTGCCGATCTCCTCGAAATGGCGTAGCAGTCAATCCAAGCAGGAACTTAGGACGAATTCTCTCGAGCAACTCTCGATATGAGCGTGAAGCCACATGATGAAACTCGTCAACGATGATATAGTCAAAGTCGCGAGCTCCGAACTTCGCCATATGGCCCCTAATTAACTGGATGGTAGCAATATTTACAATATTACGGCTTTGTTTTCCGGGCGCCTCTTTACAGCGAGTTACGTTCTCTTGACCAAATACAGCAGCAAACTCGGATTCTGCAACGTCGAGTATTTCGTGTGTATGGGCTATATAAAGGATGCTCGTAGCTCCGAACCTTTTGGCATCTTCGGCAGCGATCCGTGTCTTCCCTGATCCTGTGGGAAGAATAACTAGCCCTGCAGATTGACCTTGCGTGTGAGCCGTGGCCAAATCCTTAAGGGTTTGTTCTTGTAGAATGTTCAGTATACGCTTCCTTGGCGAGTAGCCGCATATACATCTGCCTGCTGCGATCCTATGTCCATCTCTGGGACAAATGAAGCCGTACCCAATGAAGAGTCGCGCCAGATCAAACGCATCAATAATGCAGTAGTAATTTGCCACCCGGCTTGCAGTCGCTATAAACTGCTCTTTCGCTTGGTCCAGGACTGTGCCCGTCGTAACCAGAAATGCGAAGGATAGGTCGGCAATCTTTTCTAGGCGGTAGATCTGATGTGCAACATGCTGAGGACGAACGATAGGAAAGCCTTTGCCTTTCAAGATGAAGGCGGCAATGCCTGCTTCTCCATTAAGGGACAGCTTGTGTGTGAGGATGTCTACGATTTCTACTGGCCCATGAGGGGTATTGTTGACATCCAGAAGAATGGCCCGGATAAACGGCTCCAACTCTGTGCGTTCATCGAGCTTTCTTATAGTCACCAGTGCGTCCTCGGTGATCTCGGTAGGAGCGAAATCCAACAGTCCTTTGAAATTGTCAATCTTTTCGATGCTTATCAGCTTTCCCATGATGAACCAAGACCTCTAAGAATTGCCTTCGCGGCACCGATGATATCCCCGGATCCCCCTCCAGGAAGATGTCAAGCTGGCAGGAGTAGTCATGGACTACGTACATGCCTCCAGCAGGAACAGCGTAGCACGGTCGCGGGGGGTTGACGCCAACTGCCCGGCTTGAGACGGACTAACATATGGTACAGAAGGGACAATACTTCCAATGATCTCAATATCCATGGATATGAGGTTGTGTGCCGCCCCTTCGGGGCTGGACGGGTGGGGGCGAACGGTTCCCGGGGCTGGCGCC
>DASWME010000378.1:0-12816 GCA_036399915.1 Thermoanaerobaculia bacterium
GCAGGACGAACAGAATCCCTGTCAACGCAGCTCGGTCTGCGATACGGGGCCGTCCGCCCTTCGGTTTGGCCCTCTCGGGAGGCAGCAACGGAGCGATCCGTTCCCATAGTGCGTCGCTTACAAGTGGGCGCATATTGCGCCCAAGGATAACCCAAGTTACGGGGTTTTGTTAGAGGCTCTAAGCGCTAAGCAGGTATGGAGGGACGCCGCGGGCAGTCCCGGCGTCTTCACCCCTCCGACTTCGACGGCAGCTTGAAACCGATGTACGTGCCGGAGCTGATGCCCATCAGGGCGAGGAGGGTGGCGTTGAACTCCGGCATCGTCAGGTTCCACAAGACCGTATAGAGAAAGACTCCGCCGAGGACCAGCGACCAGGCGACGATCTGGAAGCGATCGAGGCTGACGGCGCCGCGGTCGTCGGTGATGAGATCGTTCCAGAACCCCCTGGAAGGGACGACAGTCGTCAGGCCGGCGAGATCCACGACGACGGCGGCGCGCGCGGCCTCGAGCTCGGCTCGCTTCTTCTCCAGGGCCGACCGGAGAGCGGCCGCGGTTTCGGCGGACGCACCGGTCGCGGGCTCGGCGGCGCGGCGGGCCGCCTCGTCGAGGCCGACGGCGACCTTCAGCAGCGCCTCGTCCAGGGCGGCGAGCTCGTCCTCGAGCAGTCTGCGGCGCGCTCCCCGGCCCGCGCCGCGCGACCCGATGGCGACGGCGGCGATCGCCGTCACGGCGCTGATGCCCATGAGAGCGAGGAGCGACGGCGGTAGGGTGTCGCGGTCTTCCGTCACCAGCCAGATGAAGACGTAGCCGACGAGGACCAGGAAGAACCACCACGCCATCTGCGCGCGTCCGAGGCTGTACGTCTGCCGGACGCCGCCGATCGGTGGCCCGTCGCGCAGCAGGTCGCTCTTGCGGGCGAACAGCAGAAGCGCCACGACGACGGCGGCGAGGAAGGCGAGCCAGAGCCAGACCGTCCAGTCGGTGTACACCTTGTCGAGCACGAGCGTGAGGTTGGCGCCTGCGGCCCGCGGCAGGGGACGGTCGCCGCGGATGCCGACGCTGACGCGCATCGTCGTCGTCGGATCGAAGAGCGGATTGTAGAGGAGCGGCTGCCACAGCTTCTTGTTGTCCTCGTTGCGGTCGAGCACGAAAGTGAGGACCCCGCTGTCGAGATCGATGCCCGTCGGCTGGTTGCCGGAATCGAGGCCTTCGATGAACAGCGTGATCGGCTGCTGTTGCGCCTCCGCGGTCTTGACCAGCGCGTCGAGATGACAGACCGCCACGACGATCCAGTCCGTGAGGTATACCTGATGCGGCTGCGGATTCACGCCGGCCACGCCGGCGATCGCGGACGCCGGACCGCACGGTACGGCGCGCAGGTTGCGGCGCGCCGTCGTCAGGCTGTCGGAGTCGCTCTGATTCACGCAGCCGCCCACCGCCAGCGCGGCAGCGGCGCTGGCCAGGATCACCATTTCGCGCACAGCCCGAGAGCGCAGGGGCTTCATCAGCTCGCTCATACCCGTGCTTCAATCGCCGAGGACTTCGTGAATCTGGCTGATCTTCACCAGATTAGGCCAGATCAGGCGCCCTGTAAATGGGCGGAGCCTCTCACCGCCAAGCGCCTGGATATCCCGCGGACATGCTCCTCACGATCTACGACGACTTTCCGAAACAGGCCTGGCTTGGCCGAGTGGCAGATTCTCGCCTACTGGAGCGGTTGTGGCGCAGGGGCGGATCAGCGCCGACATCTGAGATCACCAGGCGATCGGCTCTCCGGTCCCTGGCTACCCGAGACTCTCCGGCGATGCGGCGGCTTCGCGACGCCTCACAACAGGGTGGCCGGAAGTTTCCTGCCGCTCGGAAAGGCGGCGGCAGAACTCGTGGATGTCATAGTTTGCCTCAGCGAAGAGAGCCTCCCGGGCCTTCCGTACTTCCGCCACGATTGGGTCTTGCCATGACTGCAGGTCAGAGGGTTCAGCCGCCATCTTCTTCTCCCATCAGTTCGTCCGGGGTGCACAGAACTGGCACCGTATAGCCCTGCTCCCGGCATATTTTCTCGATACGCGGTCGAAGCTCCGCGTTCGCAATGTGCGCGCAGTTCCAAGTGAGCAGAAAGTTCATGCTGTGATACGCCGCCACAGCGATATGCACTGCGTCGGCTCCCGCACGCCGGGGCAGAGGCAACCGCGCGATCAATGCCGCCGCCAATTCCGCGACCTCTGGGGTGACCTCTAAAAGCGGTACATCCTGGAGGAGCTCCAACCGTATTCTAGCGGCTCGGGGTCACCAGCCGCTGCCTCGTCGAGCACCACCTGCGATGCGAAGATCTCGAACTTGGGCCGACGCTTCTGCCACCATGTATGCGTGATCTGCTGGTGTGCGGCGGTAATGAGGTCCCTGCTTGGATGAGCCCCCAGGTAGCTAATGATGCTTGTCTCGATATAGACCGCGGGGCGCATGTCTTCATACTAGCCCATCTACAGCCGCAGCCCTGCCAGGAAATTCCTGGCAGGGCCGGCACCGGAGGAACCATGCGGAAGTGGCTGCTCGTCGCGATCCTCCTCCTGCCTCCTCTGGGAATCGCCGCGTGGTCGGGGTCCGAATACCTCCTCTTCCACGGAGACGTTGAAAACATCGCCTTCGAAAACGGGGACGTCCGGCTGACCGGCGTCCTCGTCAAGCCGTCCGGGCGTCCCCCCTATCCGGCGGTCGTCTTCATCCATGGCTCGGACCCCACTCCTCACGATCATCCTGTCTGGAAGGTCCACGCGAACGCCTTCCTGCGCCGGGGCTTTGCCGTGGTCGTCTACGACAAGCGGGGCTCGGGAGGATCGACGGGCAATCTGGAGGCGGCTTCGATGCGAGACCTCGCCGGAGACGTCGCCGCCGCCGTGCGGTTCCTGCGCGACCGGCCGGACGTCGCGCCCGACCGGATCGGCCTCTTCGGGAGGAGCCAGGGCGGTTGGGTGGGTCCTCTCGCAACGACGCTCGTCGACGGCGTCGCCTTCGTCGTCATGAGCGCCAGCCCCGCCGTCTCCCCGGCCGCGCAGGGTCTCTACCGGATGGAGGGGAGGCTCCGGGACAGGGGCGTCCCCGCGCCGGAGATCCGGGAGGCCCTCGCCCTCCGCAAGCGGCTGTGGAACCTCTACCGCCGCTCCGCCTCCGAGGGAGAGGCTGCCCTCCGAGCCGAGCGGGAGGCGATCGGGACCGCCCTGGTGGAGATGCGAAAGAAGGACTGGTTCGAGACCGCCGACCTGCCCCGGGAGCTGCCGCCCTCCGACCCGGAAGCCAACACCCGCCGGGTGGCCTTCTACCTCCACGATCCGCTTCCCCCTCTGGTCCGGATGAACTGCCCCCTGCTCGCGGTCTTCGGCGCCGAGGACCGCCTCGTCGACACCGCGGAGAGCGTCGCCATCCTGGAGAGATTGAAGCGCGAACGGAAGAAGGACATCACCGTCGTGATCTACCCGCACGTCGGCCACGCCCTCACCACCTGGAAGGCAATCCCCACCTTCTACGCCCCCGGCTATCTCGATCTCATCGCCGACTGGTCCCGGCGGCAGGTGGACCGGCGGCAGGCGAAGGCCGAGGAGGAGCCGTGAGTGAGCGCCCGGTGATATCCTTCGCAGCATGAACCGCAGAGAGTTCGCCAAGGCCCTCCTGGGGACCATCGCGTCCTACTCGCTCCTCGAGACGCTCTTTGCCACGGACGCGTTCTCCGCCGCGGTCCGTCCCCTGACCGACCGCTGGGTGAAGAGCCTCAACGAGATGAGCCTCGACCTCAAGACGGGCAGGATCGCACCCGCGATGTGGCAGGCGAAAATCAAGGAGCTCTTCGACCAGATCGAGCTCGCAGAGCTGCTCGGCTTCATCGAGTTCGACAAATTGATCCAAGGCTTCGAGTACCCGGACCTGGGGGTGAGCACCAGGTTCGTCAAGCTCCCACGCCTCGACGGCATACCGGAAGACCTGGTCTTCTTCCAGAAGATCTTCGGTATGAAGAAAGACCGGGCCATCATTCCCCACGGGCATAAAAACATGGTCTCGTGCCACTACGTGCTCAAGGGGGAGTTCCGGCTGAAGCAGTACGACAAGGTCGAGGACGACGGCGAACACATGGTCATCAGGCCCACGATCGACGAGGCGGCGCGCGTGGGCAGCCACTCCTCGATCTCGGACGAGAAGAACAACGTCCACTGGCTGCGGGCGACGACCGCGACCGCGTTCACCTTCGACGTGATCGTCCTGGACCTCAAGGGGCAGAAGTGGGACGTCGAGAACATCGATCCCTACGAGGCCGAGAAGATCGCCGGCGGTCTGCTCCGGGTCAAGAAGTTCGGAGTCGAAGAGGCGCTGCGCAAATACGGCCACGACACCCACCACTGAGCCTGTTCTGGTGGCTCCCAGGGAGGACGGAGCCGTCGCCCGCGCGGTCCGGACCTGGAGGAACGGGAGACGACGCCTGGAGCCCGGGGAACCTCCTGGACCGCGCCACAGCGGCGCGGGCCCTGGTGCGGAGATCCTAGGCACGGAGGGTGCATAAATTGGACTCTTGAGAGTGGTGGGGCGGCTGTAGAGAGCTCCTGAAGCAAGTCAACCTGGCATGGATCGATGCCATTACGGAGAGCCGAGGAAAGATCATGAAGCCGCGCAACACACGAATTCTCGTTTTCGCAACCGCGTTGCTGACCGCGCCGCTCCTGCCGGCGTGGGGGCAGGCTCCGCAACATCCCCGTCCGCCGCAGCACAAGAAGGAACCTCCCAAGGAGCCGCAGGTCACGGTCGTCAAGGAAACCCCCGTCGAGGAGGGTGATC
Source organism: Thermoanaerobaculia bacterium (assembly GCA_036399915.1). Classification (GTDB taxonomy): domain Bacteria; phylum Acidobacteriota; class Thermoanaerobaculia; order Multivoradales; family UBA5704; genus DATARR01. The sequence goes on from DASWME010000378.1 coordinate 4,816, forward strand.
CCTTCGAGAAGGATCAGACGGCGCAGGCCCAGGCCGGACAGACGCCCCCGGCGCAGAGCACCCAGGATCAGGGTACCGCCCAAGGGACGCCTCCCGCACAGGGGACGCCCCAGGATCCGGCGACCGCGCAGCAAGGGATGCAGGAGCAGGGGCAGCAGGGCACGGCTCAGCAGGGCCAGGCCACTCCCGGCGAGGGTCCCAAGGTGGTGAAGCCGGAGGAGATCGGCATCTCGTTCGCGCCGCCGCAGGGCTGGCAGCAGGGCGATCCCACGAAGTTCACGCTGCCGGGCGACATCTGCTGCGCCTGGTCGCCGGACAACGTGGCCTCGATCGTCGCCTTCGTGCAGCGGCCGGGCAAACCCCTGAGCCCGCGGGTGCTCCTCGACCAGAGCGCGAAGGCGCTGGCGGCCATCCCGGGCGCACAGGTCAAGACGCAGGAGCTCGGGACCTTCGGCGGTCTGCGCGGCTTCTCGCTGGTGGTGACCGCCCCGGGCAACGGCGCCGGCATCGACGGCAAGGGCACCGTGCCCACCACGCAGCACTGGATCGCCATTCCGCGCCAGCAGGACGTGATCATCTTCCTGATGACCACGCCCGACGCCAACTTCACCCAGAACGAGCAGGTCTTCCAGAGCCTGCTGAGCGGCCTCAAGGTCACCGGCACCCAGACGCCGGACCAGCAGGCATCGAAGTAGAGCCCTCACCTCCCCGGCCCTCCTCTCCCCATGGGGAGAGGAAGCCAGAGGGTATAGGCGCTAACGTAGACCGCAGATCTTCGGGTAGGGGCGGGTTTGGACGGTCGGTTGGGGGCTCGACCCGCCCTGCTTCAGACGTCCTCGGCCCAGGGCGGGTCGCGCCGCCTCCCGACCCCCAGACCCGCCCCTACCCGAAGCAAAGTTAGCGCTTGTGGAGCCAGAGGGTGAGGGTCCGGGAATCCCCTTTACCGCCTCCTCGTTTTGAAACCCGCGGCCTTTCCACCCGTAACTCCGCCGGGTGGCCCGAAGGGCCTCGGGCCTTCGCCTGCCTTGGCGGAGGCTTCTCCATCTCTTGAGGAACGACGAATGACCTTGAATCCGCGACACCGCCTGGCTGCCGGAACCCTCTGCCTGCTCCTCGTCCTGCCCGCCGTCCCTGCCCGCGCCGCTGAGGCCCCGCCGCTCACCCTCGAGCAGATCATGGCCGACCCCGACTGGATCGGGAACCCGCCCGAGGACGCCTACTGGGGGGACGACGGCCGCGCCGTCTACTACGAGCGGGAGCGCGAGGGGATCGGCGAGCAGCGGACGGACCTCTTCCGCGTCGACCTCGCCACGGGCAAGACGACCCGGATCGAGCCTGCCGAGTACGGCAAGGCCGGAGCTCCCGGCGGCGAGCTCAGCCGCGACCGCAAGCGGAAGGTCTATGAGCGGGCCGGCGACATCTTCGTCAGGGACCTGAAGACGGGCGCCGTACGGCAGATCACCCGCACCGGCGACGAGGAGAGCGATCCGCATTTCCTGGCCGACGGCAAGCGGGTGTGGTTCCGTCGCGACAAGGAGGTCTTCGTCTACGACCTTGAGTCCGGCCTGCTCTCCCAGCCGGCCGCTCTGAAGCTGGAGAAGGACCCTGCCGAGAAGGATGAGCCCACACCCCTCGCGGAGACGCAGACCCGTCTGTTCGACGTGATCCGCCAGAAGCAGGAGCAGGAGGAGCGGGACCTCGAGGAGGAGCGGACCGAGCAGCGGGCCGATCCCACCCGGTCGCCGCTCGCCTGGTACCTGGGCAAGGAGATCACCATCGAGCAGGCCACGCTCTCGCCCGCGGGCGACTGGCTCCTGGTGGTCACCGCGCCGAAGCAGGGCGAGAGCGATCAGAAGCCCTCGAAGCTCGCGCAGTTCGTCACCGAAAGCGGCAACGTCGAGACCCGCGAGGTGCGCGCCAAGGTCGGCACCGAGAAGCCGGTGCCCCACTCCGTCATCCTGCTCGACCTCAAAGAGCACAAGCAGCACGATCTCGACTGGTCCGTCCTGCCGGGAGCCAAGGACGATCCCCTGAAGGCGCTGCGCGAGGCCGCCAAGGCGAGAAAAGCCGCTGCGAAGAAGAGGGCGGAGAAGCCCGCTGCGGAGCAGGACCAGGCGGCCCAGGACGAGGGCGAGGGCGCGACCCAGGAGACCGAGACGAAGGAAGCCGGCAAGGAGGAGAAGGACGACACCCAGGTGCGCCCTCTGGAGGTGCTGGGGGTCGCCTGGTCGGAGGACGGCCGCAGGGTCGCCATCCAGCTGCGCGCCCGCGACAACAAGGACCGCTGGCTCGCCACCTTCGACACCCGCAGCGGCGAGCTCACGCCCCGGCACCGGCTGACCGATCCCGCATGGATCAATTGGATCTTCAACGATTTCGGCTGGCTGCCCGACAACGAGACGATCTTCTTCCTCTCCGAGGAGAGCGGCTACTCCCGCCTCTATCTCCTCTCGGTCCGCACGGGCGAGATCCGGCCGCTGACCCCCGAGGGGCGCTACGAGGTTTCCACCCCGGGGCGAAGCTGGGACGGCCGACATATCTACTACGTCGCCAACCGGGAGCATCCCGGCAACTACGACGTCTGGCGCATCGAGGTCGCCACGGCCAAGGCCGAGCAGCTCACGCGGCTCGACGGTCTCACCGAGGCCGTGCTCTCGCCGGACGAGAGCCAGCTCCTCCTCGTCCACTCCTCCATCACCCGTCCGGACGAGCTGTAGTCCAGCCCAACCGGCCGGGCGCCGAGGCACGGCAGGTCACGCAGACCCGCACCCCGCTCTTCCTGGCGCAGGACTGGACGGTGCCCGAGATCGTCCCCGTCCCCTCCACCCACGGCGCAGGGGCCATCTACTCGCGCGTCTATACGCCGAAGGACTTCGATCCCACCCGCAAGTATCCGGCGGTGATGTTCGTCCACGGCGCGGGCTACCTGCAGAACGTCCACTACGGCTGGTCGAGCTACTTCCGCGAGTTCATGTTCCACACCCTCCTGACGCGTAGGGGTTACGTGGTGATCGACATGGACTACCGCGCCTCGGAGGGCTACGGCCGCGACTGGCGCACGGCGATCTACCGCCAGATGGGCTATCCCGAGTTGGAGGATCTGGAGGACGGCGTCGCCTGGCTGGTGAAGAACAAGAACGTCGATCCCGCGCGGGTCGGTGTCTATGGCGGCTCCTACGGCGGGTTTATGACGTTCATGGCGCTGTTCCGTGCGCCCGACCTCTTCGCGGCCGGCGCCGCCCTGCGGCCGGTCGCCGACTGGGCGTACTACAACGAGGAGTACACCTCGAACATCCTGAACCGGCCCGAAGTCGACCCGGAAGCCTACGAGAAGAGCTCGCCCATCGAGTACGCGGCGGGGCTGCAGAAGCCGCTGCTGATCTGCGCTCCGATGCAGGACCAGAACGTCTTCTTCCAGGACACCGTGCGGCTGGTCCAGCGGCTGATCGAGCTGAAGAAGCAGAACTTCGAGACTGCGATCTACCCGGTCGAGGACCACACCTTCGTCCAGCCCACGAGCTGGCTCGACGAGTACCGGCGGATCTTCAAGCTGTTCGAGGCGTATGTGAGGCCGGAGCCGTCGGAAACCGCTGCACGGTGAGGCCTGGTACGTCCCTTGCTGCCACTCTCCCCCCGAAAGGAGGGTGGCGGCATGGCACGACCTACCACGACGAACACGATCACGCAAGCGGGCCGTGAAGTCGAGCGGACGGCCCGTGCCGCGCTCCACAACCCCTGGGTGGAGCGGCTGGCCCGCCTCGGCTTCGCGGCCCGGGGCGTGGTCTACGCCCTGATCGGGATTCTGGCGGTGCAGACCGCCTTCGGCGCCCGCGGCCCCCGGCAGACGGACACGCGCAGCGCCCTCCAGATGGTGGCCCAGCAGAGCCGGGCTCTGCTCTGGCTGCTCGCCCTGGGCCTCTTCGGCTACGCCCTCTGGCGGGTCATCCAGGGCGTCCTCGATCCCGAGAACAAGGGGAGCGACGCCAAGGGCCTGGCCGTCCGGGCGGGCATCGTGATCTCCGGCCTGATCTACGGCGGCCTCGCCGTGGCGGCCGCGCGGATGGCTTCGGGCTCCGGCGACGCGGGCGCTGCCGGCGGGGGCACCCAGGAATGGACGGCGGAGCTGATGACCAAGCCGTTCGGTCGCTGGCTGGTGGCGATCGCCGGGATCTGCATCATCGGCTCCGGTCTCGGCCAGATCTGGCGGGGCTGGAGCGAGAAGTTCCGCGAGAACCTCAAGCTCCAGGAGATGGACCCCACCGAGCAGCGGCTGGCGGTCCAGAGCGGCAAGGTGGGCCTGATCGCGCGCGGCGTCGTCTTCCTGCTCTCCGGATGGTTCCTCCTCCAGGCTGCTCTCAAGTTCGATCCCAGCGAGGCGCAGGGGCTGGGCGGCGCGCTGGAAGCCCTAGCCCGGCAGCCGCACGGCCCGTGGCTCCTGGGGCTGGTCGCCCTCGGCCTCATCGCCTTCGGCGCCTACTCCATCCTGCTCGCCCGCTACCGCCGCATCGTGGTCTGAGCCAGACGCGCGCTGGAGGGTGCTATCCTTCCTCCAGGTTCAGGTTCAAGCCGATGAAACTTCCGTCCGTTCCGCGGCGGCCGGGCCGCCAGAGCGGGTTCTCCCTCGTCGAGGTCCTAGTGGCCCTGACGCTCTTGGGAGTGGCCCTGCTGCTCGGCATGGAGCTGATGCTCCAGAACCCGCGCATCGTGCGGCGGACGGACGGCGAGCGGCAGGCCTACCGCGCCCTGGAGTCGACGCTGGAGGCGGTGCGCGCCGGGGTGATCCCCCTCCAGACCGCCCAGCTCGGGAACTTCGTGACCGCGGTCGGCACCCCCGCCCCGCAGGACCTCAGGATCTCGATGCAGGTCGATCCCACCGGCGTGCCGGGGCTCTATGAGGTGACGCTGCGGGCGCGGTACACCGTCCTGCAGAAGAAGTACGAGAAGCGGCTCCAGACCATGGCCTGGAGCCCGCCCGAGGACACCTGATGCGCCGCCGGCTCCGCGCATCGGCCCGCGCCGGCCAAGCCGGCTTTACGGTGATCGAGCTGTCGGTCTCGCTCGTCCTCCTGCTGCTGGCCCTGGCGCTCTCGGCGGAGCTGTTCACGGAGACCTCCCAGCTCTTCGCCTACACCTCGGGCGAGTCGCTGGACACGCCCGTGCCCCTGGTGATCGCCCGCATCCGGGGAGACGTCCAGGGAGCCGTGGGCGTGGTGCCCGTGCTCCGGCAGGACGGCGCGCTGGACAGGGTCGTGCTGCTGGGGCTCGACCGGCAGATCCTCTATCAGAAGCGGGGCGACTCACTCTACCGCACGGTCGCGGGCGGCAAGCCCCTGGTCCTCTGGCGGGGCGTCACGCACTGGAGCTGCCGGGTGCTCGGGTCGAACCTGGTGGACCTGGAGGTGACCTACCGCCGGCGGGCCGTGCCGCGGTCGCCGCTGCCGGGCCTCGACCGGGGACCGGCGACAGAGGAGCTGACGCAGAAGATGTTCCTTCTTCCCCGCGGAGCGGGGCTCGGGGAGACGTGGTGAGCCGCCGCGAGTCGGGCTACGCGCTGCTGACGGCGCTGCTGGTGATCCTCCTGCTCTCGGTGGCGCTCGCCCTGCTCGCCGCTTCTCTCCAGGTCCGCATGCGCACGACGATCGACGACGAGCAGCGCGTCGTGCTCTCGGCCCTCTCCGATGCCGCGGTGGCCGAGGCGGTGGCGAACCTGGCGCAGAGCGCCTATTACTCGGGAGCGCCCAGGCACGAGTTCGGCAAAGGTTGGATCGAGAGCCGGGTTGAGTCCCTCGGCCCAGGAATCTTCGAGGTGGTGGCGACGGCCACCTACAAGGGGCGCCAGCGTGTGGTCCAAGCGGAGGTCTTCCGCGCGCCCGGCACCGCGCGCGTGCGCTGCTGGCGGCGGGTGCGGGGCTGACCAAAGAGCCGGGCAGCCCCGCTTTCCCGGAGCGGAAAGGCCGATACTCCTACTGGTCGCCCTCGCCCCTGCCGCGGCGGAAGTCGAGCTGACCGCGGATCTCGCCGCCGGGGAACTGCTCCGAGTGGACGTTCGCGTAGGCCACCTCACTGCGGATCACCCGCGCCGCCGAGGCGATCTCGCCCGCCGAAATCCCCTGCCCGGAGGGCCCGACGACGTCGCTCATGTCGATCGTCCCGGTGATCGTGCCGGAGCGCAACGGGCAGGGCTGGGTACCGGGGGGAGTGGGAGGGCTGGCCAGGTTCGAGCACAGCCATATCATGATGCCGCCGTTGACTCCCATCTGCCCGAAGTGGATGTGGGCCTGCGTGGCATTGGCCCGCAGATTGGAGTAGGTGAGACGGTAGGTCATCTCCGTCCCGTCCACGTTGATCTGGGCCTCGAACTGCCCCTGGGCCGGAGTGAAGATCGCCGGCACCTCCTCGAAGCCCCGAAGGGTGGTGAAGAACCTGCCTCTCTGGGCGTAGGCCGGAACGGCGGCGACCGCCAGCAACGCCAAGGACAGAAGAAGCTTGAACATGCTCGCCTTTCTCATCTGTCTTTCCTCCTGCGCCCCCCATGCGGGCGCCTTCAAGACGGGAACCTTTAGCTCAAGCAATGAAGGTGCCAGAAGGCAGCAGCACCTCCCGGGACTGTAAGTCCCTCGGAATCGGCGCGGAGGTTCAAATGGTTTCTCGTCCGAACGGAGCGAGCGGTCTCACCTGGCGGTCACCTGCAGCGTGACCCCCTCGTTGCTCCAAGCGGCGTTGTTGTCCGGATAGGCGTCGCGGGCGTCCCGGAAGAGGAAGCCGAGGTAGTACGTCCCGGGCGGCACGTTGCGGGGAACGACGACCCGCCCCACCGCGATCTGCTGGACGGCGGCGGGCTGGAGGATGCTCCGGTAGCGGATCGTCTTCACCCGGATGGCCCGCTCGAAGCTGAGCCGCTGGGGAGTCAGATAGACCTCGACCGTGAACCGGGAGAGGGGCTCCGTCCCCGGGTTCTCCACCTTGATTGGATTGATCAGGGTGAAGCTCGCCCCGCGCCGCACCGAGGAGGGGGCGAAAGAGGTCGGGATGTATTGAGCGACTGCGGCGAAAGGATCGTAGCGCGTGGTGTGGGAGCTGATCAGGCCGTCGCGGATCGCGACCCCGGGGTGGGCCTCGCGCACCGCGGCGGCGTCATCGGCGAAAAGCGTGTGGAGATAGTAGACCTTGGACTTGTAGTTCATCACCGAGTCCCAGCTCACCTCCTGCGTCTCCCAGGGGTGCTTCAATCCCCAGACGTGACCCAGCTCGTGTAGCATGACCTCCTGGAAGGAAAAGGCTGACGCGCCCCGGCTGGTCGCCTCCAGGTCGTCGAGCGTCCAGCCGACACCGGGATTCAGCGCCACGTCGGCCTCGAGGATGACCCCGTTCTGCCGGCGGGAGAACGTGACTCCGAGGATCCGCGCCCCGAGGTCCCCCCAGGTCCGGTTGAACTGGGCCGCCATCTGCGCATCGTCCGGGAAGCCGGGGAGGTCAAAGACGCGGTTGCCGAAAGCCCAGGTGTTCGTCGGCGCGGGCGAGACCTGGAAGAGGTCGCCGCCGTACAGGTTCCAATAAGCCATCTGCTCCTGATCGTAGGGCGAGAAGGAGGAGTCCGCGGGAAGCGGATTGACGACGATGGGGACCTGGGCCAGCTCCAGATAGACGAAGGACTCGTGGATCTCTTGCAGGCCGCCCGAGCTGGCGGCGGCCTTGGCCTCGGTTGCGGCCCGAACCGACGATGGATCGTAGGACTTGGCAGGGAGCGCGCCGTTCTTGCGTGGAGAGGCGGGCGCCGCCGGCTCCGGCTCCACCTCGGCCACCAGGGCGCGCACCGCCGCCACGAAGTCCGCGAAACGGACCGCCCGCCCCTTCAAGGTGAAGGACGCCGGGCTTTCCCCCGCGGCGATCCGGCTGCCGGACGGGTCCGGGACCTCACGGAACATCCCTCGCGCCGCGCCGGTGATCGGGCTCAGCGTTGGCCGGCCGGCGCCGTTGAGGAACAGCAGATAACGGGCGCCG
>DASWME010000379.1:0-47846 GCA_036399915.1 Thermoanaerobaculia bacterium
GCAACTGCGCGAAGACCGCGCGGGTCTGCTCCAGGTGATCGGGCGCCACGATGAACTCGATGGAGCGCCCGATCGCATCTTGGGCCGAGTAGCCGTACATTCGCTCGGCGCCAGCGTTCCAGCTCGTGATGATGCCGTCGAGGGTCTTGCCGATGATGCCGTCCTGGGAGGACTCGACGATGGCGGCCAGCCGTGCCTGCGCCTCCTCGGCCCGCTTGCGGTCGGAGATGTCGCGATCGATCCCCGAGGCCCCGATGAGGCGGCCCTCGGCGTCGTAGACCGGCGAGAAGGCGATGGAGATGTCGAGCCGCTGGCCGTCCTTGCGCACGCGGACGGTCTCGAAGGACTCGACCTTGATCCCCTGCCGCAACTGCGCGAAGACCGCGCGGGTCTGCTCCAGGTGGCCGGGCGCCACGATGAACTCGATGGAGCGCCCGATGGCTTCCTGGGCCGAGTAGCCGTACATCCGCTCGGCCCCCGCGTTCCAGCTCGTGATGACACCGTCGAGCGTCTTGCCGATGATGCCGTCCTGGGAGGACTCGACGATGGCGGCCAGCTTGCTCCGCTCCTCCTCCGCCCGTTTCAGCTCGGTGACGTCGAGGAAGGTGACGACGACGCCGTCGATGACGTCGTCCACCGTCCGGTACGGCAGGGTGCGCAGCAGGTACCACGACGAGCCGTCCGCGAAGCGCACCTGCCTCTCGCGGGGCAGCAGCGTCCGCAGGACGTCCTTGATGTCGCCGTTCAGGTCGCTGACGATGGAGCGCGGGATGATGTCGGCGATCGGCCGGCCGACGTCGCCCTCGATCAGCCGGAAGACCTCCATGGCCGCGGGGGTGAACCTCTTGATCCGCAGCTCGCGGTCCACGAAGAAGGTGGCGATGCGGGTGCTCTGGAAGAGGTTCTGCAGGTCGCTGTTGGCACGGTCGAGCTCCTCGAGCTTCTTCTTGAGCTCGGCGTTGACCGTCTCCAGCTCCTCGTTGACCGACTGCAGCTCCTCCTTCGAGGTCTGCAGCTCCTCGTTGGCCGACTGCAGCTCCTCGTTCATCGATAGCAGCTCTTCGTTGGAGGAGACCAGCTCCTCGTTGGAGCTCTCCAGCTCCTCCAGGGTCGACTGGAGGTGGTCCCGGGTGGCCCGCAGCTCGGCTTCGAGCCGCCGCACCATGGGATCGTCCACGGCGAGGGCGGCTCCTGGCTCGGCGTCCGCGCCGGCCTCGCCGGCGGCCACGACGTCCTGGAACACCACCATGAACAGCCCGGGGTCCTCCCCCAGCTCCGGCATCGGCCGCACGATCACGTTGACCCGGCTCGTCTGGCCGTCCAGCTCGCAGGCGACGTTCTCGTGGACGACCGGCACCCGCGAGTTGACCGCCTTGTGGAGGGCCGTGCGCACGTCCAGCCGCAGCCCCTTGCGGGCCATCTCGATGACGTTGAAGGTGGGAGTCCCGGGCGGCGACTCGAGATAGCGGCCGGTGCGGGGGGAGAAGTAGACGACGTTTCCCCATTCGTTGACGACGACGCAGGCCGGAGCGTAGTTTTCGAGCAGCACCGCCTCGAACGTCCGTGCCACTTCCTGCTGCCGGGGCGCCAGCCGCCGGTGGAGAGCATCCCCGGCAGGCCGGTGCCCCTGCTGGCGGCTGCGCTCGCTTAAGGGGAAGCTGAGCGGCGGGCGGGTGATGGTGTCCCGCGACTGGAAGATGCGGTGCTTCTTGTCGATGGTGCGGAACAGCTCCGGCTGGCCAGCGATCATCTCCGAGGGACCCAGGAGGAGGTAGCCGCCTGGGCGCAGGGCGTAGTGGAACAGGGCGACGACCTTCTTCTGCAGCTCCCCCTCCAGGTAGATCAGGAGGTTGCGGCAGGAGATCAGGTCGAGCCGCGAGAACGGCGGGTCGGCGATCAGGCTGTGGAGCGAGAACAGGCATATCTCCCGGATGTCGCGGGAGACCTGGTACAGGTTGCCGTGCTTGACGAAGAAGCGCTCCAACCGCTCGGCGGGGATCTGGCCGGCGACGCTCTCCGGGTACCACCCCTGGCGGGCCGCCTCCACGGCCTGAGCGTCGATGTCGGTGGCGAACACCTGCACCGGAGGCGGCGTCTCCAGCCGGTCCATGCGCTCGCGCAGCAGCATGGCGATGGAGTACGCCTCCTCCCCCGTGGCGCACCCCGGCACCCAGACCCGCACCTGGCTGTCCCCGTCCTTGCCCTCGAAGAGCCGGGGCACGACCTCGGCGGCCAGGAGATCGAACGTCTCCGGATCACGGAAGAAGTGGGTCACGCTGATCAACAGGTCACGGAAAAGCTGGTCGACTTCCTTCGTATCTTGACCCAGGTACTCGACGTAATCAACTATCGAAGAGGTCCGCGCCTCGTGCATGCGCCGGCGCACGCGGCGCACCAGAGTGCTCTGCTTGTAGCGGCGGAAGTCGTGCCCCGTCTGCCGGCGCAGGATCGCGCAGACCTTGCCGAGGTGGCCGGCGACCTCCTCCCGGAACCGCTCGCGGTTCCCCCCCTGACCGTCGCGCAGGCGCGCGAGGTGCTCGACCAGCCGGGCCGGCATCTCCTCCACCGGCAGCACGTGGTCGACCATGCCGGTCAGGATGGCGCTGCGGGGCATGCTGTCGTAGCGCGCCGTCTGCGGATCCTGCACCATTGTCAACCCGCCGCGCTCCTTGATCGCCTTGAGGCCCAGGGCTCCGTCCGTGCCGGTGCCGGAGAGCACGATACCCACGGCCTCGTCCTCCTGGTCCTCGGCCAGCGAGCGGAAGAACCGGTCGATCGGCGTGCGTCGGCCGCGCACCAGCGCCGGCTTGGAGGCGTAGAGCACACAGTCGTCGACCGTCAGCATCGCGTTGGGCGGCATGACGTAGATCTGGTCCGCCTGGATCACCCTCTCGTCCGTCATCATCCGCACGGGCATAGGCGTCGAGGAGGCGAGCAGCTCGGGGATGAGCGTCTCGTGTCCGGGCGAGAGGTGCTGGATCAGGACGAAGGCGCAGCCAGTGTCCTGCGGCATGCACCGGAACAGCTCCTGGAAGGCCTCGAGGCCGCCGGCGGAGGCACCGATCCCCACGACGGGACAGGGGTGGGAGCTCCGTACCTGCTGCGGAGACTCCTCCTGCACCACGGCGTTCCGCTCTTCTCCTCCCTCGTTCAGGCTTGCCATGCTCCGGGCCTCCCGCGGATCGTATCGAGAAAGATTCTTGATAGATCCAAGAAGCGTGCCAGTTGCAGGAGCTGCTGAGGGGGTGGTAGGGCGTGGTGCCGGAGGCGGGATTCGAACCCGCAAGCCCTCGCGGGCGGAGGATTTTAAGTCCCCTGCGTATGCCGTTTCGCCACTCCGGCGCAGGAAAATTCTACCAGCCGGGAGCGGCCTGTGCGGAAGAGATTCACGGTTACCTTGGTACCAAGGTATATTCTTCCTGCAGGAGGGGAGCTGCCATGGAGAAGCCTGGAGACCGGCTGATCGTCGAGCGGGTGCAGACCGGCGTGCGGATGGAGAAGCGTCTGGTGAAGGTGCTGAAGGCCCTGGCGGAGCTGTACGACCTGTCGTTGGGGGACCTGCTGGAGGGGATCGTGCTCCACGCCTTCGACGGCAAGCGCCCCTTCAGCGAAGAGACGCTGCGGCGCATCGCCGAGCTGAAACGTATCTACGGACTGGACCTCGACTCCAGCGCCAGCCATCGGCTGGTCGAGCCCCCGGAGGGACGGCAATGATGACGGATACGGAGTTCGTTCAGCGGTTCGAGGACTGCACCCTCCCCAACTCCGCCTTCCACCACCGGGATCACGTGCGGCTGGCCTGGCTGTATCTCCGGCGGTATCCGGCCCTGGAGGCCCTGGCGCGGTTCGCCGGCGGGCTGAAGCGCTTCGCCGCCGCGAACGGCCGCGCCGGGCTCTACCACGAGACGATCACCTGGGCCTACCTCTTCCTGATCCACGAGCGGATGGCAGAGGCGGATGCGGGCGAGACCTGGGAGGAGTTCGTGGCCCAGAACGCGGACCTGCTCGCCTGGAACCCGTCGATCCTGGACCGCTACTACGAGCGCGAGACGCTGTTCTCCGAACGGGCGCGGCGGATCTTCCTGCTGCCGGACCGGAGGACTGCTTGAGCTCGACGAGCCGCTTGCCAGGCGCGGCGGTTGCAGTCGATTCCGGGCATGGGTGCCTCCGTCCCGGCCCGCACGTCGCGCTACCGGACAGGAGTGGGCGTCTGGCTGCTTCGCGCTCTCGTTGTCTGCCTCTCGTTCGCGCTGGCGCTGATCCTTGCCGAGCTGGTGCTGCACCAAGGCGCCCCAGCCTCTGCGGTCCGGCGGGTCGAGGCCTCGGACATGAGCGTTCACGATCCGCTCCTGGGCTGGAGCCCCGCGCCCGGCGCCCGGACGCGGCAGCGGAGCCGCGAATACGATGTCGCGGTGCGCATCAATTCCCAGGGTTTCCGGGCCGATCGCGAGTACGCCCCCGAGCCGCCGCCGGGGACCTTGCGGATCGTGGCCGTGGGCGACTCCTTCACCTTCGGCCAGGGCGTCAAGCTCGCCCATGCCTGGCCGTCGATCCTGGAGCGGCGGCTTGCCAACGCGGAAGTGGTCAACCTGGGCGTGCCGGGCTACGGCGTCGATCAGCAGCTCCTGATGCTGGAGAGCCGCGGGCTGCGCTTCCGGCCGGACCTCGTGATCCTCGGCCTCCACATGCCGGACGTCTTCCGCAACACCGCCGCCTGGCACCGTGGGTACGGCAAGCCGGTGTTTCGCTTTGTCGGGGACGAGCTGAAGCTGACGAACGTCCCCGTCCCGCCTCCGGGCCCGCCGCCTCCTCCACTCCGCCGGGGGCTCCTGGAGCGCTCGCGGCTGTTCCAGTTGGTTTCCGTCCGGCTGGAGCGGCACGGCTTCGGCGAGGTCTGGGACGTGACGGAGGGGATCTTCCGCCGGATGGCGCGGGTGACGGCGGAGACAGATGCGCGGCTGATCGTCCTGCTCCTGCCGACCCAGCACGCGGTCTACGGCAATGCGCTGGATAGAAGGCTGCAGGCCCGCACCGCGAAGCGTATCGCCGCCATCCTGCGCGAGATCGGGATCGAGCATCTGGACCTCACGCCCGCCCTCGCCGCCGCGGCCGACCGGAATCCCAGAGAGACGCTGTTCTACCTTGGCGACGGCCACTTCACCGCCGCGGGGAACCGGGTGGTGGCGGAGCGGATCCTCCAGCACCTTGCCACTGCGTAAAGAGAGCCCCCGGAGCGTCGCGCCGCCGAAGGGATGAGGAACGGAAGGAGGGTAAGGGGGCGAGATCGGCTACGCGAAGGGCAACGGCTCGACGCGGAATCCCCGGAACCGGAACGTGCGCCTTAGATAAGAGGAGATGCCTACCGCGATCTCCGGGGGAGACTTGCCCTGCGCGAGGCTCCGTTCACCTCTCCCTCCCCTGCCCTTTCGGCCGGTACTCGGCCGCGGCTCCCAGGTCCCGCACCGCCGGCCCGATCTGGTCGGCAAGCACGCACTCGATGATCGAGCGCACCTCGGTCGCCACGTCCGGCTCCTCCTCGCCCACCAGCATCACCGCCTCCTGCGGCGAGGCCGGCAGGCCCCTGGCGATCTCCTGCAGGCGCAGGCGGATCCCCATCAGCTCTTCCACCACTCCGCGGAGCCTTACTTGGGCCTCAGCTTCCCTCTCGCTCATCAGGCTCATCCCCCCTGAGCCGCAACGTATGGGAAGTTTCCGCGGAGCGTAAATAGCGGGAAAAAAGGCCCGGCGTGATGCGAAAGCATCTCGACCAGTTGCAGTGAAATCCGGGGCCGGAGTGGGGTAAAGACGTATCTTCCGCCCAGGAAGCCGGAACCCGGACGGCAGGCCGGCACGTCTCCTTGTCACATCTTGAGCGGATCGGGCACACTCTGTTTTCAGAAGACGCGACTAAAATGGAGCCATCATGGCACGTACGATCCCTCCCCCGCTGAGCCTGACCCTCACGTTCCTGCGCTCGGCCCAGGGCTGGAGCCAGAAGGAGCTGGCCGAGGCCACGGGCATCCCAGGCAACCTCATCTCGGACTACGAACGCGGTCGCCGGGCGCTCTCCCGCGAGCGGCTGGAAGACATGGTGGCCGCCCTGGGCCTGCCGGCAGCCGTGATCGACACCGCCCTCGGCTTCCTGCAGACGGTCCGCGCCGCCTCGCAGATCCCCGGCCCTCCCGGCGAACAGGCGTGGAAGATCGAGGCCGTCGCCGCCGAAGCCGGCCGGCTGGCCTCGGACTTCGCCCGCAGCATGCTCAATCTGCTGACGGTCGAAGCGCGCGCCCTGGAAGCGCGGCAGCAGGCCGCGGCGCTCTGGGTGCGTCTCAAGCGCTACGCGCCGGCGCAGAGAAGGCTCCTCGTGGAAGAGGCCGCGGAGTTCCGGAACTGGGCCCTCTGCGAGCTGCTCTGCGAGGAGAGCGTGAAGGCCGCCGCCGACAGCGCGGACCGGGCGGTCGAGCTGGCCGAACTGGCCCTTCGCGTTGCCGAGCTAAGCCCAGGAGAAGAAAACTGGCGCTGGCGGCTCCAGGGGTATGCGTGGGCGCATGTGGGCAATGCGCGGCGGGTGCGGAGCGATCTACCTGGGGCCGAGGAAGCGTTTGCCCGGGCTAAGGAGCTGTGGCAGGCAGGAGCAGTTGGAGAGCCTGGCCTTCTCGACGAGGCTCGGATGCTCGGCTTGGAAGCCTCGCTCCGGCGGGATCAGCGTCGCTTCCCAGAAGCCTTGGAGCTCCTGGACCGAGCACTTGTGAGCGACAAGGGATCCGAAGGCCGGTATCTTCTCCTCAACAAGGCAAATCTCCTTTTGACTTTGGGCGAATTCAGCGGAGCGATTGAGGCCCTTCGCCGGGCGTCTCCGCTCTTTGAGAAAGAGGGCGAGCCGCAATTCCTATTCGCCCTACGGTTCAACCTAGCCGTTAATCTCTGCTTACTAGAACGGTATGGGGAGGCGGAGGTATTTTTACCCGAGTTGCGAAGGCTGGCGACCGAGCTGCGGAATGGGCTCGACATCGTACGGCTGCGCTGGTTAGAAGGAAGAATCGCGGCTGGGCGGGAGAAGAGGAAAGAGGCCTTCCAGATCCTTTCGCGGGTGCGGGAGGAGTTCGCTTCTCGAGGTATTTCCTATGACGCGGCTTTGGTCTCCTTGGAGCTTGCGGTGCTCTATTTAGAGGAAGGGTGTACGGCGGAAGTCAAAATCCTGGCTCGGCAGATGGCGCCAATTTTCCAGGCTCAGGGCGTTCCCAGAGAGGCCCTGGCGGCTCTCAAGCTCTTCCGCGACGCTGCCGAGCGCGAGGCCGTCACCCTCGACCTGGCCCGGAGGCTCGTCGCCTATCTCCACCGCGCACAACATGATCCAGGATTACGGTTCGAGGATGTTTGAAACAGCCGGGCCGGCGGTGGGCCGGCCCGGCCAAGCACTTCCGGTGACGCTTTTTCTCAGTGACCGGGGAGGCACCGCCCGTACGGGTCGATCATGCAGCCCGCGTCCGTATCATCCTGCGTGCCGGGCAAGCACCGGCCGTACGGATCGATCGAGCAGCCCGCGTCCGTAGTCTGCGGGCTGGTAAGGCACCGGCCGTACGGATCGATATGGCAACCCTCCTTTGTCCAAGCTCTCCCCAGGAAGCTCCACAGCCAAGCGAACGGTGCCGGGACGACCGAACGGGTCTCGGAACGCCCAGAGACGGAACGGGGGGCCGCCAGCGAAGTCAGAGGCATGCCCAGGATGGCGATCAGCGCGAGGACGGTAACCATTCGACGAAAGACGAAACGAGCCATGTTCCTCTCCTATCCCGGAGGCGTCCTGGCGCGACTCCCATAGCCGGCCCGGCGCCTCTTCGAGGAATATGGTGCGGCCGAACGGTACGAAAATGACACCGGAAGAGCGATATAGTTTCGCAGAGGAGGTGTGAAATGCGCCGGATCACGGAACCCGAGGAGCTGCGGCTCGCGCTCATCATCCTGCGGGGCTTGCGGAGTTGGACGCAGGTGGAGCTCGCGGCGGCGGCCGGGACGACCCCGAGCGTGCTCTCGGAGTACGAGGGCGGCAAGAGACTCCCCACCCGCAAGGCGGTCGAGCGCGTGGCCATGGCCGTGGGGGTGCCCCCGGCGTTCCTCGATGCGCTGCTGCCCGCGCTGCGCTCGCTCATCCTCGCCGGAGAGGTTCCGGCCTCGGCCGCCGCAACGGTGCTCCAGGGGGAGACCGTGATCGAGCGGCTCCGGGACCGGCTAGGCCCGGTCCTCCGCGAAGCCGGGAAGCTGGTCTTGTTCTCCCTGCGGCCGCGCCAGCCCGCGCCACCCACACCGGAAGACCGCGAGACGGCCTGGGACCTCTGGGCGCGGCTGGAGCGGTACGGGCCAACGCAGAGGCGGCTCCTCGTGGAGGAAGGGGCGGAGTTCCGCAACTGGGCACTGAGCGAGCGGCTGTGCGAGGCGAGCCTGGAGGCGGCGGCCGAAGGAGGGAACGAGGCGTTGGAGCTGGCCGAGCTGGCGCTGCGCGTGGCAGAGCTGGTCCCCGGCGAGGACGCCTGGCGCTCACGCCTCCAGGGGTACGCCTGGGCGCACGTGGGCAATGCCCGATGGGCGCGAGGAGACCTCTCAGGAGCTCGCGAGGCGTTCGCCCGGTTCCGGCGGCTCTGGGAGGCGGGAGCCCCGGCGGACTCCGGGCTCCTGGCCGATCCGGACTTTCTGGATTCCGGCGCTTACCAGGAAGCGCCGGCGCGGATCAGCCCGGCGGCGGCGGTGCGGCCCACGGGCGCCGAGAAGAAGTAGCCCTGGCCGAAGTGGCAGGCGAGGCCGCGCAGGCGCGAGACCTGCTCGGCGGTCTCGATGCCCTCGGCAGCGACGTCCATGCGCAGGGTGCGCGCCAGGGTGACGATCGTGCCCACGATCTCCGAGCGGTCCTGGCGGTGGCACATCTCGCTGACGAAGGAGCGGTCGATCTTGAGGGCGTCCACGGGCAGGCGGTGGAGGTAGCTCAGCGAGGAGTAGCCGGTCCCGAAGTCGTCGATGTAGACCTTGATGCCCAGCTCGCGCAGCCCCTGGAGCTTGGCGATGGCCTCTTCGGCCTTGCCCATGAGCGTGCTCTCGGTGATCTCCAGCCGCAGGCTCTCGGGCTCGATGCCGGTGCCGCGGAGGATCTCCGCGACCCGCAGAATCAAGTCCGCCTGCATGAACTGCTTGGGCGAGAGGTTGACGGTGACGGCGGGGGCTTTGCGGACCCCGGGGAGCGCGGACCAGTCGGCGAACTGCTGGCAGGCTTCGCGCAACACCCACCAGCCGATGGGTACGATCAGGCCGGTGTCCTCGGCGACGGGGACGAAACTGTCGGGCAGCAGGAGGCCCCGCCGCGGGTGGCGCCAGCGCAGCAGCGCCTCGAAGGCGTCGATCTCGCCGCTCGTCAGCGAGACGATCGGCTGATAGTGGATCTCGAACTCCGAGCGCTCGACGGCGCGCCGCAGGTCGGTCTCGAGCTGCAGCAGGGCGACCGCCCGGTCGTGCATGTCGGGGTCGAAGATGGCTTCCCGCGCCTTGCCCGAGGTTTTGGCGCCGTACATGGCGGTGTCGGCATCGCGCAGCACGTCCTCCGGCCGGTCGTAGTCGCCCCCCGCCCCCAGGGTGATCCCCAGGCTCATGGTGACGTAGATCTCATGCTCCTGGATGCGGAAGGGCTGCGTCATCTCGCGGTTCATCCGTTGCGCGACGTGGACCGCATGCTCGACGTCGGCCACCTCGTCGAGAAGGATGGTGAACTCGTCGCCGCCCAGGCGGGCCACGGTGTCGCCCGGGCGCAGGCATGATTCGAGGCGCCGCGCCACCGCCACCAGCAGCTCGTCGCCGACGCTGTGGCCGAGGCTGTCGTTGATGTTCTTGAAGCGGTCGAGGTCGATGAACAGCACGGCGTAGGTGTAGGAGAGCCGCCGCTTGGCGTGGGCGATCGCCATTCCTAAGCGGTCCATGAACAGGGCGCGGTTCGGCAGGCCGGTGAGCGGGTCGTGGAAGGCGTCGTGGAGGAGGCGCTCCTCGGCGGCCTTGCGGGCCGTGATGTCCGACTGCGAGCCCGCCATGCGGTGGGCCTCTCCCCCGCCGTTGCGCACCGCGAGCCCACGGGTGAGGACCCAGCGGTAGGTGCCGTCCCAGTGCTGCATCCGGTGCTCGCTCTCGAAGTCCGGCGAGCGGCCGGCCAGATGGGCGGAGAGGGCGAGGTTGACCGCTGCGAGGTCGTCCGGGTGCACCCGGCTGAACCACTCGGACGGGTCGTCGCCGATCTCGATCTCGTCGTAGCCGAGCATGGTCTTCCAGCGCGGCGAGAAATAGATCTTGTTGGCCTTGAGGTCCCAGTCCCAGAGGCCGTCCTTGGCGCCGTTGACGGCCAGCGCGTAACGCTCCTGGCTCTCGCGCAGCGCCACCTCGGCCCGCTTGCGCTCGATGGCGTAGCGGATCGCCCGCCCCAGCAGGCCGCTGTCGACCTCGTTTTTGACCAGGTAGTCCTGGGCCCCCTCGCGAACGGCCCGCACGGCCAGGTCCTCGTCGTCCAGCCCGGTGAGCAGGAGGATCGGCAGGTCCGGCACCTGGCGGTTGATCCGCTTCAGCGAGTCGAGGGACCCGGACCGATTGTCGGGCAGCGACAGGTCGAGCAGGACGACGTCGACCCCGCCGTTGCGGCCCAGGACTTCCAGGGCTTTCGAGACGCGGTCGACGGCGGTGAGCTTAAAGGGCTTGAGGGCCGTGCGGTCGAGGAGCCGCCGGATCAGACCGGCGTCCCCCGGATTGTCCTCCACCATCAGGATGCGGATCGGTTCGCCAGACATCATTACGGATTTACGGCGGCTCCCCAAGCTCCGTCACCGGCACCACACCGGTGGCGTGCAAAACAGCGACGTCACGAGATCAAGACTCTACGGCCAGAACAGAGCCGTATGATACCACATGATTGGGATAGAGGGTTTTTTCTATGCTTCAGAATCGATAGCCTCGGGGAGGGTAAAGGAGAACGTCGAGCCGCGGTCGGGGGCGGACTCCACCCAGATGCGCCCGCCGTGCCGTTCGACGATCTTGCGGCAGAGGGCGAGGCCGATGCCGCTGCCGGGGATGTCGGGGTGGAGGCGCGTGAACATGGAGAAGATCGCTTCCGCCTCCGCGGGATCGATGCCGATCCCGTTGTCGCGCACCGAGAAGGTCCATTCGTGCGCACCCCGGCTGGCGGAGACCTGCACCCGCGGCGGCTTGGGGCCGTGGAACTTGATGGCGTTGGCAAGCAGGTTCTGGAAGACCTGCACCATCTGGGAGGGATCGGCCTCGATCACCGGCAGCGGCGAGCGGGTGATCTTGGCGCCGCTCTCCTCCACCGCGGTCTCGAGGTTCGCCAGGGCCCGGTCCAGCAGCTCGTCGGCGCCGATTCGCTCCCGGCGGAGCCCCCGGCTCTCCAGACGGGAGAGCGAGAGGAGGTCTTCGATCAGCGCCCGCAGCCGGCGCGCGGCGTCCACCACGGCGTCGACCAGTTCGTCGCCGCCCTCGCCGAGCTTGCCCGCGAAGTCTTCCTGCAGGAGCATGGCGTTGCGCTCCATCATCCGGACCGGCTCCTGCAGCTCGTGGGCGGTGATCGAAGCGAACTGCTGGAGGTCCTCGTTGAGGTCGCGGAGCTGGCTCGACTGCCGCGCTGACTCCTCCTCGGCCGCCTTGCGGGCGGTGACGTCCTCGATCAGGCCGTCGACGCGGGAGCCCTCGGGGCCACGGGCGAGCGCTCCCACCACCTCCACCCAGATCGGGCTGCCGTCCGCACGCCGGAGCCGCACCTCCTTGGCGGGCCTGACGTCGGGCGCGCCGGGGTTGGGCGGCGGCACGCCGGGTCCCGCCAGGGCGAAGGCGAGCGGCCGCAGGTCGAGGCGGGCCGCCTCCTCGAAGCTGGCGGCGCCGAGGATGCGCAGGAAGGCGGGGCTGGCGTTGAGCAGGCGCCCCTCGGGCGTGGTGCTGAAGACCGCCACCCGGGCCTGCTCGACGAGCGACTGCAGCGGCACCGCCCCGGCCGAAGCCCGGGTCCGTACCTTGTCCAGCGCCGACCGCACGGCCAGCGGCAGCCGCAGGAAGCCTCCGGGGCTCTTGACCAGATAGTCGCTGGCCCCCAACCGCACCGCCCGCAGGCAGACCTCCTCGCTGCCCTGGCGGGTGAACAGGATCACCGGCACCTCGGGCCAGTCTTCCGTAAGCACTGAAAGGAGCGCCATTCCGTCCGCCCATTGGAGCCGGCACTCGAGGACGACGACATCGAAGCTCCGCCGGCCGCAGGCCTGGGCGAACGACGGCGCGTCGGTGATCTCCTCGACCTGCAGCCGGGGCAGCTCGCGCTCGAGCACGATCCGGGCGAGGGTACGGTCGTCCGGATCGTCGTCGAGGAGCAGGAGAAGAGGTCGGCTCTCGCGCATGGGCAGGCGGTCAGACAGAATCGCGACCTCGACACGCTATAAAACCGCGGGGTGCAAATCTACTCCTCGCGGGTTATAATTTCTTTTATACCTCTCGATATATACGGCACGGGATCGGGTGACAGAGGCGGCGCGGTGACATGGATTTAGAAGATTCTCTTCAGAGCCGCAGCGAACGCCTGATCGGCGAGCTGCTGCGGATCGCCGCCTGGCCCCGCAGCTCGCTGCAGGACGTCAGCGCCCTGCTCGGCCATCTCCTGACCCACGCGGCCGGCGTC
Organism: Thermoanaerobaculia bacterium; assembly: GCA_036399915.1. Taxonomy (GTDB): domain Bacteria; phylum Acidobacteriota; class Thermoanaerobaculia; order Multivoradales; family UBA5704; genus DATARR01. The sequence continues at coordinate 12,701 of DASWME010000379.1, forward strand.
CTGGACGTGCCTCGCCTGCTGCTCGCCTGGGAGGAGGTGGACGAGCCGTGGCTCCACCTGGCGCACCGCACGGGGAGCGGCGTGGAGATCTCGCGCGAGGCGCCGCCCGGCGACGCCGTCGTGCCCGCGCCTCTCGCCGCCTCCAGCTTCCTCGCCAACGCCGCGGACGAGGTCTGGCGCCGCACCGAGCGGGGGGTCGAGCGGTGGAGCGGCGCGCCCGTCGGCGAGGGGCTGCGGCGACGCTTCGCCATCGAGAAGGTGGCCTCCTGGCCGGCGCGGGGCGAGGTCGTCCAGGGCCGGCTCTTCGCCCTCGACCGCCGCGACTTCGAACGGGACCATCTCGTCCTTGGGGAGGTCGTGGCTCAGCGGGTCGCCGCCGAGCTGGACCAGTTCTACCTCCTGCGGCATCTGCGGGCGGCAGCGGTGAGCGAGGAGAGGGTGCGGCTCGCCTGCGACCTCCACGACGGCATGCTCCAGTCGCTCACCGGGGCGGCCCTGCAGCTCCAGGCTTTGGCCGGTCTGCTCGACGAGGACCCGGAGGCGGCCCGCGAGCAGCTGCGCGAGATCCAGCGGCTGATCGCCGCCGACCAGCGGGACCTGCGCTTCTTCATCGAGGAGCTGAAGCCGGTGCCGCGGGCGATCGCCGGCGCGGTCGACCTGCAGGACCGGCTGGACGAGCTGGTGGACCGGCTGAAGCGCCTCTGGGGCCTCGCAGTGGAGATCCGCCTCGCGGATCTCGGCCGGCTCTCCGACGCGTTCACCCGTCAGCTCTACCGCCTGCTGCGCGAGGCCCTGTTCAACGTGGCCCGCCACGCCGAGGCCACCACCGCCCGGGTGGAGGTCGCGCGGCACGACGGGGCCCTGCGCATCGAGGTGACCGACGACGGCCGGGGGTTCCCGTTCCAGGGGCGCTACGACCACGAGGAGCTCAACCGGCGCAAGCTGGGCCCGGTCAGCCTGAAGGAGCGGATCTCCGCGCTCGGCGGCTCGCTCGCCATCGACTCCGCCCCCGGCCAGACCCGCCTGGAGGTGCTCCTGCCCACCGGAGGAGGGATGCGATGACGGAGGCGCCGATCCGCGTCGTCGTGGTCGACGACCATCCGATCGTCCTCGAGGGGCTGGAGCGGCTCTTCCGCCGCGAGGGGGACCTCGAGATCGTGGCCCGCTGCATCAACGCCCGGGAGGCGCTGGAGGCGGTGCGCACCCACCGGCCGGACATCCTCGTGCTCGATCTGCGCCTGCCGGGAGGCAGCGGCCTCGACGTGCTCGACCAGATGCGGCGCGACGGGCTCCCCACGCGGGCGGTGCTGCTCGCCGGCTCCATCAACGAGGAGGAGCTGGTGGAGGCGCTGCAGCTCGGGGCGCGCGGGGTCGTCCTCAAGGAGATGGCCCCGGAGCTGCTCGTCCGCTGCATCCGCACGGTGCACGCGGGCGGCCGCTGGCTGGAGAACGACTTCCTCGGCCGCGCCCTCGAGAGCATCCTGGAGCGCGAGGGGGTGGCCCGGCCGGGGCGCCTGGCGCTCTCGGCCCGCGAGATCGAGATCGTCCGCCTCGCCGCCACCGGCCACCACAACCGCGAGATCGCCGACGCCCTGCACATCACCGAAGGGACCGTCAAGGTCCACCTCCACAACATCTACGAGAAGCTGGGCATCGAAGGCCGGGTGGAGCTGACGTTGTACGCGCGGGACCACGGGTGGGTGTGATTCGCCATCGAGCTGCGGGGCAGGCGAGCCCCGCCCCTCTCGCGACGGTCCGCCCGCAGCTCAAGGCGATCCGCCCCGAGGTCTGGACGGTCCGCCCACAGGTCTGAGCCGTCCGCCTCGAGGTCCAGAAGGCTCGCCTTCAGGTCTGTGCCGTCCGCCTCGAGGTCCGGACCGTCCGGACCTTTGGGCGGACCGTCCAGACCTCGGGGCGGATCACTTTCAGCTGCATCTCAGGCGTGGATCCCCGCCCCTCCCCCGTCCGTAGACGGCGCGCTCCACGGCCCCGCCCGCTCCAGGAGGCGCTCGATTCCCTCCACGTCGAGCGCCTGGCAGAGCAGGTAGCCCTGGACGTAGTCGCAGGCCATCTCCTTGAGCCGCGCGAGCTGCCCCTCGGTCTCGACCCCCTCGGCCACCACCTCCATCTGGAGGCTGTGCGCGAGGCCGACGACGGCGCGGACGATCTCGTCCCTCTCCCCCTCCGGCCCCATGCCGCGGATGAACGAGCGGTCGATCTTCAGGACATCGACCGGGAACTGCTGGAGCGAGCTCAGCGACGAGTAGCCCGTCCCGAAGTCGTCAACGCACAGGCCGATGTCCAGGGACTTGAGGTGCTGCAGGAACTCCGCGGCGCTGTCCGGATTTTCGAGGATCGCGCTCTCCGTGATCTCGAGCTGCAAGCTCTCCGGCGGCAACCCCGTTTGCTCGAGAATCTGGCGGATCTGCTCGACGAGATCGGCCTGCAGGAGCTGCCGCCGCGACAGGTTGACGTTGATCGCCAGCGGCGGGTCGGACGGGTGCTCCTGCTGCCACTTCTGGATCTTCTCGCAGGCTTCGGAGAGCACCCAGCGCCCGATCGGCAGGATCAGGCCTGTCTCTTCGGCCACCTGGATGAACTGGTCGGGCGGAACGAGCCCCCACGCGGGATGCCGCCAGCGCACCAGGGCCTCGAAGCCGGTCACCCGGCCGTCCGCCAGACAGACGATCGGCTGGTAATGGAGCCCGAAGCTCTGCTCCTGGACGGCGCGCCGCAGATCGGTCTCCAGCCGCAGCCGGTCCATGGCCGCCAGGTGGAGCGCCTCGTCGAACACCTCGTGCCGTGCCCTGCCGAGGGCCTTGGCCCGGTACATGGCCGCGTCGGCGTCGCGCAGGACCTCCTCGGCCCTCTCGTAGCCCGCTGAGCCGAACGCGATGCCGATGCTCGCGCTGGTGTACATCTCGTTGCCGTCGACCTGGAGAGGCGCGGCCAGCCGGTCCTCCAGCCGCTGGGTCAGCCTCTCGATGTCCTCGAGGTTGCGGACGTCGTCGAGCAGGACCGCGAACTCGTCGCCGCCGAGCCGCGCCACCGTGTCGCCCGGGCGGACGCAGGTCTCCAGCCGCCGGGCGATCGCGACGAGCGCCCGGTCGCCGCTCAAGTGCCCCAGGCTGTCGTTGATCAGCTTGAAGCGGTCGAGGTCGAGGAAGAGGACGGCGAAATGGAAGTCCGGACGCCGCTTGGCCCGGGCCAGCGACAGGCCCAGCCGATCGAGGAAGAGGGAGCGGTTGGCCAGGCCGGTCAGCGCGTCGTGGAAGGCGTCGTGGAGCAGTTGCGCCTCCGCCTTCTTGCGCTCCGTGATGTCGGTCTGGGAGCCGGCGATGCGCGTCGCCCGGCCGTTGTCGTCGCACAGGGCGATCCCCCGGGCGAGCATCCAGCGGTAGCCCCCGTCGCGGTGCCGCATGCGGTGCTCGCATTGGAAGTGCGACCCCGCTCCCGCCGAGTGCGTGCCCAGCGCCTCCTGCAGCTTCGGCAGGTCGTCGGGATGCACGCGCTCGAACCACTCGTGCGGACTGCCGCTCAGCTCGGCCTCGCCGTAGCCGAGCATCTCCTTCCAGCGCGGCGAGAGGTACAGCTCGTTCTCCTCCAGGTCCCAGTCCCACAACCCGTCGTTGGCCCCCTGCGCCGCCAGGGCGTAGCGCTCCTCGCTCTCGCGCAGGGCGGCCTCGGCCCGGCGCCGTTCCTGGACCTCAGCCTCCAGCTCCTGCGTCCTCTCGCGGACGCGCTCTTCCAGAGTCCTGTTCAAGAAGACCAGGAACCGCGAGACGCTGGTGGCCACGAGGGCCACGACCAGCGTCGACAGCACGAAGAAGAGGATCTCCACCTGGTCGGTCAGGTCCGAGACCTGGCGCAGCTCCAGGCTCGCGTCCTGGGCGCGCTGCCTCTCCTCCCTCTCCCACTGCGGCAGAAGCCGGGTGAGCATCTCTCGGCTGAGGGGGTCCGCGCGCAGAGAAAGCTCCGCAATGGCACGCTTGTTGTCGATCCCGAAGCTCTCGTACGCTCTCAGCCAGGAGATGTGGAGGTCCTGCCAGGCCACGGCGAACCGGTCGGCCGTCCGGGTCGCGCTCCCGGGGACCGCCCGCACGCGGGCGACCTCGGCTCCGATCTGGTCTAGCCGCGCCGCGAACGCCGACCTGGCTTTCGGGCTCGCCGGACCGGGCCCCTGTCCGCCGAGGATTCCCACCAGCAGGGCGATCTCCCGGCGGGCTTCGCTCAGGCGCCTCTCGAGGGAAGCGATGAGAAGCTGCCGCTCGATGGCATTCTGCAGGTCTTCGAGGCTCTCCGCCCGGGATCGACTCCCCCAGTCGTGAATCCCGAGATTGAGAGAGAAAAAGATCAGGATCGCCAGCACCGCCCCGATCAACCGCGTCTGCATCGTCATCGGAGCTCTCTCTCCATCAGCCGGACGCCACCAGCGGATACCCGCCCTGGCCCGGCAGCTTGCCGTCGATCCGGAGGACCTTCACTCCCTGCGGGATCTTGTTGGCGGGGACCAGCGCGATGGCTCCCGGGATCACGCGCGCGAGGCTCGCCGACATCTCGGGCGAGCCCGTGACCTTGGGCGCGACCGGGGCGGCCTCGTCACCGAACAGTTTGTTGATCCAGTAGTGCTGGTACTGCACCTCGCTCCGCCGCTCGTAGATCTTGTTCAGGAGGACCTCGCGTTCGGGAGAGCCGCTGGGAGGCATCAGCAGGGTGATCATCAGCTCTTTCGACCAGGACTGGCGCTCGCCGAGGAAGATCCGCCGCAGCTCCGCGAGGCTGAGGTCGTCGACAGGGACCTGCTCGTGGACGATGACCGCGATCGGGACCCTGGTGGCGCCGGCGGCCGCGGAGAAGGACGTGGCGCCGAGGAAGACGATGGGAAGGAGCGCGATCCAGCCGGGGGCAGCTCGTGTCTCCAGCATCGCCGGTGCAACCGCTGCAAGAAGCAGGCCGTAGGCTAAGTTATTGTCTTATTTGGATTAGAAGATGGAGGCGACGACCGGATTCGAACCGGTGAATAAGGGTTTTGCAGACCCTCGCCTTACCACTTGGCTACGTCGCCTCAAAGACGCGCAAGGCCGCTGGCGCGGCCTGATCTTAGCAGAACGCGGAAGAGGTCCGCGACTCTCTGAAAGTCACAATCTGGAGCGGGAAACGGGATTTGAACCCGCGACCCCAACCTTGGCAAGGTTGTGCTCTACCACTGAGCTATTCCCGCCCGACAAGGCTCGCAAAGGATAGTCAGGGAGCCCAGGGGTGTCAAGCGCGCCAGCCCCCAGAAAAATTCCCCTACCAGCGCCGGCGCGCCGGCCCGGGGTTGTAGGGGAAGGCGTTGCGCACCAGGGTGTAGCGCCACTCGCCGTCCATCCGGTCGAGGCCGAGGACGTCGAAGCGGCAGGCGCGGCCGTGCCAGCCCCGGGCGGTCAAGTAGAGGGCCGCGGCCCGCGAGAGGCGGCGCTGTTTGGCGAATCCCACCGCCTCGATGGCCGGTCCGAAGCGGTCGCCGTCCCGGGCCTTGATCTCGACGAAGCAGAGGGTGCCGCCGTCTTTGGCCACCACGTCGAGCTCGCCGCCGTGGTTGACGACGTTGCGGGCCAGGATCTCGTAGCCCTGCCCCTCCAGCCAGCGGACGGCGTCGTCCTCTCCCGCTTTGCCTCGCGCCCGGGCGTGCGGCTGCTCGCGGAAGCCGTCGCTCAAGCCGTCCCTTTACCTGCGCTTCCAGCGCGTGCCCTGCGGCGTGTCCTCGAGGACGACGCCGCGGGCGGCGAGCTCGCCGCGGATGCGGTCGGAGGTGGCGAAGTCGCGGCGCTTGCGGGCGTCGTTGCGTTCCTGGATGAGCCGCTCGACCTCGGCCGCGTCGTCCTGGTCCGTCCTGCCCTCGGGCCATGCGGCGGGGTCGAGCACCCCCAGGACGCGGTCGATGTCCGCCAGGGCATCGAGCACCCGCTGGCGGTCCGCCGCGCCGATCCGCCCCTCCTCGATGGCGACGTTGACCTCCTTGACGAAGGCGAAGACGGCGGCGAGCCCCACGGCCACGTTGAGGTCCTCGGCGAGGCCGGCGGCGAAGTCGCGCCTCACGCGCTCGGCGGCCTCGGCCAGCCGCGGGTCGGGCTCGCCCCGCTCGTCGGCGTGCTGGAGGCGGAAGCGCATCTCGTCGATGCGGCGCAGGGCCCCGGCCGCCCCCTCCAGCGACTCGAAGGTGAAGTTGAGCTTCTGCCGGTAGTGGACCGACAGAAACAGGTAGCGGAGCGCCCGCGGCGAGCAGCCGCGTGCCAGCAGGTCGGGTAGCGTGTACTGGTTGCCCAGCGACTTCGACATCTTCTGGCCGTCCACCATCAGGTGCTCGCCATGGAGCCAGGTACGGACGAAGGGCTTGCCGGTCGCCGACTCGCTCTGGGCGAGCTCGTTCTCATGGTGCGGGAAGATGAGGTCCACCCCGCCGCAGTGGAGGTCGAAGGTCTCGCCCAGGTACTTCATGCTCATGGCGGAGCACTCGACGTGCCACCCGGGCCGGCCGGGGCCCCAAGGGGAGTCCCAGGCAGGCTCGTCCGGCTTGGCGGCCTTCCAGAGCACGAAGTCGCGCACGTCCTCCTTGCCGTACTCGTCGCTTGCCACCCGCTCACCCTGGCGCGCCTGATCGAGGTCGAAGCCGGAGAGCCGGCCGTAGTCGTCGTCCCTGGCGATGCTGAAGAAGACGGAGCCGTCGCTCTGGTAGGCGTAGCCCTTCTCCACCAGCTTCGCGATCAGATCGATCATCTCCGGTACGTGCTCGGTCGCCCGCGGGAAGCGCTCGACCCGCTCGATGTGGAGCGCCTCGAGGTCCCGCAGGAAGGTGCGGATGAACGGCTCCGTGTACTCGCGCAGCGGGACGCCGGCCTGGTGCGCGCCCAGGATGGTCTTGTCGTCCACGTCGGTCAGGTTCATCACCTGGGTGACGCGGTAGCCGAGGTACCGCAGGCTGCGCCGCAGCAGGTCCTGGAAGAGGAACGTGCGGAGATTGCCGATATGGGGATCGTTGTAGACCGTCGGGCCGCAGGTGTAGATCCGCGCCTCGCCGGCGACGACCGGACGGAACGGCTCGAGCTTGCGCCCGAGAGTGTTGAAGAGGACGAGCTCGGTGGCCATCGGGTTCGCAGGATAGCTCAACGGGTCACTCGCACGGAGCCGGCGAGCCAGGAGACGCCACGGATGATATCGCCACGGGAATCCAGGGCCGAGTTGCGGGAGAACGTGAAGGCTCCCTCGCCGGCGGCCACGGCGGTGAACTCCAGGGTCATCACCACGCCTGAGCCGGTGGCGCCCGGGACGCTGCCGAGGTGGGTGCCGCCCACGACCAGGGTACCCGGCGCGGAGGCGACGGCCTGCACCGCGCCGCCTGAGAGCAGCGGGCCGGCCGTGACCCGCGTGAACTGGAGCTGGGCGCTCGGGTAGGCGAGGTCGAAGGCCACGCCGTAGAGGTCCGTCATCTGGCTGGCCCGCACCTCGAGGAACAGGTTGGTGGCGGTGGTGGCGGCCCCGTTCGCCAGGAAGAGGGTGTTGGCGCCCGCGGCCCCCTGCGCGGTGAAGACGATCCCCGGGGGTGGTGGAGGCGGGGGCGGAGTCGGGGTCGGCTCGGTGGGCCCGCCGCCCCCACCGCCGCCGCCGCAGGCGGCCAGCGCCAGGGCAAGCAGGACCAGGAGGACGCCCGGGAGGACGGCGGAAGGGCGCCGCGGGGCGCTGCTCAAACCGCCACCTCCTGCCGCAGCTCAGCCAGCTTCTTGAGCTGGCGGCGGGCCCGCTCGCGCCGCAGTCCCCGGAGGTGGTCGGTGAACAGGACGCCGTCGAGGTGGTCGATCTCGTGGCAGACGGCGCGCGCCAGGTACCCCTCGGCCGCGAACTCGAACGGCTGGCCCGCGAGGTCCCGCGCCCGCACGGTGACGGCGAGCGGACGGTCCACCTTGTCGGTGATCCCGGGCAGGGAGAGGCAGCCCTCGGTGTCCGACTCCAGCCCCTCGCGACGGACGACCTCCGGGTTGACGAGGACCTTGAGCTGGCCGGGGTCCTCCCCCACCGAGACGTCCACGACGGCGAGGCGCAGCTCGACCCCGACCTGGGGCGCCGCGAGGCCCACGCCGGGGGCGGCGTGCATCGTCTCCACCATGTCGGAGGCGAGCTTGCGCAGCCGGGCGTCGAACTCCTCGACTGCGCGGCACTTCACCCGCAGGACGGGATCGGGGTAGATGCGAATGGGCAGGATGGCCATCAGGAACCGCTCCGCAGACGCCGCACCGTGGCGGCGACGTCGCGGTCGTTGTGCTGCTCGCGCAGCGTCTCCAGGAACCCGCGCGGGTTGGGGTTGCCGACCAGGCACTGCTCCAGCCCTTCGCGGGTGAGCTTCAAGGCGGTGACCGGCTCCAGGGCGCGGTAGTCGGCGGGCCAGGCGCCGCGCTCGAGCAGGACCCCCTCGCCGAGGATGTCGCCCGAGGCAAAGGTGCGCACCGCCACCTCCCGTCCGCCAGCCTGGACCGAGGTCTCGATCACGCCATGGACGATCAACAAGAGAAAGGCGTCCCGGCTTCCCTCCCGCGCCACCAGCACGTCCGGCTCGATGCGGACGAGCTCCATGGCCGAGAGGAGCCGCCGTAGCTGCTCGCCCTCGCCGGCGAGGCGCTGCACCAGGGTGCTGGGGGCGAGGTGATGCCAGAGGCGCTTGAGCTCCAGGGCCGAGGTGCCGCCCTTGAGTCCGCCAGCCTGCGCCAACCCCTCCAGGGCCAACGACCGCACGTGCTCCATGCTCTTCTCGCGCTGCAGCTTCTCCACCTTGAAGCGCAGCGACTGGTCGAGGGGCGCGAGCTTCATCGCCCTGGAGAGCAGGGCGATTCCCTTGTCGTGGAAGCCGTCCTGGGCGTACTCGTCGGCGACGAAGACGTACTCGTCCACCGCCTTGTCGAACTGCCGGAGCTGGGTATGGACCTCGGCCAGCTTCAGGTGCGAGTGGAGGTCGTTGGGATTGTCCTTCAGCCGGGCGCGCAGGCGCTCCCCCGCCTCCTCGTACCGCTCGAGGACGATCAGGTCGTCGATGGTGTACTCCTGCGGCTCCTGCTGCTTCTTGCCGCGGAACCAGTTGATCGCCACGTGGGGCCTCCCCCGGAATGGATCGCCGGAACGGCTGCGGTCGGACGGCACTCCAGCCGTGGCGCACCGTCGCCCCTGGGGACGCCGGTGACGCCTGGGGTGGACACCGCCGCCTGCCGAAGTCGCGCCCATTATAGCCAGCCAAGCCCTGAAAAGCAGGGAGTTTGCGGGCGCCCGGCGAGGAATAAAGAAGCTGGTCCGAAAGTTGCTGATTTCAGGGGACGAGGGTATCGTCCTATCGTGGAGAAAACAGAACCCATGAGAACCTTCATGAAGATGCTCGTGTCCCCACTCGCGCTCGCCCTGGGCGTCCTCGCCGTGGCAGCCCCTGCGGCCGCCGAGACCGGCAGCTACGGCTATCTCAGCGTGGTGGAAGGCTCGGCCACCCTGATGCAGGCCGGCACGACCGAGCGCTCCAGCGCCGAGATCAACCAGCCCGTGCTGGCCGGCGACCGGCTCTGGGTCCCCGACCGCTCGCGGGTCGAGATCGTGCTCGCCGACCGCAACATCCTGCGGATCGACGGCGGCAGCGAGCTGGTCCTGGAGCGGCTGGCCGCCTCGCCGGACCGCGATGACCGCGCCACCGTCCTGCGGTTGCTCGAAGGCAACCTCCAACTCGTCGTCCTCCAGGACTCGTTGGGGGACGAGCTGCCGCGCATCGAGACGCCCAACGCCACCATCTATCCCCAGAACTACGGCGTCTACCGCGTCACCGCCGACCGCGAGGGCTGGAGCCAGGTGGTCGTCCGCCGCGGCACCGCCGAGGTGGTGACCGACCGCGGCTCGGCCCGGGTGAAGGCCGACGAGGAGGCGGTCATCGACGGCGATGACCGCAACGGTGCCAGCGCCGAGGTCCGCCCGGCCACCGGCTTCGACTCGCTGGAGAGGTGGGCCCGCCGGCTGGACGACGAGTCCTCCTATGCCTCGGCGAACCTGCGCTACGTCGACGACAACCTGCGCTACCAGGCGGCGCCGCTCAACCGCTATGGCGACTGGATCTACGTCGACGGCTCGCCCTACTGGCGGCCGCGGGTGGCCTACGACTGGCGCCCCTACTGGCGCGGCCGGTGGATCTACACCCCGGTCGGCCTCACCTGGCTCTCCTACGAGCCCTGGGGCTGGGTGCCCTACCACTACGGGAGCTGGGACTACCTGCCCGGCTACGGCTGGGCCTGGCAGCCGGGCTATGTCTGGTCGCCGGCCTGGGTCTACTGGTACTGGGGCCCGAGCTACGTCGGCTGGTGCCCCACCGGGTATTACACCCGCTACTACGGCCCGCGCTTCGGCTTCAGCTTCGGCTTCCGCTTCGGCGTCTACGGCTGGGCGGGCGGCGACTGGGGCCACTTCAACCACTGGACGTTCGTCCCGACGACGTACTTCGGCTACGACGGCGGCTACCGCCACGGGTACCGGGATGGCTACCGCGACGGGTTCTGGGACGGCCGCCGCGACGTGCACCGCTACGCCGTGCCGATCGACACCGCGAGGAACATCCGCACCGCCCTGGAGCGGGGCATCATCACGACCGACACCCGGCCGCTGAAGCCCAGCACCTGGCGGAGCACCGACGAGGTGGCGCGCGCGCTGCGCCCCGGCAAGGGCCCGAACGAGCTGCCGGACGTGACGCCGTTCATCGCCCGCAAGCCGGACCTGCCGCCCACGGTCGCCCGCACCGTGCGGGCCGAGGGCAACCCCGGCGCCCTGGACGGCACGCCGCTCAGGCCTGACACCCTCGGCCATGAGGTGCGCCGCCGGGTCGAGATCGGCGGCGGCGAACCCGCTGGCTCCGATCGGCCCGGCAGACAGCCGCGCATCGGGCTCGGCGACCGGCCCGCGGGCGATGCGAACGACGGCCGGGCGGCGGCCGGCGAGAAGCCCAACCGGTCCGGGCGCCCGTCGCCCGAGGCCGACGGCGGCACCCCCCGGCCGTCGCGCCGGATCGTGATCGACAACGTGCCGAGCGGCCGGCCTGGCCCGTCTGCCGGCGATGCGCCGGCGGTGCGGGAACGGCCCGCCCGGCCGTCTCCGAATGACGACGGCGGGGCTCCCCGGCCGTCGCGCCGGATCGTGACCGACAACGGGCCGAGCGGCCGGCCCGACCGGTCGCCCGGCGATGCTCCTGCGGTGCGCGAGCGCCCTGGACGGCCCTCTGCGGACACCGATGGCGGCGCGCCGCGTCCCGAGCCGCGTCCCGACTGGAACGGCCGGCTGCAGGACAGGCCTTCCCGGCCGCCGGCGGACCGCGACCAGGGCGACAACGTGCGGCGGCCCGAGCGCCCGCGCGAGGACGTCTATGTCCGGCCCGGGGCGCGGTCCGAGCGCCCGGAGCGGTACGAGCGCCCGGCCCCGCCTGCACGGCCCGAGCCGCGAGTGACCGAGCCGAGGTACCGGACTCCCGAGCCTTCGCGGCCCGATCCTCCTCGGTACGACCGCGGCAGCGAGTCCCGTCCGCGCGACGTCCGGCCGTCGCCGCCGCCGCGGTCCCGCGGTGACGAGGGCTCCCGCTCCCAGGGACGGGAGCGGCGCGCCCGGCCCCGGAACAACGGGGACGGCAACCAGAGCCGCTGATCCTGGTTTCCATCTCCCCTCTGCCGAGACGGCCGGCGCGAACCGCCGGCCGTTCCATTTCACGGCTACAATCTCCCCGCCCATGCGCCCGTCGTTTCTGCTCCGCATCTTCTTCATCCTCTACTGCGTCGAGGCAGGGACCTTCCTCGTGCTCGCCCCCTGGAGCCCGATCTGGGACCGGACCGTGATGCAGATCCCCCTGGACCTGCTGCGCACCGTCGGCTTCCATCCGGTGGCGCGGGCGTGCGTGACCGGCTTCGGGCTGATCCATCTGGTCTGGGGGGCGCACGACTTGGACGAGCTGATCTTCCGGCGGAAGCTCCGTGCCCCCAACGTTTAGCCTGCTCGCCATCAGCGACCAGGCCTCGCTCCCCCTCCCCATGGACGGCTGGCTCCACGCGCTCGGCGAAGCCGGGATCGGCGCGGTCCAGATCCGGGAGAAGGACCTCGAGGACCGCGCCCTCTACGGCCTCGCCCGGCTCGCCCGGTCGGCGCTGCCGCCTGCGGTCCGGCTGCTGGTCAACGGCCGCATCGACGTGGCGGTCGCGGCCGGGGCCGACGGCGTGCACCTGCCCGCCGACGGCGTTCCCGTGGCTCCCCTGCGGGCGCGCTTCGGCCCGCGGATGATGATCGGCCGCTCCACCCATCGCCTCGAGGAGGTCAAGCGGGCGCGCGACGAGGGGGCGGACTACGTGACCTTCGGCCCGGTGTACGAGACTCCCGGCAAGGGCGCGCCCGTGGGGCTCGGCGAGCTGGCGCGCGCCGCGGCGGCCGGCCTTCCCGTCTATGCTCTGGGAGGCGTTACACTAGAGCGGTTCGGAGAGCTGGCCGGGGCGGGGGTGGCGGGGATCGCGGCGATCCGGTTGTTCCAGACCATCTCGGATCTCCCCCAGGTGGCCCGGGCCGCCCGTGAGCATTTCCGCCGAACATAGAAGGAGAGCGCGTGAACATGGATTCCCGACTGGGCAAGCTGCGCTACCTGTTCGTCTCCCTGGGAGTGCTCGTGCTCGACCAGTGGACCAAGTGGCTGGTGGAGGTCCACCTCCCCCATCACTCGGCGCAGCCCCTCATCCCCGGCTTCCTCAACCTGACCCACGTGCGCAACACCGGCGTGGCCTTCGGCCTGTTCGCCTCGGACGGCGCCAGCACCGGCTGGCTGCTCACGCTGCTCGGGCTCGGCGCCCTGACAGCGGTGAGCCTCTACTTCTGGTTCGCCCCCACCCGCGACCGCAGCCTTCTCGCAGCCCTGGCGCTCGTGGTGGGCGGAGCGATCGGCAACCTGATCGATCGCGTCGCGAGCGGCGCCGTGACCGACTTCATCGACGTCTACGTGGGTATCCACCACTGGCCCGCCTTCAACGTCGCCGACAGCGCGATCTCGATCGGCATCCTGCTGATGGCGATCGACAGCTTCCGGCCGCGCCACCACCACGAGGCGCCGGCCGCCGCCGCGGCTTCAGAGTGATCTCACCGGCCTGGACGGTCGAGCCCGACGCTGCCGGCGAGCGGCTCGACCGGCACGTCGCCGCCCGCCTCGACGCTCCCCGCAACCAGGTCCAGAAATGGATCGCCGAGGGGCTCGTCCGCGTCAACGGCCGGGAGTCGAAACCCGCCGCTGCCGTCGCCGCCGGCGACCTCGTCGAGTGCGCTCCGCCGGAACCGAGGGAGGAGCGCGTCCTGCCAGAGCGCGGGGACCTGCCCGTGCTCTACGAAGATGGGGAGCTGGTGGTGATCGACAAGCCAGCGGGCCTCACCGTCCACCCTGGCGCCGGCCGCGCGACAGGAACCCTGGCCCACCGCCTCCTCGGCCGCTACCCCGAGATGGCCGGCGTGGGCGGCCCCGGCCGGCCGGGTATCGTCCACCGGCTGGACCAGGGGACGAGCGGCGTCCTGGTGGCGGCGCGCACGCCCGGCTCCTACGCGCGCCTCGCCCGCGCCTTCGCCGCCCGCGAGGTCGAGAAGCGCTACCGCGGTATCGCCTACGGGACCCCCTCTCCGCCCGCGGGGACGATCGAGGCGCCCATCGGCCGCCACCCGCAGCGGCGCAAGGAGATGGCGGTCCGCCCCGGCGGCCGGCCGGCGCACACGGATTACCAGACGCTCGCCGCCAGGGCCGGGATCTCGCTGCTGGAGATGGACCTCGCGACCGGCCGGACGCACCAGATCCGCGTCCACTTGAAGCACATCGGTCATCCGCTGGTGGGAGATCCCGTCTATGGCGAGGCGCGCTGGAAGGGGCTCCCCCGCCCCGTGCAGGCGGCGTTGCGGGACTTCCCCCGCCCCGCCCTCCACGCCTGGCGCCTCACCTTCCGGCACCCCGGCACCGGCGAGCCCCTGGCCTTCGAAGCCCCGGTGCCGGAGGATCTCAGGACGTTGTGGGAAAGGGTGACGGGGGAGGCGTTTCCCGCCCCCGGTCGCCCGTCCTCTCCACCCGGCCCTTGAGCGGCGCCGAAGAGACGTTCCCGCGGCGCAATAGGGCATGCTTTCGGGGAGAAGGGATTGGAGCGGGCAACGGGACTCGAACCCGCGACATCAAGCTTGGGAAGCTTGCACTCTACCAGCTGAGTTATGCCCGCTCGCGGTCGAGCGAGGGAAATCTAGCGGACCGGCGCAGCCCGGTCAAGAGGTGCGCTTTCGACCTTGCGAATCCAGGCAGGACCGCTATACTGAGTCCATGCAACAAGGTTCGGGTCGAGGCCGCGATACTTTGGAACGCGGGGGGTCCCTCTACTTCTTCCCCGATCAGAAAGTCACTGAACAGGAGGTGCGTCACCTCCTCCTTCAAGGCACCCGGGAGCAGCGCGCCTGGGTCATCTCTCACCTGCTCCGCTACGCCCAGTGGGACGACATCTGGATCTACGTGAGCCGCGACGAGGTCAAGGAGATCTTCCCCGTCCTCGACCTGCCGGAGAACCTCCGCCAGGCGTGGGCCCGGATGCTCAAGATCGAGGCGCCGGTCGCCTAGGCGGAGGGCCTACGTGCCCGCCGCCGGTCGGCCCGTCAACTGTCCCCACCCATGATCAGGTCGCCCAAGGGGCCGAGGGCCGAGCCCTCGCCCTTGGCGCGGGGGATCGCCGAGAGCACCTGCTTGGCGATGCGCTTGAACGGCAACGACTGCAGCCAGATCGTGCCGGGCCCGGTCAGCGCGGCATAGAACAGCCCCTCGCCGCCGAAGAAGGCGGTCTTGATGCCGCTCACCATCTGGATGTCGTAGGTCACCGTGGTCTCGAAGGCCACCAGGCAGCCGGTGTCCACCCGCAACGTCTCACCGGGGGCGAGCTGGCGGGTGAAGATGGTGCCACCGGAGTGCAGGAAGGCGAGGCCGTCCCCCTCCAGCTTCTGCAGGATGAACCCCTCGCCGCCGAAGAGCCCCGAGCCCAGCCGGCGGTTGAGGGCGATCCCCACCGAGATCCCCTTGGCGGCGCAGAGGAAGGCGTCCTTCTCGCACAGGATGCGCCCGCCGTGCTGGCGCAGGTCGAGCGGCACGATCTTGCCAGGATAGGGCGCGGCGAAGGCCACCTTCTGCCGGCCCGGGCCGCTGTTGCCGAACAGGGTCATGAACAGCGACTCGCCGGTGAGCACGCGCTTGCCGGCCGAGAAGAGCTTGCCCATCAGGCCGGCCTGCTCCTGGCCCGAGCCGTCACCGAAGATGGTCTGCATCTGGATGCCGGGCTCCATGTAGAGGAAGGCACCCGCCTCGGCGATGCAGGCCTCGCCCGGATCGAGGGTGATCTCGACGTACTGCATGTCCTCCCCGTACAGCTCGTAGTCGATCTCGTGCGCCCGGATCGCCGCTCCCATCCCGGGCGGCGGGGGCGGCGGCGCCGCGCCGAAGGCCCCCGAGAACTCGGGGTGGGTCGAGACGGGAGTCCAGTTCGCCATGCCCTGGGTGAACACATAGGCATCGCGCCCGAAACGGCCGCTCTGGATGCCAGCCAGGACCTCGTCCCGGCTCATCGGGCCCTGCTGCTGGCCGCCCACGGCCACGTGCCAGCTCTTGTCGCTCATCGCGGTTTCCTCCTCGGATCCTCGAGTCTACGGCCCTCATTCTATCCAGCGCAGGGCCACGATCTGCGTCCGCTGGAACCGTTCGAAGTTGTCGTCGCTCACCAAGACCAGCGTCCGCGAGCCGTCGGAGAGGGGCGGACCGAAGGTCAGCCCCTCCAGGTTGTCGGGCGCGAAGCCTGCGCGGCCGAGGTCGAACAGCAAGGTCTTGCGCACGGGTGTGTAGCCCTTCCCGGCCAGGGAGTCGAGCCCGGAGACGTCGGTGGCCCCGGCGAGGGAGACGCGGAAGATCTGGATCTCCATGCCGCGGCCGGTGACGAACTGGCGCTCCAGCGCCAGCAGGTCCCCCCCGGGCAGGGCGAGCAGCTCCGCGAGGCCGCGGATCGCGAATCCGATCCCGGGCTTGTCGATGGGCTCGACTTCGTAGACGAACTGGACCTCCGGGACGAAGCTGTCCCCCCGCCGCTCGTAACGCAGGAGACGGACCGGGCTCGGGCGGGTCTCGTCGTCCGGCGCGTCCTGCTGAAGCGCGCGCTCGTTGGCGGTCCATAACGCCTCGCCGCCCGGCGCCAGGGTGAGGCTTTCGAAGCCCTGGTTCTTCCGGACCCCCGTCTTCTCTCCCGCCAAGAAGATCGCCGGCACCGGCAGGGCGCCGAGCAGCTTGCCCTCCGGAGAGAACTCACGGATGGAAGGCTCGGTCTCGGAGGAGATCAGCAGGCGCCCCGCGGACTCCAGGGCGAGCCCCTCGCCGTCGAAGTTGCCGCCGTCGAAGCCCTGGAGCCGGATCGCCGCCACGGGCACCTGGCGCGCCGTCTTCCCCGCCGGCGGAGTGACCCCGCGCTCGCTCACCTCGAAGACCAAGCGGAACACCCGCGCCGGAGTCTCCCCCTCGTTGTCCACCAGGGCGAGCCAGGAGCCGTCCGGCGCCTGCGCGATCGCGGAGAGGCCCCCGACCTGCAGGCCGTCGACCCGGATGCCGAAGGGGATGACCAGGGGAGCGGTGCCGAGCAGGGGCACCGGGGGACCCGGCACCGTCCGCGGCGGCGCCCCGCTCCGCGCACAGGCCGCGAGCCCGGCGGCCAAGAGCGCGATGGCGAACCTGGAGACCCTCATGGCCGCGGGACGAAGGTCACCTCGAACATCTTGGGCCAGAGCTTGCCGGTGATCAGGAAGGTCTTCTTCGCCGGGTCCCAGGCGATGCCGTTGAGCACGTCGGTCCTCTCGCGCTCGGCGGGCGTGAGGAGGCCGGAGGCGTCGACGACCGCCGTGACCTTGCCGCTCGCGGGATCGATGCGCAGGATGTCGTCCGTTTGCCAGACATTGGCGTAGACCGTGCCGTCCACGCACTCCAGCTCGTTGAGCCGGTCGACGGACCGCCCCGCGAGAGTGACATGGACCTCGCCCAGGACGGCGAAGGTCTTGGCGTCGCGGAAGGTCAAGCGGTCCGAGCCGTCGGTCATCACCAGCCGACGGCCGTCCCAGCAGAGCCCCCAGCCTTCTCCGTCGTAGCGGAACTCGCCCGTCGGCTTGAAATCCGCGGCCTTGTAGACGAACGCCTTCTGCTCCTGCCAAGTGAGCTGGATCAGGCGATCGCCCACCAGGGCCAGGCCTTCCGCGAAGTACTCCCTGGGCACCTCCACCTGTCGCTTGACCGCGCCCGTCTGCGGATCCACCTCCCGCAGACTGGAGGCGCCATAGCGGCCCGCGCTCTCGAAGAGCGAGCCGCCGTGGAGCAGCAGCCCCTGGGTGTACGCTCCCGGGTCGTGCGGACGGACGGAGAGGACCTTCGCCGTCAGCCGCTGGGGGACGTCGGGCGAGCCCGCGGCGGCCGCTTGGACCGCGGACGGTGCGATCCGCGGCGCCGGGCTCGACGGAGGGGTACGGAGGAGCCAGAGCGAGACGAGGGCGGCGAGCAACGCGGCCATGAAGGTGATTATGGGCCAGCGGCGGGGGGGCCGGGCGGGGGGAGGGGGCTCACCGTGGCCTTTCCGAGGCGCCCCCGGCCCCCCAGGGCGGGTCACGCCACCTCGCCCCCGTCCAGACCCGCCCCTACCCGAAGCCATTCATGGACCCCACGAGCACCCTTCGTCCAAGCCGTCCAGGAACGACGGGTCCGGCAATCCGATCGGCTGCCCTGGCGGCGGCGGGGGCGGCTCGGGGCTCTTGGTGGGGTCTTCCTGAGCCCGCCGGTCGAGGTAGCGCTGGATCTCCCCCGAGAGGAAAGCCAGATGCGCTCTCTCTTCGAAGGGATCGGAGCCGTGCCGGACGAGCCTCCCGGCGAGCGTGCGCAGCTCCTCGTCCACCCGGGCGCGCACGCCGGGCGACGCCTGCGGATCGCTCGACAGTTCAATCAGCCGCCGCACCACGACCCACTGCACCGCGCGGCGGATCTCCGCCAGCCGTCCCGGTCCGGACCCGCCGCCGAACGCCTTGTCCTCCAGCTCCTTGAGCACCACCTCGAGACCGGGCAGCGATGGATCGCGGCGGTGGAAGTCCACGAGCCGGGCCGCGCGCTCCGGCCGCAGCAGCAGGCGCACCGACATGTCGGCCGCGGTGGCGGCGGCGGAGAGCGGATCGAAGGTCGGTCCGGTCAGGCCGGCGAACATCTCCGGGTTCGGCCGGTACTCGGCGGGCCGGGGCAGCAGGAGGGCGATGACCGGCTCGGGCAGGTCCAGGCTCTCCGGCGAGAGCACCTCCAGCATGGCCGCGAGCGCCTTGCGCTGCGCCGGGCCGTCCACCGGCTGCGAGGCGGGCTGGCCGTCACCGCGCAGCGCGTAGGTGTACCGTAGGCCGCCCACCAGCTTGGAGGCGGCTTCGAGCTGGTAGCGGTGGTGGAAGTAGAGCGGCACCAGCACCTCGTTGAGCAGGGCGAGCGGCTGCCCCGGGGCGATGTTGTGCTCGCCGAAGCCGGCGAGGCCGATGCGGCGCACGGCGAGGGCGTGCTTGAGCCCTTCAGCCGCGTCCGGCCCGTTGTCCCAGAGGTGGGCCAGGGGGCTGGCCGATCCCTCGGGGCGGGCGTCCTCATCGGTGAGGAAGATCAGGCCCCGGGAGAGGTTCTCCTGGATGATGGCGTTCAGCGCCGCGCGCTCGTCCGCTCCGGGCGGGAACTCGCTGTAGGCGAAGCGGATAGCCTGCACGTCCCATTCCCCCACGCCCACGGCGTAGGTCTTGGAGAAGTCGAGCTTGCCATTCGGCGTGATTCCCACCAGGGGCGCCGGGTAGTCCATCACCGAGGCGCGGCCGTAGGTGGAGGCGGCGAAGTTGTGGGAGAGCCCGAGGCTGTGCCCCACCTCGTGCGCGGCGAGTTGGCGGATGCGGGCGAGCGAGAGCTGCACCGGATCGTCCGGCGCGCCGGTGCCCGTCTTCTCCGTGCCGGCGAGACCCTCGAAGATCAGCCGGTCCTGCCGCACGCGCAGCGAGCCCAGGGTGACGTGCCCCTTGATCATCTCGCCCGTGCGCGGATCGGTCACGCCGCCGCCGTAGGACCAGCCGCGGGCCGAGCGGTGGACCCACTGGACGACGTTGTAGCGGGCGTCGAGCGGATGCGCCCCCGCGGGCAGCAGCTTCACCTGGAAAGCGTCGATGAACCCCGCCTTGTCGAAGGCTTCCTTCCACCAGGCCGCCCCCTCGACGAGGGCGCTCCTCACCGGCTCGGGCGCGCCGCTGTCCACGTAGTAGACGATCGGCTCCTTGACCCGCGAGCGGGCCGCCGTGGGATCGACCTTCTCCAGCCGGTGACGGACCAGATAGCGGGTCGCGATGGGCTCCGAGAGGGGCGCCGCGTAGTTCACGAAGTCGACGGCGAACGAGCCCGAGCGGGGATCGAACCGCCGCGGCTTGTAGCCGGGGTCCGGCAGGCGCAGCAGCGAGTGGTGCTGCACCAGGGTCATGGACCCGGCCGCGGGCGCCATCTCGCGCACGAGCGGCCCCGGCTCGGCCGACTGATAGGTGAGCAGCGCCTCGAACTCCAGGTTCTCCGGGAAGGCCAGGCAGCTCTCGGGATCGACCACGCTGCGGCCGGCGTCGAGGGACCAGCTCCCCTGCCCCGTGTTCTTGAGCCGCGCCACGATGTCGTGGGCGTCCCGCACCAGGAAGGGGGTGAAATCCACCAGCGCCCGGCCGCCCGGACCGAGGGCCGTGATCTCCCCGGCCCAGAGGATCGAGGTGGCGAACGACTCGCGCACCGTCTGCCGCTCGGCGGGGTTCTCCGAGAGCGCCCGGAACCTCAGGTTGGGCTGCTCGACGAGCACGCGTCCGCCCACCCGGCGCAGGGTGATGATCCGCGTATCGCCGAGCTGGCCGCGGTCGAGCCCCACGGGATTGGAGCCGAGCCCGGTGAGCAACCCCTCTTGATAGAGGTAGCTGGCCACCTCCCCGCCCCTGCCGGTAGCGGGCGGCACCTCCAGCCACACCTTGCCCTTCTGCCGGTCGAGATAGAACGTGAGGAGCCCCGCCCGCTTCGCCATTCCGGCGGTCGCCTTGGCGATGGCAGGGAGCGCTGCGGGAGCCTCCGCAGCCGCAGCAGGCGGTTTCGCGCCCGCCGTTTTCGGAGGGGCGGCGGCGAGTGGGGCGTTCCAGAGGAGGAGGGCGAGGGTGGCGGTCGTAAAGATTGTCGAGGAATTCTTCATGAGGCTTCTACATCGGTGAGGGCTCGTGCGGAGCCGGGGAAGTCTATCACTGGGATCTCCGGGACGTGTGGCGGCTGCGTCGGCAGAGAGTTCGGCTAAACTGGTAAGCGCACACGGAGAACAACCATGTCTTCAGCTCTTCCGACTACTTTCCAATACCCCCACATCGAACTGGATGCCAACGGCGTCCCGTTCCTCGCGGGCACGACGATGAAGGTGGTCGAACTGGTCATGGCGCAAAGGGCGTACGGCTGGAGCCCGGAAGAGATTCACTTCCAGCATCCCTACCTCTCCTTGAGCCAGATCCACTCCGCTCTCGCCTACTACTGGGACCATAAGGACGAGTTGGATCGGGACATCGAGCGGCGCTCCCGCTTCGTCGAAGAGGTCCGGCAGAAGACTGGGCCCTCTCCCTTGAAGGAGAAGCTTCGAGGCCGAGACCGCCAGTCTTGAGCATAGCTCTCTATGTGGACGAGAACGTCCACCGGGCAATCCCGGAAGGATTGCGGCTCCGCGGCGTTGATGTCCTCACCGTTCAAGAGGATGGCCGCCGCCGTCTGCCCGATCCACAGGTGCTCGATCGAGCGACCGAACTCGGCCGCCCGCTTTTCTCCCAGGATGACGACCTCCTCGCAGAAGCCCACCGCCGCCAAGCCTCCGACATTCCTTTTTCCGGCGTAATCTACGCCCATCAACTGCACGTCACGATCGGCGACTGCATCCGGGATCTGGAGCTGATCGCCAAGATCGCGGACCCCGCAGACCTGGAGAACCGGGTCGAATTCCTGCCTCTTTGATCTCCGTGCCGCCCTTGCCTGCCGAACGCCGGATCGGCTATAAGCGAGCCATGCAGACGCTGGCCATTCCGCAGCATCCCGTTGAAACGACTGACCAAAACTTCGATTCGCTGGGACTCAGCCAGCCGATCCTGCGCTGCATCCGCCTCATCGGCTTCGAGCACCCGACGCCGATCCAGGCCGCCGTCATCCCGGCGGCGCTCACCGGTCGGGACCTGATCGGCCTTGCCGAGACCGGCTCAGGCAAGACCGCGGCGTTCACCCTTCCCATCGCCGAGCGGCTGGCCCACGATCCGAAAGCCCGCGCCCTGATCCTCTCTCCCACCCGCGAGATCGCGCTGCAGACCCAAGCCTTCCTCGACGCCTTCGGCGGCGACTACGGCCTGAAGAGCGTCTGCCTGATCGGCGGGGTCAAGATGGGCCCACAGCTTCAAGGGCTGCGCCGGCGGCCGCACGTCATCGTGGCAACGCCGGGCCGCCTCCTCGACCACATGGAGCAGGGCACCGCCCGGCTCAACGACACCAACGTGCTGGTGCTGGACGAGGCCGACCACATGCTCGACATGGGGTTCATGCCGCAGGTCCACCGCATCCTGCAGCAGCTCCCGCAGAAGCGGCAGACGCTGATGTTCTCGGCCACCATGCCACCTCCCATCGAGCGGCTGACCCAGCAGTTCATGACCGACCCGGTGCGGATCGACATCACCCCCGAGGGCAAGGCCGCCCATGGCATCAGCCACCGCCTCTATCTGGTCGAGCCCGAGGACAAGAAGGCGTGCCTGCTCGCCCTGCTCCACCAGGAGTTGGGGAGCACGCTCGTCTTCATCCGCCGCAAGACCGACGCCGAGTGGCTCTGCGGCGTCCTCGAGCGCGAGGGACACCCGGTGGAGCGGATTCATTCCAACCTCTCCCAGGGGCAGCGGGTGCAGGCGCTCCAGGGCTTCCGCGAGGGCGAGCACCGGATCCTGGTGGCCACCGACATCGCCGCCCGCGGGCTCGACATCCCCCGCGTGCGCCACATCGTCAACTTCGACGTGCCGGAGACCGTCGAAGACTACATCCACCGCGCCGGCCGCACCGCCCGCGGCGCCTCAACGGGGATCGTCTCCACGATCGCAACCTGGATGGACAAGGCCATCGTCAAGGAGATCGAATCCACCCTGGGCGAGGATCTCCCCCGCTGCACCGTCCCCGGCGTCGAGCCCTACGTCGAGATGAAGCCCCGGGTGGTCCTGGGCCGCCGCTCGGCCCCCAAGGTCAAGCGGCGGTAGGGGGCGACCGGATCAGCCGGTTTCCTACCAGGCTTTCCCGGAAGGGCACGCCGACGCCTGAACCCTCTCAGCCTTCGAGTTGCAGGTTCCCGTCCACGTACTTCAGATCGAACCGGAACCGGCGGATGCGCCAGGCGCCGCTGTCCTTCTCCAGACGGAAGTCGTAGCTGCCCACGAAGGTCCGGGTATTCCGGCCGCTGTCGTTGGGCAGGTAATGGAACGCGATCCCGTAGCAGAAGGCGTCCGCCCGGTCGCCTTCGAGGGTCACCCGGTAGTTGCCGGCCTGGTGGTGGATCGCCTGCAAGGGGGCGAGCCCCTTCTCCCAGCCGTCGACGATCTCCTGAACGCTCACCTCCGCCGGCTCGCCGCCCGCCAGCGAGGTCATGTCGAAGAAGACCCGCGGCGTGAAGCATGCCTTGACCGCCTCCCAGTCCCGGTTATCCGTAGAGACGAACAGCCGGTTGATCGTTCCGACGATGGCGTCCTTCTCGACGAGATAGCGCAGCGCGTCGTCCATGGCCGGTATGGTATAGGAGAGTCTCTACAGCGGGAGGACAACGACCAGATTGACTCTATACCGGCAATGACACCACCACCTCCAGCCCCCCCTCCGGCCGGTTCCTCGCTGTGATGTCGCCGCCATGCTCCTCAGCGATGCGGCGGGCGATGGGTAACCCCAAGCCGGTGCCGGTGTCATGGGTCGAGAAGTAGGGATCGAAGATGCGCGGCAGGAGGTCCGGCGGGACGCCGGGGCCGGAGTCCTCGACAGCGATCTTGGCGAAGCCGTCCGTCTGCTCGACGCGGACGACCACCCGGCCGCCGCCGGCGCTGGCGCGCAGGGCGTTCTCGATCAGGTTGCGCACGGCGCGGTGCAGGAGCCTGGCGTCGAAGCGGGTCACCAGGGGGCCGGGCTCGGCCTCGAACTCGACGGAGACCCCCGGCGGTGGCGCGGCCCGGTAGCCTTCCACCAGGTCGGCCATGCTCGCCACCAGGTCCGTCGGCTGGGGGTCGATGCGCGGGATGGAGCTGTAGGCCGAGAACTCGGAGGCGATGGAGCGCAGCTCGTCCACCTGGGTGAGGATGTTGCTGGTGCAGCGCTCGAAGACCCGGTCGAAGTGGTCGGGGTCGTGCCGGTAGACCTCCATCATGTGCTCGGCCGAGAGGCGGATCGGGGTCAGGGGGTTCTTGATCTCATGGGCGATCATGCGGGCCATCTCGGCCCAGGCGAGCAGGCGCTGGCCGCGCAGCACCTCGGTGGCGTCCTCGGCGACCAGCAGGGCGCTGGGCTCTCCCGATCCCGGCAGGGTCACCCAGATCAGGGACCATTCGCGCTCCCCTCCGCCGTCGCGGGCGCGGAGCCGCACCGTGGCCCGGGCCATCTCGGGGCCGGCCGTGCGGAGGAAGTCGGCCACTGGCTTGAGCTGCTCGGAGCGCGCCACCGCCTCCTCCAGGCTGTGCCCCACCTCGGTGCCGAGCAGCTCGGCGGCCACCCGGTTGTGCATCAGCACCCGGCGGTCACGGTCGAGCGAGACCACGCCGGAGGTGATGTTCTCCACCATGCGCTCCACGACCTGCTTTTCGCGCAGGAGCCGCTCGCGGCCTTCGGCGATCCGGCGGGCCATCTCGTCCACGGCTTCGACGAGTGAGGCGAGCTCGAGCTCCGTAGGGGCGAGGTCGAGGGAGGGGGCGCCAGCGGCGATCTGGCGGGTGCCCTCGACGAGTTGCATAAGGGGCCGGGTGAAGTTGCTGGCGAGGCGCCGGCCCACGGCCACCAGCAGGGCGAAGAGGGCCGCTGTCACCAGCAGGCCCTGGCGCCGGAGCTGGCCGAGTTGGCGGGCGGCTTCCTCCTGCTGGGCGAGGAGCGGCACGGAGAGGAACAGGCGCTCGCTGCCGGGCGAGCCGCCGGGGACCCGCAGGGGCGCATACATCTCCAGGTAGGTGGTGTCGCCCACGCGGTTGGTGCGCGAGGAGAGGCCGTAGCCCAGGAGGGCCAGCCGGCGGTAGATCTCGCCGGGGATGCGCTTGGGCAGCAGGCCCGCGGTGAACAGCTCGTGGCGGCTGGAGGCGTGGATGGCGCTCCCCCAGTAGAGGTTCACCTCGTGACGCACGATGCCGGAGAGCTCGATCAGGAGCTGGTCGCCGAAGACGGTGTCGACGCCGAACCCCGGGGGCATGGTCAGCAGGCTCTGGCCAAGGAGCTGCTGGGCGGAGTTGAGGGCCGCCTCGCCCGCGGCCTGCTGGTCCCTGCGCAGCCGCTCCTCCATGGAGCGTACGAGCACGAAGTAGAGGAGCAGGAGGGGGATCAAGAGCAGGACCGTGTAGACGATCATCAGGCGCTTGGAGTAGGAGCGCACGGTCCGCCGCAGCAGGTCCCGGAAGGCGACGCCGGGGAGCGCCAGGAGCAGAAGCGGCGGTGCCGCCAGGGCGAGCAGGAGGACTACTCCCACGCTCCAGTTGCCGGTCCGCTCCAGGGCCTGGAGGGGCCGCAGAAGAGGCAGGTAGACTACCTCCCATCCTTGCGCCGAGAGGCGGGACCAGGCGCGGGCCGGACCGGAAGGCGTGACCTCCACCACGGGCCCGGTGGGGCGGCCCCGCGGCTGGCGCAGACGGGGCGACAGGGGCGGCTCCTCCTCCCAGGGCGAGAGGGATGCGCGGCCGTCCGGCGTGTAGAGGGCGTAGAGCGCCGGCTGGGCGATCTCCTCGACGGGCCCCGCGACCGGTCCCTTGAGCAGCCCCACGTCCACCTCGCTCAGGCGCTGCCAGTCGTGGATCTCGAACCCCGGGCGCGGCAGGAGCCAGTACCGGATCCGTCCCCAGGGCCGGCCGCCGAAGCGCAGCGGCACGACGCCGGAGATCAGGAAGTCCTCCCACAGCGGCAGGCGCAGGTCCACCCAGCGGCCCGGGTCGTCGTCGACCAGACCCTGATCGGTCAGCGGCATGCCGAAGGAGAAGGAGGAGGGCGGGCCGCCGTCCGTCTGGACCACCAGCGCCGAGAGGGAGTGTTGGCGGGCGAGGGGGGAATCCTTCCACAGGGCATAGGCGAGGTCCTGCCTCTCCAGACCGACGGGCGAGCGGGGTACCAGCCGCTCGAGGTCGAGCGCCTCGAAGTGACCGCGGATCTCCCGGGCCACGGACCCGATCTCCTGTCGTGTGGGCGGCGCGAGACGGGACAGCAGCTCGCTTCCGGCGTAGGTCTGCAGGCGCAGGCGGTACGCCGTCTCCCAGGCGCCGGCGGCGGCGAAGGCGGCCATCAGGATCAGGGCGAAGAACGCCAGCCCTTCCCCCAGACGCCGCTGGTTGGCGAAGGCGGCAGCCGCGGCCCCGCCGGCGACGAGCAGGGGGATGCCCAGCAGCGGCTGGTCGCACAGCGTGGCCCCTGCCAGCAGGAGGGCCACCGCGATCCAGGCCACCCGGTCGCGCGGCGACGCGGGACGGCCCTTGCGGCGCCCGGCGAGGCAGAGGAGTCCGAAGGCGGCGCCGGTGAGCCCGAGCCGGAGGGTGAACGCTTCCTCGGAGACCAGGATGCCGTCCGCGAGATCGAGCGGTCCCCAGAGCTGCTGCAGCCCCCAGGCCGCGGCGAGGAGCGCCAGCACGCTCCCCGCTCCCTTGAGCCAGGCGGGAACGCGGTCTCCTTCGCGCGAGCGGCCGCCCACCCCGAGAGCCGTCACGGCCAGACCGGCGACCAGCACGCCGAGCATGGCGGGAGAGACGGCGAGCGCCGCTCCCAGCGCGATCAGCCCGCCGACCGCCAGGTGGCTCACGAGCCGCGCAGGGCCGTCCTCAGCCAGCAGCCGCCCTCCTCCCGGCAACGTGACGTGGAGGAAGCGCAGCACGGCGATCGAGAGCAGGGCGAAGCCGATCACCGCCCAGGCGAGCCGGTCCGCCGGCGGCCATCGGGAGGGGTGCCGGGCCGCCGGATTCCTCTCCACGGCCAGCGCCGGAGCCCCCTGGAGGGTTACCACCTCGGCCCCCTGGACCGCCTGCGCGGGGCTGTCGATCAGGGTCCAGCGGGCGTTCTCGTCGCCATGGAAAGGAAAGATGTCGGAGGGAAAGCTCGCCCCGACGACGACCCGCCAGGGACGGCGCGACGGATCCAGCGGCTGGATGGCGAGCAGCGTCACGGCGCTGAAGCTCGCGCGGTAGTGGAAACCGGAGTGGGGGACCTCCTGGGTGAGTTCGTGGAGCAGCCCCTCTCCCGCCCAGGCGACCGGCCCGCCATCCGGATCGAGCAGCAGCAGGGCCCGCCGTCCTTTCTCTTCTCTGACCTCGATCGCCGCCAGGCGGTTGAAGGCCGCCAGCCGCGCCGACGGCGTCTCCGCGGGTCCGCCCACGGCCGCTGCAGCGGCGGCGGCTTCCTGCCGCAGGTCCTTGCATAGCTCCGCGTAGGCCTGCCGCGTCTCCCGTACCCACTTCGCCCGGGGCTCCCGCTGTCCGCGTCCGAGCATCCAGCCCACGGCCAGCACGGCGACGGCCACGGCCAGGATGGGACCGGCGATCCGCCGCTCGCGGGAGCGGTGCATTCCCAGCCAGAGGACGGAGAGGACGAGGACGGCGAGGGCGGACCACGGGGCTGCCAGCACGGGGGCCGCCACCAGGCCGGCGATGAGGACGGCTTCGAGCAGGGCCAGCTTCGCCGGCTCGCGAGTTGGGGTCCGCCAGGCGCCGGCTAGGTCCCCCGGCGCGTGGGAAGGCGATCTCACCGTGGCAGCATCGGCAGGTCCACGCCGCGCTCCCGGGCGCACGCGATCGCCTCGGGGTAGCCGGCATCGGCGTGCCGCGCCACTCCCGTGCCGGGATCGCCGGTGAGGACCCGCTCCAGCCTCCTGGCCGCCGCCTCGGTGCCGTCCGCCACGATCACCATGCCGGCGTGGAGCGAGTAGCCGATGCCCACGCCGCCGCCATGGTGGACGGACACCCAGGTGGCGCCGTTGACCGCGTTCAAAAGGGCGTTGAGGACGGGCCAGTCGGCGATGGCGTCCGAGCCGTCGCGCATGCCCTCCGTCTCGCGGTTGGGGGAAGCGACCGAGCCGCAGTCGAGGTGGTCGCGGCCGATCACGATGGGCGCCTTCACTCGGCCCGAAGCCACCAGGTCGTTGAACACCCGGCCGGCCCGCGCCCGCTCGCCATAGCCGAGCCAGCAGATGCGCGCCGGCAGCCCCTGGAAGGCCACGCGCTCGCGGGCCATGCGGATCCACCGTGCCAGGGCCGCGTCCTCGGGGAAGGTCTCGAGGATCGCCTCGTCCGTGGTCGCGAGGTCTTGCGGATCGCCCGAGAGCACGGCCCAGCGGAAGGGCCCCCTGCCCAGGCAGAACAGCGGCCGGATGAACAGCGGCACGAAACCGCCGATATCGAAGGCCCGCGATTCCCCGGCCGCCAGCGCTTGGCCGCGCAGGTTGTTGCCGTAGTCGAAAGTCACGGCGCCGCGCTCCTGGAGGGTCAGCATGGCGCACACGTGGGCCGCCATGGACGCCATGGCGCGGGCCACGTACACCTGTGGGTCTTCCCGGCGGAGCCGGAGCGCCTCCGCGTAGGGGATGCCGTGCGGCACGTAGCCCTCCAGGGCGTCGTGGGCCGAGGTTTGATCCGTCAGCACGTCCGGCACCAGGCCGGCCGCCACCAGGTGCTCCAGGAGATCGACGGCGTTGGCTTCGACGGCGATCGACACCGCCTGCCGCCGGTCGCGCGCCGCGAGCGCCCGCTCGACCGCAGCCGGGATGTCCGGAGCGACCGTATCCAGATAGCGCGTGGCGAGGCGCCGCTCGATGCGCGTCCTGTCCACCTCGGCCACCAGGCAGACCCCCTCGTTCATGGTCACGGCGAGCGGCTGGGCGCCGCCCATGCCGCCGAGGCCGGCGGTGACGGCGAGCCGGCCGGCGAGCGAGCCGCCGAAGCGCTGGCGGGCGCACTCGGCGAGGGTCTCGTAGGTCCCCTGGAGGATCCCCTGGGTGCCGATGTAGATCCAGGAGCCGGCCGTCATCTGGCCGTACATGGTGAGGCCGAGCCCCTCCAGGCGGCGGAACTCGTCCGCGGTGGCCCAGTGGGGCACCAGCAGGGAGTTGGCGAGGAGCACCCGCGGGGCGTCCGCGTGGGTGCGGAAGACGGCCACCGGCTTGCCGGACTGGACGAGTAGCGTCTCCTCGTCGCCCAGCCGCTTGAGGGTCTCGACGATCGCCTCGAAGCACTCCCAGTTGCGCGCCGCCCTGCCCGAGCCGCCATAGACCACGAGTTCCTCCGGCCGCTCGGCCACCTCGGGATCGAGATTGTTCATCAGCATCCGCAGGGCGGCTTCCTGCTGCCATCCGCGACAGGAGATCGCCGTGCCGCGCGGAGCGCGGACGGTGCGGGGACGGGTGGGGGCGGTGGCGGTGGTTGTGGCCATGGGGATATTCTACTCGGCCTCCGTCGCCCCTCGCCCGTCAGGGCGACGTCTGGGTAGCCCAGGGTGGAAACCCTGGGCGGGGTGGGGGAGGCGTTCCGGCCGGCGACGCCCGGCGCTCCCGCACCGGGCTACGGAGACGTCGCCCTCCTGGGGCGAGGCTGGAACGAGAATATCCAGAACGGGGCACGCCTACACCTTGAGACCGTAGCGCTCCATCTTGATGGCCAGGCCGTTGCGCGAGAGACCCAGCAGGCGCGCGGCCTGGGACTTGTTGCCGTTGGTGCGGCGCAGGGCCTCGCGGATGGCCGCCTGCTCGGCGCCGCTGACCAGGCGCTCCAGCTCGAGGTCGGAGGCGGTGTCCACCCGCGTGGTGGCCGCGAGCGGACCGGTGCGGATCCGTTCGGGCAGCAGGTTCACGTCCACCGGCCGGCCCGCCGGCGCCATGTAGACGAGCTGCCGGGCGATGTTCTCCAGCTCGGAGAGGTTGCCAGGGTAGTCGTAGCTCAGCAGGGCCGACATCGCCTTGACGGTGATCCCCTGTATGCGCTTGCCGGTCTCGTGGCAGAACCGGTTGATGTAGGACTGGATCAGCAGCGGCAGGTCCTCGCGCCGCTCCCTCAGGGGGGGCACCTCGACGGCGAACTGCGAAAGCCGGTAGGCCAAGTCCACCCGGAACAGGTCGCGGGCCACCACCGAGTCGAGGGAAGCGCGGCTCCCCACCACCAGCCGCACGTCCACCGGATGGGTCTCGTTGCTGCCGGCGGGCTCCACCTCGCCCGAGCGCAGGAAGCGCACCAGCCGCGCCTGGACCTCCATGGGAAGCAGCTCGATCTCGTCGAGGAACAGCGTGCCGCCGTGAGCCAGCAGGAGCTTGCCCTCGCGCCGCACGGGACCGCCCTTGCCCGGCACCTCGGCGCCGAACAGGTCGGCCTCGATCTGCTGCGGCCGGGCACCCACGCAGCTCGCGATGATGAACGGACCATGACGCCGGGGTCCCGAGAGGTGGAGCGAGCGGGCCAGCAGGTCCTTGCCCACCCCCGGCTCGCCGCAGAGCAGCACGTGCACCGGCGGATCGACCGCGGCCCGGAGCTGCTCGATGACCTGCTTCATCGCCTGCGACTCCCCCACCACCAGGTTGGGATCGAGGGTCAGGTCCTGCTGCCCCGGGTGGCCCGGCAGGATCGGCTCGTACCACCCCACGTGGTGCACCAGCCCCAGCACCAGCAGGTGCCCCAAGGTGCTCAGGGAGTGCACCGGCGACCACTCCTCGGGGTGGAAGCGGGGGAAGGCGGCGAGCAGCGTGTAGTCGCGGTCGAGGGCGACGAAGGATTGATAGAAGATCCACGCCGGAGCCTCCCCCAACTCGCCCCGGAAGAAGCCCCCCTTCTCCAGGCTCCGGCTGGACTCGCGGTGCTTCGTGAGCTGGTCCAGCAGTTTCTCGCCGCTCGCGAGCCACGCCGTGTCGGTGGTCACCACCAGCTTCTGGGCGGCTCCCTCCATCTCGCCCGCGAGCAGGAAGAGGGCACCGCCGCCGAAGTCCGCCAGCGCCTTGCTGACCAGGGCCTCGGAGGTGGTGCGGCTCTCGGCGTCGGCGAGCACCCACTCGCTGATGCGATTCAAGTGCTCGATCATCCGGCGCGGAGTGATCCGCGGAGCGCCATCCTCCGGCTTCTCCTCGGGTGGCGGCGCGGGGGCCTTCTCCGGGGCGGGGACGACGTCCTCGACCAGCAGGGTCACCCCGCCGAGCCGGATCTCGTCGAGCACCTCGAGCGAGGCTTCCCGTACCTTGCGCCCGCTCACCAGCAGGCCTTTGCGGGTGCCCAGGTCCTCGATCTTCAGCTCGTTGCCGTCGTAGAGGAGCCGCGCGTGCTTCTGGGCCACTCCCGTGTACGGCAGATAGATGTCGCACTCGGGCCAGCTCCCGATGAGCAGCTCGTTTCTGTGGACGGGAAATCGCCGGACCCCGTCCGGCGCGTAGGCGACCAATCGCAGCATCGGACCGCCAGTGTACCACCCGGCGCCGCGGGGGGATTTGCTATCCTCCCGCGCGTGAACGACCTCTTGCTGCGCACCTGCCGCGGGGAGGCGACCGAGCGTCGGCCGGTGTGGATCATGCGCCAGGCCGGCCGCTACCTCCCCGAGTACCGCGCGGTCCGCCAGAGGGTGGACTTCCTCACCCTGTGCAAGACCCCCGAGCTGGCCGCCGAGGTGACGGTCCAGCCGGTCGCGATCCTCGGCGTGGACGCCGCCATCCTCTTCGCGGACATCCTGCTGCCCCTGGAGGCCATGGGGGCCGAATTGGTCTTCGCCAAGGGGGACGGCCCCAGCTTCCCAAACCCCGTGCGCACCCGCGAGGACGTGGCCCGCCTGCGCTCGCCCGAGATCGAGGAGACCCTGGGCTACGTCTTTGACGCCCTGCGCCTGGTGCGCCGCGAGCTGGATGGCCGCGTGCCCGTCCTCGGCTTCGGTGGCACGCCCTGGACGCTCGCCGCCTACCTCGTCGAAGGGGGCGGCTCCAAGCACTTCGAGCACCTGCTCGCCTGGAGCTACGGCGACCCGCAGGGGCTGGCCCTGCTCCTCGACCGTATCGCCGACACCTCGATCGCCTATCTCCAGGGGCAGATCGCGGCCGGGGCCCAGGCTCTCCAGCTCTTCGACACCTGGGGCGGGCTCCTCGACCTCGAGCGCTGGCGCTCGCTCGCCCTGCCGCCGCTGCGCAAGATCGTCGAGGCGCTGAAAGGACGGGTCCCGCTGATCTACTATGTCAACGGCGGCTCCCACCTGCTGCCCGCCCTCTCCGAGTTGCCGGTGGACGTGCTGTCCGTCGACTGGCGCCAGCCGCTCTCAGAGGTACGGAAGGTGGCGGGCTCCCGGGTGCTCCAGGGAAACCTGGATCCGGCGGCGCTGCTCGGCCCCACCCCTGAGATCGAGCGCCGCGCCGCGACCCTGATCGAACAGGGCCGGGGCGGCGGCCATATCGTGAACCTCGGGCACGGCATCCTGCCGATGACGCCGGTCGAGAACGCCAAGGCGTTCGTGGAGGCGGTGAAGCGGATACCGGCGCCCGCCTAGTGGTGGGTCGACCCCGCCGGGTTCTTCCTCGCGGACTCCAGGCTGCCGTGGATCGTGGCGATCCAGCTCTTGGTATCGATGAAGCCGATGCCCCAGTCCTTCCACTTCTCGGGCAGCCCCGCGGCCTGAATCTGCTCCAGGGTCTTTCCGGCGACGATCCCCTTCTGGACGACCTCCGTGGTCTCCACCAGCATGCGGTGATAGGCCTTGAGGTCCTCCACCGTCGAGAGCTCTCCGTGGCCGGGGATGACCTTGGCGTCCGCCGGGACCTGGGCGAGCACCTTGGCCACGTTCCCGGTGAGGCCCGCGACGCTGCCGCCATTCTCCAGGTCCACGAAGGGGAAGCGCCCCGCGAAGAAGTCGTCGCCCATGTGGACGACGTTGGACCTGGTGAAGAAGATCACGCTGTCGCCGTCCGTGTGGCCGTGGGGGAAGTGGATGGCCTTGATCTCCTCGCCGTTGAAGTGGACGGAGACCGAGCTCTCGAAGGTGATCACCGGCAGCGCCTCGGGGGGAGAGGGCGCGACCTTCTCGCCCCGGATGCTCACCTCCCGCGAGAGGCGCTTGCGCACGTTCTCCTGGGCGATGACGGGCGCCTCGGGCCCGAAGACGGCGTTGCTCCCCGTGTGGTCGCCGTGGAAGTGGGTGTTGAGGACGAACTTGAGCTTGCCGGGATTGATGCTCTTCAGAGCCGCCCGGATCTTCTCGGCCAGGGGAGCGTACTGGTCGTCGACGATCAGGATGCCGTCGGGCCCCGCCGACACGCCGATGTTCCCGCCCGCGCCCACCAGCATGTAGATGTTGCCCGAGACCGGGACCACCTTCATCTCCACCTTCGAGAAGTCCCGCTGCTGCGCCGACGCCGGCAGGGCGGCCAGGGCGAGCGCCAGGGCGAAGCGGAGCGTCGATCGCATGGCAGATTCCTCCTCGGTTTCGTGACAGCCGTACCGCGGGCGGAATCTACCACGGTCGGAACATGGCTCAGCCTCCCCCGGTGACGCGCAGGAGCTGGTCGATGAGCCGGCCGAACAGCCGGCCCACGCCGGGGAACTGGGCCGCCACCAGCCCGAGCAGGGGGATGCCGGCATAGGTGAGGAGGTTCGTGAAGAAGGCGCGGTCGAACGTCACCTGGCCGGGCTTGGTGTCCCCGATCCGGCTCAAGGTGGCGTTGCGGTCCATCTGGACGAAGATCCAGGCGGTGACGGCCACGGCGAGCGCCAGCGCCACCCACACCGCCGTCGAGACGAACTGCTTCGGCTGGAAGGCGTAGGTGGTCACGCCCACCAGGATGAGGAGGCCCGGAAGCAGCGTCCCGATCAGGCAGCTCCGCATGTGGGCGAAGACGTAGCGCAGATAGGCCGCCACCCGAAGCGCCAGGAACCTCCTCACCTCCGGTTGCGCGATCCGGGGAGCCAGGTCGACGCAGGCGCGGCCGAAGATCCGCTCGATCTCGTTGCGGCTCTCGATCTCCCGGGCCGAGCCTTCGTCGGCCTCGTGCTCGAACATGTTCTGGAAGGGGACGTCGAGCGACTCGGGGTAACCGGATACCGAGACCGCGCCGGCCGCCACCAGCTTGCGCAGCTCACGCACGGAGAGGATCAGCGTCGCGAACGGCGGGATCCGCCAGCCGAAGGACTTGATCGGTCGCCAGTCCAGCTCCTTGCCCACGGCCTCGAAGGCCGCCGCCAGCTCGGGCGAGGCGCTGTCGAGCCGTTCGAGGAGCCGGCGCACGTCCAGCCAGAGCCGCACGAACCGGTAGAAGGAGAGCGCGGCGAGCGCGACGGCCACCACCAGGAGAAGCAGGAAGAACCGGCCGTAGCCCTTGGCCTCGGCGATCGGCTGCACCGTCGCCCAGAGCAGCGAGGCGGGAGGAACGAACGCCACGGCCGGCAGCAGCCAGGGGCGCAGCCCGGGAGGGAACGTCCGGGTGAGGAGGTCGCGGAGCGAGCTCAGCACCCGGTCGCAACCCGCGACAGAGGGCTCGCACAGCGAGGACAGCGGACAGTCCGTTGCCAGGCGGGCCATCAACCGGCGCCGCACCAGCTCGTTGAGCAGCCAGACGGAGATCGCCCCGCCGAGGGCCGCCAGGGAGATCAGCGGCGAGAGACCGCTCGACAGCGCCCGCACGCGCAGGTGGAAGAACTCCACCTGACCGTTCGGGATGCACAGCCAGAGCAGTCCCAGGGCCAGGACGGCGAGCAGGAGGAGCCCTCCAAGCGCCCAGGCGATCCACTCGGCGCCTCTGGTCACTCTCTCCCGCGCCGCCCGCGCGGTCTGATAGACCAGGAAGGCGTATGCCAGCCCCAGGCCTGCCAGGTATAGGAACTGCGCCGGCCGCCAGGAGAGCACCAGCCGGCCGAGGGAGAGGCCCCGGACCCAGAGCGGCAGGCTGCCGACGGCCAGCAGCACGCCCGCGGCCGAGGCGAGAAGGAACGTTCCCAGCGCGAGGAGCCGGCGGTTGCCAGGAACGGGATCGACCGGTGCGTGCGCGACCGGCTCCAGGAGCGCCTGCCGGTGCATCCAGACCGAGAGCAGGCAGAGGACGACGGCGACCAGCAGGATCTGGAGGTCGTCCTTGCCGGTGAAGCCGCTCCCCTGAAAGTCGTCTTCCGTGGCGGGCTCCGCCGCAGGTCCCGCGGCCTGAGTCGGGTCCGGGCTCGGCGGAGACACGAAGCAAGGGGAGTCCTGGGGAACCTCCAGGCGCGCAATCGGCCACAGCGAGCCGTTGCCCACGGCGGCGATCCAGCCGTACGAGCGCGACCCTGCACTGGCGCCCAGCACGCGGAGGACCGCCTCGTAGAGTCCCTGCTGGAGCTCGCTGCTGAACTGCCGCCGCTCGCGCCCGCCACTGGTCTCCGTGGAAGCCGGCAGCCAGGGAGCGCCCTCGGTGAACAGCGGAGAGCTCGAAAAGACGAGCATTCCGTCCATCGTCTCCGCGTACTGCGGATGGGCGTAGAGGAGGTTGTTGTCGAACGTGAACAGGACGACGTCGGGAGCGTACTCCCGCACCTCCTTGGCCAGGAAAAGCTTGTCCCGGGTGTCGGTGGCCACGATGCCGGCGTACCGGATCCCTTCGCGCGCGATCGTCTCCAGCAGGTTGGCGAGCATCAGGTCGTTGCTGCGGACGGTCAACGGGCTGAAGGTGGGCACGAGGTCGCCGGCCCGTTCGCGGTCGGCGAGGTCCAGGTCCAGCACCCGGCGATTGGTCCGGAGTTGGATCTCTGAAGCCGCAGGCTTCTGGTCCCGCCCTTCCTCCTCTAGGGCGTTGCGGAGGTCGGAGATGTGGCTGGGGAACGGGATCAGCACCAG
>DASWME010000380.1:0-23590 GCA_036399915.1 Thermoanaerobaculia bacterium
GCGAAGGCCTCGCGAGTGGGCAGGCGCCGGAACAGGGCCCGGGGGGTGGCGACCACCGAGCTCATCCGGCCCGAGGCGACGCAGTCGAGCGCCACCGATTCCTGGGCCCGCACCAGCAGCGAAGTCTCGGTCTCCTGATAGGGAGTGAGCGACGGCGCCGGAAAATAGACCACCCCCTCCTCGCGCCCGAAGAGCCGCGCCGCCTCCATCCACATCAGGGCGTCGGCCTCGCGCGGCACCAGCACCAGCAGCGGCCGGCCGAGGTCGCGCGCCAGCAGCTCCCCCACCCAGGCCGCCGCCGGCACGGGCAGGCGCACCACGTCCCCCCTTCCCTGGAGGAGGGCCTTGTACGGCGCACTGCTGCGCAGCGTCCGGGAGAGATCCTCCCACGCCGGGTCCGCCATGCAGGAACTCTAACGTTGATCGGGAACCTGGCGATTCCGGGTGTGGTAGGTTTGGTCCAAGGAGGAAAAAAGTTCCATGAGCGATCCCAAAGTTCCTGAAGAGGACGAGGAAGCCGTGCTGGAACGTTACCGCCAGATGCGCCCAGGGGAGAAACTCTGGATGGTCATGGAACTGAGTGCGGCCGGCTGGGAGGAGGAGTATGCCAAGGTTCGCGCTCAGTACGGGCAGAACGTCTCTGAGCGCGAGGTGAGGCTACGGGCTGCGGCTCATGTCTATCTTAAAGAGAGGGATTGGGAGGACCGGACAGGGCTCGAGGAATATTTCCGGCAGGCATTCAAGGAGGCGGGGATCGATCCGGGGGCAGACTGAAGGCACCGGCCAGCCGATCCGGCGCCTCCGAGCGATCAGCGTTGCCGTAGCGGTGCGGCGGGCTGGTGGATCCGCGCCAGCACCCACTCCCGCCCGCGCACGAACGCGAGGGGGACGATCAGGCAGGCGAGGATGCCGCCGACCAGTTGGGCGCCCCAGGCCAGCCAGGAGATCTGGCCCGGACCCTGGTGGAACCCATATAGGCTCAAGCCGACCCCCCAGATCAGCGCCGCGATGATGCCCACGCAGAGGGCGGACTCCGTGATTTCGTCCTGAACCTTGAACATCTCGAGCTCCCTCCTCCGGGAGGTCCGGCGCCTCGGAACATCCGGAGGCGCCGTTCGCAATCACCAGCAGCAAGGGTCATGCCATATTCACATTGGCGAATTGGCACCATCTCCCCGCCATGCTAGGCTCGCCATCCGTTCTGTTTTGGAGGAGGGACATGCCCATCAGGTATCCCCAAGAGGCCGTGCTCCGCGACGGACGCCGCCTGCTCGTCCGCCCGTTCACCGAGAACGACGTCGACGCCCTCTACGACTTCTTCCGGCGCCTGCCGGCGGAGGTCCGCCGCTTCGCCTGGGACCGCATCGACCACCGCGCTCTGGTGGAGAGCTGGGGGCGCGAGCTGGATTACGGGAAGGTCCTGCCGCTGCTCGCCCTGGACGGCAGGAAGGTGGTGGCCGACGCCACCCTCCACCGCCGCGATGGCAGCCCCCTGCGCCTGGTTGGCCGCGTCAAGTGGCTCATCGATCCCGGCTACCGCGGCTGCGGGCTCGGCACGCTCCTGGTCAACAACTTCATCGCCACCGCCCGCTCCAACGGCCTGCGCCACCTCACCTGCATGCTGGTCTCGGACTTCGAGGCCGACGCGGTCCGGACCCTGCGGGATCTCGGCTTCGAGGGCTACACCATCCCCGGCTACGGGACGGACCCCGACGGCAACCAGCACGACATGATCAAGATGGTGTTGAAGCTCTGACGGCAGACGTAGGGGCGGCCTCTTATACAATTCTTGCCGGATGGGGCGGTCTGCCCCTCCGAAGCCTCACCCTCTGTCTCCCTCTCCCTGACGGGAGAGGGAGAACCCTCAGCAGGCGTGTTGCCGGATCTGGGCTTCGTCGGTTCGGAATCGTTCCCCCTCTCCCGTCAGGGAGAGGGGGCTAGGGGGTGAGGCCTCGGAGGGCAGACCCGTCCGGAGGCCAAGATGTGTAAGGGATAGGGTATGGGGGCGGCCCTATGCGGCCGCTCCCAGGCCGTCATCGCTCGTCCCGTCCGTGCGCATGGGCCGGCGGCGAGGTCGCCTCCACCGCCTTGAACGGCTCCAGGACCCGGTACCGGTGCGCCGCCCCCCTGGGCACCACCCAGGAGTCCCCCTCCTCCAGGATCACCATCTGCCCCTCGAGGTGCAGCTCGGCCCGCCCCGCGATCACGTAGCCCACGGTCTCGTAGTCCCGGCGGCTCTCCGGCTTCTCCCCCTGCGTGGGCTCCTCCTCCCAGAGGCGCATGGCCACGTGCACCCCGGAGGCGAGGTACTTCTGCCCCATCTTGCCGTGCGGGGAGTGCCGGGAGTCGACCTTGGTCACGGTCGTGTCGCTCATCGTCTCTCCTCCTCCCTGGATCCTTTTTGCACGAGCGCTGCCAGGGGCCTCCCGTGGCACGCCCGTTGCTCCGCGGTCTTGCGGGGGGATTCCGTTCCGCGGCGTTCCCCGTAGAAAGGAGACGACGACATGCCGATGATCCTGCTGTCCAAGGGAGCGGAGATCCTGCTGGTGCAGTTCCACGAGCAGAAAGGGGACCGGGTGGGAGCCAAGGTAGGCGACCGCCTGCCTGAGAGCGCGTTCAAGGAAGCCGAGGGCGAGAGCCCCGGCGTGGACTTCGAGGGCGCCATGCAGTCCCTGCTGGACGGGAACCTCGTGCGCAAGGAGGGCGAGGAGTACGTCCTCGCCCAGGAGGGCTACGACTACCTCTACAAAAGGACGGGCCACCGGGTCGGGGAAGGGTAGGCCGTTCGATCCCGATTGCCAGACGTCACCCGCATCCCGGCGGGGCCCCAGGCCGCCGGGACGCGTCCTTCGCTTGTCAAAGAGCTGCGGATGGCCCTTGCCAGGGCATCCCAAACTGCGCTATGCTCATACGGTCGTTGACCTCAGAGCGCAGGATCGACGGTTCCCATACCTTCGTGGACGACCGGACCGCTTCGGGGATGCTGCGAACGTGGATTGATGATAGACCGATCCGGTCCATCTGTCAAGATCTGGTTCGCGGTCTATTGCAAATCGCGTAGGCCGGTGAACGATAACGACATCACAGCCTTCGCGGCACCGGCACCAGCGTCCGCGACCCGTCAGAAGGAATTTTCGGCCGGGCTCGAGGACGTTCTGATGCAGATGAAAATGGTCCGCCCCGAGGTCTGGACGATCCGCCCACAGGTCCGGACGGTCCGGACCGCGGGGCGGACCGTCGAGACCGCGAGGCGAACGGTCGAGACCTGAAGGCGAGGCTTCCAGACCGCGAGGCGGACGGGCGGGACCTCGAGGCGGACGGTCCAGACCTGTAGGCGGATCGTCCAGACCTCGGGGCGGATCGCCGGGACCTGTGGGCGGATCGCTTCGAGCGGCGGGCGGGTCGCTCTTTGACAGACGACGTGCCGGTTGTGGCAGGTGCCCGCCGGAATGCCATCCGCGGGTGCGGCGTTGTAGGATCTTCGCAGGGCACACCGCCAGCCGCCAGAGAGGACGACCGTCTTGGACGACATCCGCAACTTCTGCATCATCGCCCACATTGACCATGGGAAATCGACCCTGGCCGACCGGCTGATCCAGCGTTGCGGGGCGGTGGAGGAGCGCGAGTTCCGCGACCAAATCCTCGACTCGATGGACATCGAGCGCGAGCGCGGCATCACCATCAAGAGCAACACCATCACCCTGCGCTACACCGCCCGGGACGGCAAGACCTACCGGCTGAACTTGATCGACACGCCGGGCCACGTGGACTTCTCCCACGAGGTGCGCCGGTCGCTGATGTCTTGCGAGGGGGCCCTCCTCCTCGTCGACGCCTCCCAGGGGGTCGAGGCCCAGACGGTCGCCAACCTCTACCTGGCTCTCGAGTACGACCTGGAGATCATCCCGGTCATCAACAAGATCGACCTCCCCTCGGCCGACGTCGAGCGGGTGCGCGAGGAGATCGACGCGGACCTCGGGCTCGACCCCTTCGAGGCCGTCCTCTGCTCGGCCAAGCAGGGGATCGGGATCGACGACGTGCTGGAAGCCGTCGTCACCCGGCTGCCGCCGCCTCAGGGGGACCCGGAGGCGCCGCTGCGCGCCCTGATCTTCGACGCCCAGTACGACGTCTACCGCGGCGTCGTCCTCCTCTGCCGGGTCCAGGAGGGGACGATCCGCCCCCGGCAGAAGGTCCTCCTCATGCACACCGGCAAGGAGTACGAGGTCGAGGAGGTGGGCCTGCTGCAGCTCCGCCGCGTCAAGGCGGACGTCCTGGAGGCCGGCTCGGTGGGCTACGTGATCGCGGGCGTCAAGGCGGTCTCGGAGATCGCCGTGGGCGACACCGTCACCGAAGTGGACCGCCCGGCCTCTACGCCGCTTCCCGGCTACAAGGAGGCGAAGCCGGTCGTCTTCTCCTCCATCTACCCGATCGCCACCGACGACTACCAGGACCTCGCCAAGGCTCTCGACAAGCTCAAGTTGAACGACGCCGCCCTGACCTTCCAGAAGGACTCGTCCACGGCCCTGGGCTTCGGTTTCCGCTGCGGCTTCCTCGGGCTCCTCCACCTGGAGATCGTCCAGGAGCGCCTGGAGCGCGAGTACGACCTCTCCCTTCTGCTCTCCGCTCCTTCGGTGCAGTACGAGGTGGTCCTGACCGACGGCGAGACGATCACGGTGGACAATCCCGCCCTCTTCCCGGACCCTGGGAGCATCGACTTCATCCGCGAGCCCTACATCAAGGCCTCGATCATGATCCCCGAGCGCTACCTGGGGGCGGTGATGGAGCTCTGCCGCGAACGGCGGGGGGAGAACACCACCTTCGAGTACCTTTCCGTGGGCCGGCTGCAGGTGACCTCCGAGCTGCCGCTCGCCGAGATCCTCTTCGACTTCTATGACCGGCTGAAGACGATCACGCAAGGGTACGGCTCGTTCGACTACGACCTGACCGACTACCGCGAGACCGATCTCGTCAAAGTGGACATCCTGGTCAACGGCGACAAGGTCGACGCCCTCTCGCAGCTCGTCCACCGCGAGAAGGCCCGCCAGCGGGCCCTCCACTACTGCGAGCGGCTGGCCGAGACCATCCCGCGCCAGAACTTCAAGATCGCCATCCAGGGCGCCATCGGCGGCAACGTCATCGCCCGCTCGACGATCAATGCCTACCGCAAGGACGTCACCGCCAAGTGCTACGGCGGCGACATCACGCGCAAGCGGAAGCTCCTGGAGAAGCAGAAGGAAGGCAAGAAACGCATGAAGATGGTGGGCTCCGTCGAGATCCCCCAGGAAGCCTTCCTCGCCGTGCTCAAGGCCGGGCCGGACACATAATCCCGGGGAATGCCCTCACGCCGCGCCAACGTTTTAAAGATGGTGGACGAGACGCCGACGACCGCGCCAGAAATCATCCCGGTCTTCCCGTTGACCGGCTCCCTGCTGCTCCCGGGCAACCTGCTGCCCTTGAACATCTTCGAGCCGCACTACCGCAACATGGTGGCGGACGCGGTCGACGGGGAGCCCTACATCGGGATGATCCAGCCCCTGGTCCCCCGGCAGGACAACTGGGTGGAACTCGCCCAGCAGTCGGACAGGCCCGAGCTGTATCAGGTGGGCTGCGTCGGGCGGATCGACGAGTGCGAGATCCAGGAGGACGGCCGCTACCTGGTGCTCCTGCGGGGGGTCTGCCGCTTCCGCGTCCGCCAGGAGCTGCCGCTCCACCGCGGCTACCGGCGGGTGGTGGCCGACTACTCGGAGTTCAAGCGCGACGTGGACGAGCTGAACGTCTTCCTCAACCCCACGCGCATGATGCGCGCCCTGCACGCCTTCGGCGAGAAGCACGACC
Source organism: Thermoanaerobaculia bacterium (assembly GCA_036399915.1). Lineage (GTDB taxonomy): Bacteria > Acidobacteriota > Thermoanaerobaculia > Multivoradales > UBA5704 > DATARR01. Next base: position 5,833 of record DASWME010000380.1, read on the forward strand.
TGGAGTTCGACTACGACCTGCTTGCGAGCGTGCCTGGCATCTCGCTCTTGAACGGCCTCTCCGTGGCCCTCCCCTTCCGCCCGGCGGAGAAGCAGGCCCTGCTCGAGGCGGCCGATCCCGGCCTCAGGGAAGACCTGCTCCTGACGCTGATGGGAATGGGAATCGAGCCCCTTTCGACCGACGAGTACTACTCCCCGCCGGTCCTCAACTGACTTTCGAAGGAGATCCTCCCATCGCACAGATCGACGGCGACATCCGCGGCATCAAAGCGTCCGACGTCCGCGCCCTGGAGCGCACCTACCGCCGCCGCGTGGATCCGCGGCAGGTGGTCTCCCCCGAGCTCGCCCGGCACCTGACCGAGACCTCCCGCCGGCTCAACCGGCAGGTCGGCGTCCTGCTCGGGCGCGACGGCACCGTGCGCAACGTCATCGTGGGCGACGCCCACAGCCTCACCCTGCCCGACATCGGCCGCCTGCGCGGCGGCGTCGGCCGGTTCCGCGGCCTGCGGCTGGTCCACACCCACCTGAAGGGCGAGCCGCTCACCCGCGACGACCTCAACGACCTCGCCCTGCTGCGCCTGGACCTGGTGGCCGCCGTCGAGGTCCTGGAGAGCGGCCTGCCCGGCCGGATCGACCTCGCCCATCTGGCCCCGCTCGGACCGGACGGCGACGCCCTGAACGGCAACGGCGCCGAGCCCTTCGAGCGCATCCAGGCCTCAGACGTCCACCAGCTCCGCTTCGACGTCGAGGCCACCATGAAGGCGCTCGAGGACGAGTTCGCCCGCGTCACCAGCGACGCGGGAGAGACCGAGAAGGAGCGCGCCCTGGTGGTGGGCATCGTCCCCGAGGACGAGCACTTCGAGGAGATGCTGGAGCTGGTGCGCTCGGCCGGAGTCGCGGTCGCGGGCACCGTGCGCCAGAAGCGCCAGCAGGTCCATCCGCGCACCGTGGTGGGCAAGGGCAAGCTCCAGGAGATCGTCCTCGAAGCCATGCGCGGCCGGGCCACGGTGGCGATCTTCGACATCGACCTGAAGCCGGCCCAGGCGCGCGCCTTCGAGGACGCCACGGGTTTGAAGGCCATCGACCGCACGCAGCTCATCCTCGACGTCTTCGCCCAGCGCGCGCGGAGCCGCGACGGCAAGCTCCAGGTCGAGCTCGCCCAGCTCAAGTACTCGCTGCCGCGCCTGACCGAGAAGGACGCCGGCCTCTCGCGCCTGACCGGCGGCATCGGCGGCCGCGGCCCCGGCGAGACCGTGATCGAGATCGGCCGCCGGCGCATCCGCGACCGCATCCGCGCCCTGGAGAAGCAGGTCGAGTCCCTCTCGCGCCAGCGCGACCTCCGCCGCCGGCGCCGTCGCGAGGAGGGGGTGCCTGTCCTCTCGATCATCGGCTACACCAACGCCGGCAAGAGCACGCTCTTGAACGCCATGACCGGCAGCGAGGTCGAAGCCGCGGACCAGCTCTTCATGACCCTCGACCCCACGAGCCGTCGCCTGCGTTTCCCGCGCGAGGGCGAGGTGGTGATCACCGATACGGTGGGCTTCATCGCCGACCTGCCGCCCGACCTCGTCGCCGCCTTCCGCGCCACCCTGGAAGAGCTGTCCGACGCCGACCTCCTCCTCCACGTCGTGGACGCCGCCGATCCCCGCCTGGAGCAGAAGCTGGGAGCCGTCGAGCGCATCCTCGAAGAGCTTCACCTCAACGAAGTCCCCCGTCTCGTGGTGCTCAACAAGACCGACCTCCTGGAGCCCCACGAGGCCGAAGCCCTCGCCCGCCGCTTCGGAGGCGTCGCCGTGAGCGCCGCCAAGCGCACCGGCCTCGCCGCCCTCGTCCAAGCCGCCGAGGAGCGGCTGGGACGGGAGAAGCCGCTGGTGAAGACGTATGGCCAGGAAGGAGAGGCGACGACGGAGACGGCAATGTGAGGGCCTTTTCAGAGGCTCCCGGCCTCTACCTCCACATCCCCTTCTGCTCCGCCATCTGCCCCTACTGCGACTTCGCGGTCCTGACCGGCGGGCCGGAGCGCAGACGGCGGTTCGTCGATTACCTCCTTTCCGAGATTTCCCTGTGGTTTCCTGATCGCTCCGCCTTTGGATCGATCGACACGATCTACTTCGGTGGCGGGACCCCCTCGGCACTCGCGCCGGAAGACCTCACCCGCATTCTCGAATCGGTTCGAGGAAGCCTTTCGATCAAAGACGACGCCTGGATCTTCTTCGAGGCCAATCCCGAGGACATCACCCGCGAGAACGTCCGCGCCTGGCGGGATCTCGGAGTCCGATTTTTATCTCTGGGGATTCAATCGTTCGAAGCGGACGCCCTGACGTTCCTCGGCCGACGGCACAGCCCTGATGAAGCCCGGCGGAGCGTGGAGATCGCCCGCGAGGCAGGATTCGATACGGTCTCGATCGATCTGATCTACGGCCTTCCCGATCAGCCTTTCGAGGTCTGGCGGCGCACACTGGAGGAGGCCGTCGCCCTCACGCCGGACCACATCTCCTGCTATCAGCTCACGATTCACGAGGGGACGCCTTTCGGGTTTCGTCTGGCGCGGGGAAAGATGACCGAATTGCCTGAGGAGGCGCAGGCGGAGATGTTTCTCTTCACCCACGAGTTCCTCCGCGATCATGGCTATCCGGGCTACGAGGTCTCGAACTTCGCCCGCTCGCCCGAACACCGCTCCCGCCACAATCAGAAATACTGGCAGCACGTCCCCTATCTCGGCCTGGGGCCTTCCGCGCACTCCTTCTCCGGCACCCGCCGCTGGTGGAACGAACGGAAATTGAACCCTTACGAGACGCGGATCGGGGCCGGAGAAAAACCGATCGCGGGGACCGAGGAGCTAACGCAGCATGACCTCGCCCTCGAAGCGTTGATGCTGGGATTGCGAACGGTCGCGGGAATCGATCTCAATTCTTTCCGCGAGCGTTACGGAGTGGATCTGCGGAAACCAAACGAGCCGCTCATCGAGCGGCTCGTTTGGGGAGGTCTTCTACGGGTGGAGGGCACCGTCCTGGCCCCCACCCTCGCGGGCCTCGCCATCACGGACTCGCTGGCCCGCGACTTCGAGTTGACGAGGGTCTGAACGCACTACTTCCGCTTCGCCGTGATCTCCATCATCTTCATTTCCTGACCCGACGGGCCCTTGCCGTACATCTCGTTCTTGAAGGTATTGTTGTCCACCCAGCTGATGACCGACTTGAACGTGGTCTTCTGCCCGCTCATGGGATCCCACACGTCGCCGTTGTACGTGCAGGTCTTGCCGGCGTTGTCGCAACTCCCGGTCTGGTACATGATGCCGGTTGACATGTTGTCGACCCAGGAGCTGACGTATTGCTTGCCGACGTTGTCATAGCCGTCGGTGCCCCGCCCCTCGAAGGGTTGCCCCATGAAGTTCCCTTTCCAGGTGTGCTCGACGTAGCGGCCGCCCATCAGCACCTCCCCGTGCATGGTGCCGCTGGATTCCATCGGTGGCTGGCTCGGGTCCATCCACGACTTCATCGTGAAGGTCCAATCGCCGGCCAGGCGGGCCAGGTGCTTGTGAGGCTCGCCCGGCGTCCCCGCCTTCACCATGGCTTCCATCTCCGGACCTCCCGGAGCGGGGGCGGCAGGCTTCGGCTTCTCCTGCTGGGCGAGGGCGGGAATCGCGAGGGCAGCCAGCAATACGAACATGGACAGAACGGCGGTAGTCGATCGAATTCTCATCCTTCTCCTCCTTTTCACAGTGCAAGATGTTGACGTGGGGACCGGCCTTGAATTACGCCTGGTTACCGCATAGACTATCACTTGGTCCGGGTTCCGTCAAGACATGATTTCCGGCGCGGTTTTCCGGTCTTGATCCCCCGGAATCGGCCCTCCTGTATCATGAGCCGCCCATGGCCTACGACGCTTCCTCCATCGAAGTCCTGACCGGACTCGAGCCGGTGCGCAAGCGCCCCGGCATGTACACCTCCACCGAGCGGCCCGACCACCTCGCTCAGGAGGTGATCGACAACGCCGTCGACGAGGCCATCGCCGGCTACTGCTCCAACATCCTGGTCACCCTGCACGCGGACGGCTCCCTCTCCGTGGCCGACGACGGCCGCGGCATGCCGGTCGATCTGCACAAGGGGGAGAAGCTGCCGGGGGTCGAGGTGATCCTCACCCGCCTGCACTCGGGCGCCAAGTTCTCGGACAAGAACTACCGGTTCTCCGGCGGCCTCCACGGCGTGGGCGTCTCGGTGGTCAACGCCCTGTCCGCGAAGCTGGAGGTCTGGGTCAAGCGCGAAGGCAAGGAGCACGCCATGGCCTTCGCCGACGGGCAGAAGAAGTCCAACCTCAAAGTGGTGGGCTCGGTCGGCCAGCGCAACACCGGCACCACCGTCCGCTTCTGGCCCGATCCGAAGTTCTTCGACTCGCCGAAGTTCAGCATCCCGAAGCTCAAGCACGTCCTGCGCGCCAAGGCGGTGCTCTGCCCCAAGCTCCGCATCCGCTTCGTCCATGAGGAGCACCCCGAGGACGACGAGGAGTGGTATTACGAGGACGGCCTCAAGGACTATTTGACGGACGAGCTCGAAGGGTGCCAGACGATGCCCGCCGAGCCGTTCATCGGCCACTTCCGCGGCAAGGACGAGGAGGTGGACTGGGCCGTCGCCTGGCTCGGCGAGGAGGAGGAGTCCGCGGACGTGGTGGCCGAGAGCTACGTCAACCTGATCCCGACGAGCCAGGGGGGCACGCACGTCAACGGCTTCCGCGCCGGCCTGACGGACGCCATCCGCGAGTTCTGCGAGTTCCGCGACCTGTTGCCGCGCGGCGTCAAGCTCGCGCCCGAGGACGTGTGGGCCCGCTGCTGCTACGTGCTGTCGGTCCGCATGAAGGACCCGCAGTTCACCGGCCAGACCAAGGAGCGCCTCTCCTCGCGCGAGGCGGCGGCGTTCGTGGCCGGAGTGGCCAAGGACTCCTTCGCCCTCTGGCTCAACCACCACACGGCCGACGCCGAGCGGATCGCGCGCCTCGCCATCGACAGCGCCCAGGCGCGCCTGCGCACGGGCAAGCAGGTGAAAAGGAAGACGGTGACCGCCGGCCCCGCTCTGCCCGGCAAGCTCGCCGACTGCACGAGCCAGGACCTTGGGCTGACCGAGCTCTTCCTCGTCGAGGGCGACTCGGCCGGCGGCTCGGCCAAGCAGGCGCGCAGCAAGGAGTACCAGGCCATCCTCCCCCTGCGCGGCAAGATCCTCAACACCTGGGAGGTGGACCCCTCCGAGGTGCTCGCCTCGCAGGAGGTGCACGACATCGCCGTCGCCCTCGGGGTCGATCCCGGCTCGAGCAAGACGGACGGCCTGCGCTACGGCAAGGTCTGCATCCTGGCCGACGCCGACTCGGACGGCGCCCACATCGCGACCCTGCTCTGCGCCCTGTTCCTGCGCCACTTCCGCAAGCTGGTGGAGGACGGTCGCGTCTACGTGGCCATGCCGCCCCTCTACCGCATCGACGTCGGCAAGGAGGTCTACTACGCCCTCGACGAGCGGGAGAAGAAGGGGATCCTCGACCGCATCGAGGCCGAAGGCAAGAAGGGCAAGCCCAACGTGCAGCGCTTCAAGGGCCTGGGCGAGATGAACCCGCTGCAGCTCCGCGAGACCACCATGGCCCGCGAGACCCGCCGCCTCGTCCAGCTCGTGCTCGAGGACGGCAAGGCCGACGCCGAGAAGACCATCGACATGCTCCTCGCCAAGGCCAGAGCCGGCGACCGCAAGGACTGGCTGATGGAGGTGGGGAACCGGGCCGAGGTGGAGGTGTAGGAAAGCCATGCCCCGCACCTCGCGCAGAAAGAACGGCAACGGCTCGGCGCCGCTGTTCCAGCCCACCGTCGCCGATGTCGAACAGCAGTCGCTCGCGGAGTTCACCCGCAAGGCGTACCTCGACTACTCGATGTACGTCATCCTCGACCGCGCCCTGCCCCACGTCGCGGACGGCTTGAAGCCCGTGCAGCGGCGGATCATCTATGCGATGTCCGAGCTGGGCCTCTCGGCCAACGCCAAGTTCAAGAAGTCGGCCCGCACCGTGGGCGACGTGCTCGGCAAGTATCACCCGCACGGCGACACCGCCTGCTACGAGGCCATGGTGCTCATGGCGCAGCCGTTTTCCCTGCGCCATCCGCTGATCGACGGCCAGGGCAACTGGGGCTCGCAGGACGATCCCAAGTCCTTCGCCGCCATGCGCTACACCGAGGCCCGCCTCACCGCGTTCGCCCAGGCGCTCCTCTCCGAGCTCGAGCAGGGCACGGTCGAGTGGGGCCCCAACTTCGACGGCACCCTCCAGGAGCCGAGGCTCCTGCCGGCGCGGCTGCCGCACGTGCTCCTCAATGGCGCCTCGGGGATCGCCGTGGGCATGGCCACCGACATCCCGCCGCACAACGTCGGCGAGGTGGTCGCCGCCTGCATCCGTCTCCTGGAGGACCGCAAGCTCCCTGACGACGACCTCTACGAGACCATCCTCGGCCCCGACTTCCCCACCGAGGCCGAGATCATCACGCCGCGCGCCGAGATCCGGAAGATCTACGAGACCGGCGCGGGATCGCTGCGCCTGCGGGCCGCCTGGGAGGTGGAAGACGGCGAGATCGTGGTCACCGCCCTCCCCTACCAGGTCTCGGGGAGCAAGGTGCTGTCGCAGATCGCCGCTCAGATGCAGGCGAAGAAGCTCCCAATGGTGGAGGACCTGCGCGACGAGTCCGACCACGAGAACCCGACGCGGCTCGTCATCACCCCGCGCTCGAACCGGGTGGACGCCGAGGGGCTGATGGCCCACCTCTTCGCCACCACCGACCTCGAGCGCACCTACCGGGTGAACCTGACGATGATCGGCCTCGACGGCCGCCCCCGGCAGTTCAACCTGCGCGAGCTGCTCGGCGAGTGGCTCAAGTTCCGCGTCGAGACCGTCCGCCGGCGGCTGCAGTTCCGCTACGACAAGGTCCTGACCCGCCTCCACATCCTCGACGGCTATCTCGTCGCCTACCTCAACATCGACGAGGTGATCCGCATCATCCGCAACGAGGACGACCCCAAGGCCAAGCTCATGGCGCGCTTCCGGCTGACCGACGCCCAGGCCGAGGCCATCCTGGAGCTGAAGCTGCGCCACCTCGCCAAGCTCGAGGAGATGGAGATCCGCGGCGAGCAGAGCAACCTCTTGAAGGAGCGGGACGCGCTGGCGAAGACGCTCAGCTCCGACGCCCGCCTGCGCCGCAAGGTGCGCGACGAGCTCGCCGCCGACGCCGAGAAGTTCGGCGACGCCCGCCGCTCGCCCATCGTCGAGCGCGAGGCCGCGAAGGCCATGGACGAGACGGCGCTGATCCCCACCGAGCCCGTCACCATCGTGCTCTCCGAGAAAGGCTGGGTGCGCGCCGGCAAGGGCCACGACCTCGATCCCAAAGAGCTCTCCTACAAGGCCGGCGACGCCTTCCTGATGGCGGTCAAGGGCCGGAGCAACCAGTCCGCCGTCTTCCTCGACTCGACGGGGCGCACCTACTCGCTCCCCGCCCACGCCCTCCCCTCGGCCCGCGGCCAGGGCGAGCCGCTCTCCAGCCACGTCCAGCCGCCGCCGGGCGCCACCTTCGTGGGCGTGATGATCGGCGGCGACAAGGACCTCTATCTGCTCGCCACCAGCTCCGGCTACGGCTTCCTCGCCATGCTGGAGGATCTCCAGTCGCGGCAGCGGGCGGGCAAGGCCGTGGTCTCGGTGACGCCGGGGAGCAAGGTCCTGGCGCCCATTCGCGTCGAGGATGCGGACAACGACTGGCTCGCCGCCGTCACCGACGCCGGCCGCCTGCTCATCTTCCCGGTCGGAGACCTCCCCCTCCTGCCCCGGGGCAAGGGAGTGAAGATCATCAGCCTGCCGTCCAAAGGCGAGAAGGAGTCGCTGATCCACTGCGCCGTCTTCGCCGACGAAGACCACCTGATCGTCCACTCCGGCAAGCGCTACCTCAACCTCAAGCCCTCGGAATGGCAGGCCTTCGCGGGCAAGCGGGCCTTGCGCGGCAACATGCTGCCGCGGGGGTATCGGATCGTGGCGAGGTTGGAGGTGGGGGAGAAATAACCTCTTGTCCAAGGACCATACTCTCCGCGGCCACGACCTCACTCTCCTGCGTGAGATCCAGGAGCTGACGCCTGCTGAGCGGATCGCCCGGAACTGCGCGATGGCGGAGTGGATCGAAAAGCTCCAGGTCGCAGTCAAGGGCGATGCAACCCGAGGCGATCTTCCGAAGCCTCGCGAGTGAGGGCGTCGAGTACGTCCTTGTCGGCGGGCTGGCGGCGACAGCTCATGGCGCGAGCATTGTGACCCTGGATACGGACATCTGCTTTCGCCAAACGCCCGTGAACTGCGAGCGGCTGGCTCGATCCCTGGAGTCTCTTCAGGCAGAGATCTATCCCCCTCGCCCGGCTGCGATCCCGATCACGGGCGAGCTTCTCCGCACCCACCGCATCGTCCATTTGAGGACTTTGGCCGGGAGGCTCGACGTAATGGCCTCGGTGCCCGGGCTCGGCGCGTACGAGGAGATCCTCCCAGGTGTGGCGGTGATTTCGGTGGGCGATCTCCAGATCCCCATCCTCAGCCTCGATCAGCTCATCCAGGCCAAGTCGGCCCTTGACCAGCCCAAGGACCGCGAGCACCTGGACCAACTCCTCGCGATCCGCAAACTCCGGCAGGAGTCCTGATAGCCGGGGAGGAGTAAAATGGCAGCGGCCGCCCGATTCTACCCGGCCAGGATATGGATCGGTGGGGAGTTCATGACGCTATGAAATCCGTAGAGATCAACGAAGCCACCGCTGCACTCCGGGACTACGCCGAACGGCTAACCCAGGAACCGATCGTCGTCACCCGCGGAGGCAAGGCCATCGCCGCGCTCGTGCGTCTTCAACCATCCGATGTCGAATCGCTTCTGGTCAGCGAGAACCCGGAATTCAGGCGAATCGTCCGGCGCTCACGCGCTTCATACAAACGCGGTAGTGGGCTCACACAGGAACAGCTTGAGGAACGATTGGAAAGGACTCGCGGCGCCTAGCACAACCCGCAACGATCTCCGGAGCCTCGCGCGTTAGGAGGCCCTCGACATAGGCCGACCCCGCGTCCGTGCCCCCGATCGCCGGGGTATGGGATTGTGGCACCATGACTCGCCTTTCTCGTTCGCGGCAAGGAGGCCCCTCCATGAAAACCTCGAACTCACAGGTCCGAACCTACCATCCCTGCCAGAGATCCTGGAGCTAGCTCAGAAAGAGTCTCTGATCCTCCGCACGGCCTCGGGCGAGGAGTACTTCATCGGGCGTGGACGACTTCCAGCACGAGGTCGACCAGTTAAGCGAGAGCGCCGATTTCTAGCAACTCTTACGAGATCGCCAAAAGGAGCGAGGCACCCTTCCTATCGAAGTCATTCGAGCTCGTCTCTCCTGACTCCGGCCGGAGCGATTCGGGTTACTCGCCCCAGAGACCCGGTAGAGAAGCACCTAAAGTAGGCTGAGCGTCTATCCGGCTCAGCCGGACGTGGAAGCAGCCCTCGACCGGCGCATCCTGGAGGCGCTTCGCCACTGACTGGGCCTTTTGAAACCTCAACCGACGCCTGCTGTGCGATTGGCGAACTTCCAGGCTTGTACTACCGGCTGGCGATGCGTGTGAACAGGTTGGGACGATCCAGGGAGATGGCGATGTCGAGGACACCGGCTTGGCGGCGAGGTATGATCCGTGCTAAACTTCGATGTGGTATTCCTTCCGAGATCACAAACTTGGCCCGCCAAGTTCTCCGCCGTGGATTGGTCGGTGTGGGAGAGAGGGCCGTAATGGCCAAGCTCACTCAGCAACGTTTCGGTAACCCAGTAGATTTTGGCACCTGATTTCCGGGATAAGGGAACCTATCATCGACTCAGGAGGATCCATCATGCTCTGTAAGTCGACCAGCGCAACATTATCCATCTTCTTTGCTTTCACAGCTTCGCTCGCCGCACAGCAGAAGGATTTGACCTACCACACGATTCCTCCGTGCAACATCATCAACACGTACCTGGCAGGCGGCCAGTTCGCCCCGAATGAGACCCGAACCTACAACGTGGTCGGAGATGGGAGCTTTGTTAGCCAGGGCGGTTCGTCAACCGGTTGCGGCATCCCTGGCTTTTCGAACGGTATCGCGCGGGTCCAGGCGGTAGCCGTGAATGTGGCGGCTTTTAACCCGACGGGAGCAGGGCACCTGATTGTCGTCGCCGCGGATGGAGCTCTCAATACTTCGTTTCTCAATTTCGTCGGCTATATCACCGTGGCCAACACCGGTCCGGTGGCGGTGGCGCAAACACCTGGCATTGGTGACATCAAGATCAACTACGCGGTGAGCGGTGGGCACATTGTCGCCTCCGTCGTCGGCTACTACACCCGCTTCGGCGAAACGATAATGGTGGGCCCCGGCGCTACGCCCACAGCAAGTGGCACGGCCCTGCTTAACGCCTTGACCAGCATCGCGGACAACTCCGCGACCAAGCCGTACCTGATCAAGCTGGAACCTGGGGTCTATGACGTAGGCTCGACGATGGTGGTGATGAAGCCGTACGTCGACATCGAGGGCTCCGGCCAGCAGACGACCATCGTCCAGGGAGCAGGCAACAATGACGGTGCTTTGCTGACCGGCATCGTCTACGGCGCGAGCAACGCGGAGCTACGCAACCTGCAAGTCAAGAGCCTGGGCGCGGGCTTCGGAGGGTCGATCGGCATCGTCCTCGAGAAAGCCGGCACGCGGGTGCGGGACGTGACGGTGGTCTCGAGCGGCGCCACCTCCAACTGGGGGGTCCGCGTCTTCAACAGCGTCGTTGGCGGGCTCAACCCGATCCTTGATCGCGTCACGGTCGAAGTCCAGGGGGGCTCGACCGCCTACGGAGTGGTCAATCGTGGAGAGCAGGCCAAGGTGGCCGTGAAGGACAGCAAGATCACCGTTTCTAACACCTCCGACGCCTATGGATTCTACACCACCTTCGCGTTTCCGAAGGACTTGACGAGAATCCAGATCGATACCTCGGGCACCAGCACGTCGACCGGCGTCTACGTCGACCCGCAGAGCCTGCCAGGGACCCTTCGGCTGAGCGATTCGACCGTGACCGCCAATGCTGGAAACACCGCCAACTATGGCGTGTTCATGACCTTCGCGAACGCCGAGCTCGTGCGCAGCACTCTCACGGCGAGCGGTGGCGGGACGAGCTACGGCATCCTCCAGAATAGCTTCGGCCTTGTGACCGTAGACCACTGCGAGGTCACCGGCGCCACCGGTGCGGTGGTGAGCATCAATGCCCGGATCGGCGCGACGCGGCTGAGCGGGGGACCTACCACCGCCGCGGCCTGCGCTGGCGTCTACGACGAGAATTATACCTTCTTCGCTTCGACATGTCCCTAATCTGAGGCTGACCAGCTCACCAGAGGACGAGGGCTCGGAAGCGTAGATCAATTCTCGGAGCTGCGGATGAGGCTGGAGACGCGGGTAGACTCGAGGACGGGCGCGGTGGTTGTAGGTCGCGGGAGTTGCTGTTGCCGGCGGCTTTCACCTGAGCGCCCATGCCTCGGTCGCATCCTTGGCTCCGGTTCCCATCCTTGGCCTTCAACCCTCGGAGCGCTCTTGTCATGTCCCCACGCGAACAACTTGGCCGGGACCGATCACGGAGAGCAGCCGGAGCAGCTCACGAATTAGCGGCCGAAGTGAAAGGAGGCTGTTCGAGCGAGCACGGAGGATCACCACTGCCAGATCAAAAGCCTGGACCTTCTGCTGCCATTGAAGGCTTCGATCCATGGTGATGAAGGCGTCGAATCGATCCGAGGCAGCGGCCAGCAGGTCGCCGTTCTTCTTACCGGCGAGCCCTGCCTGTCGAGCCGTGGGTGGTAAAGGCGATCACCGGAAGTTCAAGCATCCGGACAAGCCTGGCCATGTCACCGTTCCGCATCCACGCAAGGATCTCCCGGTCGGCACGCTGCGCAACATTTTCCGACAGGCTGGTTGGAACTGGAGGTGAACGATGTTGTACCCGGTGTACGTGCACAAGGACCCCGAGAGCGCGTATGGAGTGTCGTTTCCGGATTTTCTCGGATGCTTCTCGGCTACTGACGAATTGGAAGGGCTGCCGCGCTTGGCGCAGGAAGCGGTCGAGGTGCATTTCGAGGGCGAGGACGTAGAGATCCCGCCTCCTACAGCTATTGAGAAGTTGGCGGCGGATCCGGCGTATGAGGGTGGGTTCTGGCTCCTCCTTGATATCGACCTCACGAAGGTCAACACCAAGAGCGTGCGCCTCAACATCTCGTTGCCGGCGAAATTGGTGGGGGAGATCGACCGCTATGCTGCCGAGCATCACATGACGCGCAGCGGGTTCCTGGCGAAAGCGGCGCAGCAGGCAATGGGCAATAGCGTGTGAGAGGGCTTCAACAGCCGCCGAGGCGTCTCCGTGGGTGACCGTTCCATCCTTTTCGTGGAGTCCCCTCAATCGCCGCCCCAGCCTCTGAGGCCGTCTTCCCCTCAGTAGCACCGAAGTGCTACAGTGAGCGGGTGAGCCGAATCGAGTCGGTTCACTCCGGAGGCTGTGTGGTCAAGGATCTGAAGCTGCGCCAAGCGGGCGGGTCGGTCAGCGCGACGCTCCCCAAGGACATGGTGGATCGGCTCCACCTCACGCCTGGGGACCGCGTGCTTGCGATCGAGACCGCGGAGGGCATCCTCCTCACTCCCTACGATCCTAGCGTCGAGAGGGCGCTGGCGATCGCCTCGCGGGCGGCGAAGAAGTACCGGAACGCGTTGCGCGAGCTTGCCAAGTAAGCCATGGACGAGCCGATCTGGGTGGATCGCCGAGTCGTCGACGCGGTCCATCTCGATCAGTTGCGCGAGCACGGTGGGCTACAAGGAATACGGGACGAGAACGCCCTCGAGTCCGCGCTCGCTCGCGCCCGCAACAAGTGGGCCTACGAGTCGGTCTCCGACCCCGCCGCGCTCGCCGCGGCCTATGGCTACGGAATCGCCACGAGCCATCCGTACCGCGATGGCAACAAGCGCATCGCCTTCCTGACGATGGTCGTCTTCCTGGGTCTCAACGGCTGGGACCTCGATGCGCCCGAAGCCGAGGTGGTCTCCACGATGCTCGCGCTGGCGGCTGGCCGGTGCTCCGAGAGCGAGTTGGCGGACTGGCTGCGGAGCCACATGGCTCGTTTGCCTTGAGCTCGGTCGGACGGCGCGATCCCGCGAGGGCGTCCCAAGAGGTAAAGGAGAAGCAGGGAGCACGATTCTGCTGTTATCGAGGTCGGCCGCCGGCGATAATAACCGGGGAGCCTTGTTTTCGCTGCGCTAACAAGGACGGTCCGGGAGGAGCCGGCTCTGCTCGTGCAGGGCACCGAGGGAGGCGCGGCCTGATAGCGCCGCGCGAAGACCTTGTCCCGCCAGCCTTGCAACGAAACGCAGGGCGTTCGCCTGAGTCCGATCCCTCTCGCCTGACGCGGTCGGCGCAGGCGGGCCTTCCGCCCGCGCCGTTGGCTCGTCCGCCCGCGTAATTTGTCCTCCCGCCGGCGCAATTTCTTCTCCCGCCTGAGTAATTTGTCCTTCCGCCTGCAGCGGCGGACCGGCCGCCTGCGCAATTAGCTCAGCCGCCTGAGTAATTTGTCCTCCCGCCTGCAGCGGCGGACCAGCCAACGGCGCCGGCGGGCCTTCTCGCGACGCAGGCGGTTGTCCTCGCTGCGCGGGCGGTTGTTCTCGCCGCGCGGGCGGGCCTTGTCGAGTCGCCGGCGGGAGGTGTCGGGACGCCGGCGGCTCGACCGGCGGCACCGGCAGTTGGCGCGTTGGCAGCGGCGGACCTCCTATCGACGCCGGCGGGCTTTGGGGACGCGCGGGGGAACCGACCGACCGCCCTATGCTTCACCCAAGACCCGGAGAGCAGGATCTCCGGTTCCTGACCAGGCCCGCTACCACTCCGCCTCATGCCGCCTGCAGCGCTCGCGTGGGATCCACCCGCGTGGCGCGGCGCGCAGGGACCACGCTGGCCAGCAGCGCCGTGGCCGCGAGCACTAGGACCACGACAGCCAGGGTCAGCGGGTCCATGCGTCCGACGCCGACGAGGCTCGCCGCCAGCACCCGCGTCGCCACCGCGGAGGCGGCGAGGCCGAGGACCACTCCGGCGGCCACCGGGACCGCGGCCTGCCGCAGCACCAGCCGGGTGACCGCCCGCGAGGTCGCTCCCAGCGCCATCCGCACGCCGATCTCCGAGGTCCGCTGGGTCACGAAGTAGGCGATCACTCCATAGATCCCGCCGGCGGCCAGCAGCAGACCGAAGAAGCCGAGCAGGGTCAGCAGCAGGGTGTTGAACCGCGCCGTGGCGAGCGAGTCCGCCATCCGCTGCTCCATCGTCCGCACGTCGTAGAGCGGTATGCCGGGATCGATGCCGGCGACCACCCGCCGCAGCGGCGGCACCAGCGACTCGGGCCGGCCCGCCGCCGCGCGCACCACCAGGAACATCGAGCGCTGGAACCAGTTCCAGGCCTCAGGAGGGGCCTGGACCATCGGTAGGTAGAACTCGGGGACGCTCTCCGCGGCCAGGCCCCGCGAGCGGAGGTCCGCGGCCACGCCCACGATCATTTTGTAGTCCGGCCCATCGGGTCCGTCCTCACAACAGGCCACGCGGCGGCCGGTGGGGTCCTGCCCCGGGAAGAGCGCGGCGGCCAGCGTTTCGCTGACCACCATGACCTTCTGCGCGCCCCGGCGGTCGCCGGCGGTCAGGGCGCGGCCGCGGACGATGGGCACCCCGAGGGCCCGAAAGTAGTCGGGCGTCACGACGTGCAGCCGTGAATCGATCGCATTCTCCGCCACGGGCGCCTTGCCCTCGGGCACCAGGCCGTTGGTGCTGTTGATGGAGCTCAACGGAATCTGGGTCGACAAGGCCGCCAGCCGCACGCCGGGCGTCTGCGCCGCCGCCTCGGCGAGCCGCTGGAAGGCGGCTTCCACGCGGCTGCTTTCCTGGTAGGCGGCGGGGGGAAGCGAGACGCGGGCCGTGAGCAGCCCGCGGGGATCGAATCCCGGCCGGACCCGCTGCAGCTCGATGGCGGAGCGGATGAGCAGCCCGGCGCCCACCAGCAGGAGGACCGAGAGCGCGACCTCGGCCGTGATCAGCGCGGACCGCAGCCGGTCGCGGCCGGCGCTCCCCACCGAGCCCCGCCCGCCCTCGCTCAGGACCGTGCTCACCGAAGAGCGCGCCGCCCGCAGCGCGGGCACCAGGCCGAAGACCAGGCTGCTGGCGATCGACACCGCGAGCGTGAACGCCAGGACGGCCGCGTTCATCCCGGCCTGCTCGAGGCGCGGCACGCCCGCCGGGCTGAGGGCCACGAGGCTCCTCACTCCCCACTAGGCGAGCAGCAGCCCGGCAGCGCCCGAGACGACCGCCAGCATCGCGCACTCGGTGAGGAGCTGGCGGACGATGCGGCCGCGGCCGGCGCCGAGAGCGGCCCGGATGGCCAACTCCCGGGCCCGCGCCGCCCCCCGCGCCAGCAGCAGGTTGGCCACGTTGCCGCAGGCGATCAGCAGCACGAGGCCGACGGCGCCGAGCAGCACGAAAAGGCGGGTGCGGATATCGCCGACGAACTGGCGGAGGAAGGGCTCGACGAGGAAGGTGCGTTCCGAGTTGGTGTTCGGATGCGTCCGCCGCAGCTCCCTGGCAATGAGCTCCAGATCCTTCGCCGCTGCCGGCACGCTGACCCCGTCGCGCAGACGGGCCACCACCTCCAGGTAGTGCTCGTCATGCATGGCTTTGCGCTCGGGCGTGAAGGCGATCGGCACCCAGAGCTCCTCGCTGTCCGCCGCGAGATCGAACCGGGCCGGCATCACGCCGAGGACGGTGTACGGCTCGCCGTTCAGCCGCACGTCGCGGCCCACCACACCAGGATCGGCGCCGAACCGGCGGGCCCACAGCCGATGGCTGAGGACGACGACCTTCTCGCTCCCCGGCTGGTCCTCGGCGGCGCCGAACACGCGACCGTGCTCCGGGGGCACCCCGAAGACGTCGAAGAAGGACGCCGTGACCCGCTTTCCCAACGTGCGCTCGGCCGACTCCCCCTCGGCGAAGGTGAAGCTGGAGAACTGCGCGGCGGCCAGGCTCGCGAAGACGCGCTGCTCGGCCGCCAGCGTGGTGTAGTTTCCGGCCGAGAGGGTGGACCGCAAGTCTTTCCACTGGCTGGAGACGTAGACGAGCCGGTCCGGGTCGGCCACCGGCAGCGGGCGCAGCACCACGGCATGGACGACGCTGAAGATCGCCGTCGTGGCGCCGATCCCCAGCGCCAGCGTCAGCACGGCGATCAGCGTGAACGCAGGATGGGTGGCGAGCTGGCGCAACGCGAAGGTCACGTCCTGACGCAGCTCTCCCAGGGTTTCACGGCGGCGCATTTCCGAGTCCCTCCTCCTGCCGATGTCGCGGCAGGTTCTGGCCACGCGCTCGAAGTCGCCGAACCGGCGGAGCGCGGCGTCGCGCGCGGTGGCCCTGTCGAGGCCGCGCGCCATGTGCTCGCGGGTGCGCATCTCGAGATGGAAGTCCAGCTCGTCCGCCACCTCGTCTTCGACGCTCTTCTTCCACAGCCACGAGAGAGCCATGCGCGGTCAGCCCTCCCGATTCAGGCCGGCAGCAGGATCTTCGAGACGGCGGCAGCGAAGCGCGCCCACTGCTCCGTCTCCACCGCAAGCTGCTTGCGGCCCTTCGGCGTCAGCCGGTAGTACTTGGCGCGCCGGTTCAGATCCGACTTCCCCCACTCGGCCTCGATCCAGCCCCTGCGCTCCATCCGGTAGAGCGCGGGATAGAGCGATCCCTCTTCGATCTGCAGCAGCTCGTCCGTGGCCTCCTCGATCCAGCGCGCGATGGCGTAGCCATGGCGCGGACCGGTGACCAGCGTCTTCAGGATCAGCGCGTCGAGCGTTCCGTGGAGCAGGCTGTTGGATGGCTGGGCCATGGCTCTCCCCTAGACTCTCTAGGCAGTGTACGCGGGCTTCCCCTAGATTGTCAAGGTATGGGTGCCATGATCGGCGGGAGCCGGGAGCGGTCGCCAGCCGCTCGCGATCAAGCCGCTTTCAGGACGAACTGGACGCGCACGGCATCGAACGGGAACACGATCCGGCCGTCTTCGGTCTTCTCCAGGATGCCCGCTTTGAGCAAAGCGTGGACGTCCCCATGCACCGCCTTGACGTCTCGATCCACCCGACGGGCGGCCTCGCGCAGGGACATGGGTCCCGCACCGGTCATGGCGGAGAGCAGCTCCCATCGTTTTTGCGTGAGCACCTTGAAGAGCAACGCCGGAGTCTCGAAGCTCAAGAATTCCCCTTGCGGCTCTCCCTCAAAGGCGCGCAATACACGTCGATTGAGGTCCTCGCGGGATGAGACTCCCAAAGTCACGATGCGCATGTCAGGACCTCCAGCGGTCAACGTCGTTCCAGAAGTCAGCGAGCAGCCGCGCCGGAGTCGTGAACACGTAGGCTGTCTCTACCCCGCCGACATGCTTATGATCGCCCTTTCCCGACTCGTTGTCGTAGCGCAACAAACACTCGCCATCCACCACGTAGGCCAGCCGGTACTTGAAACCGTGCGAGCTACCGGGTACGGGCGACGGTACCCTCCACACGACCACTTCCACAAAAGCGCTTTCGCCAAGGACGCGACGCTCGCGGAGGAGCAGCGTGGCGTCCATGTTGGAGAGAATAACAACACCTCCAATCCGTTGTCAATCGCTCCAACACCAATGGGCTCTCCAGAGGCTGATCCCCT